>JAJBAW010000060.1 GCA_020532545.1 Candidatus Cloacimonadota bacterium | reverse complement strand
AGCCCGTGCCGGTTCAAGTCCGGCCTCTGGTACCATATTATTAGCGGGAATAGCTCAGTGGTAGAGCGCAACCTTGCCAAGGTTGAAGTCGCGGGTTCGACCCCCGTTTCCCGCTCCAATTTATTATGAAGATAAAAGCGATAATATTCGATCTTGACGGTACTTTGATAGATTCCATGGGTTTATGGCGAGAAGTAGATGAAGAATTTCTCAGCTCCCGTGGCGTAGTCGTGCCGGAAGATCTCTTTGACAACCTGCCTTCGGGCAATAGTTTCATCCAAACTGCAGAGTATTTCCGTACGCGCTTTGGCTTAACGGAAACTAACGCCCAGATCATGAAGATCTGGACTGAGATGGTGGCAGAGCATTACGCCAATTCTGTAATGCTCAAAGCTGGTGTGGCAGAATTGCTGCCGCGGATCAAAGCTGCGGGGCTGAAACTGGGTTTGGCGACCAGCAATTCTTATGAATTGGCACGTAGCTCACTAACGTTCAATGCGGTATGGGACTATTTTGATGCCTTTTCCACTGGTGACGCTGATGTCCTGGGCAAACCCTTTCCAGATATCTATCTGAACTGTGCCAAAGACCTGGGTCTTGAGCCCGCTGAATGTATAGCGATCGAAGACACCCTCACCGGAGTGCAAGCAGCTCAGGCTGCCGGCATGCAAACCCTGGCCATCTATGATGAAGACAGCAAAAAGCACCATGATGAGATCAAGAAACTGGCGCTTGCCTTTTGTCTGGATTATCCTGAAATCATCCAAAACTTAAGAAAACTGAGAGTAGAAATATGAATATGTATATAATAATCGGAGCTTACGGCAGCGGGAAAAGCGAATACAGCATCCATCTGGCCCGCAGCTTGAAAGCTGAAGGCAAGAACGTATCCCTGTCAGATCTGGACGTGGTAAATCCCTATTTCCGAAGCCGCGATGTACGGGATGAATTTGCCCTGGAAGGCATTGAGGTGATAGCCCCCGAGGGACAATTTTCCCATGCCGATCTGCCGATGATCTCACCCCGGGTGAAAGGCGCGATCGAAGACAGCAGCCGTCTGGTGATTCTGGATGTGGGTGGCGATCCTTCCGGCTGTAGAGCTTTGGGACGCTTTGAAGATCCCATAAAAAAACGTGGTTATCACACGCGTTTGGTGGTAAATACCTCCCGGCCCTATACCACCACCGTCCCCGAAATACTGGTCATGATCGAAATGCTGGAGTTTTCTTCCCGGCTCAAGGTGCATGAGCTGATCTGCAATACCAATCTCATGCAGTACACTGAACAGGCTTTGGTGGAAGAAGGAATCAAGATCGTGGAAGAGGCAGCAAAACAGGCAGGACTCAGCTTTGATACCTATCTTGTTTTGGATGAATATGCGGATCGGGTGCCGGACAAGCTCTTGGGTAAAAAGCGTTTGGTGATGAACTACACCTTGAAAAAGCCCTGGGAAGCACTGGTCATGAAAGGAATCTGACCCCAGACCTGCCAGAACAAGATATTTAAATAATCCGAAATAAATAGCATTGCCCTGTATAAAGCCAGAGCCCTTCCCTGATGTTTTGATTCGCTTTTAACATGTCTTGGACTCGAGATGACTCAGAACCTCAAGTCACCTCGAGTCCAAAACATGTTAAAAGCAAGCGCGCTGGCAAAGCGGGCAAGGCGCGCCTTTTCTGGCTTTGATGCCGAACAAACAGTAGAAATATCTCAACATTGGCCAATTCGGCTAACTGCTAGGTATATAAACAGTTATCATATTATGCCCTTCTTTTATAAATTTCATACATAGGCAAAAGCCTTGATAAAGCTGAGTTTGAATAGAGTCCAAGGCTAAAGAATATTGACAGAAATTGCCCTTGCCCAAGATTGGGTATCATAGCTAAAAATGCATGGAGAATTGATGAGTAAAAAGATAAGGACTGCGATAGAGCCCACCCGTGAACAAAATTATGCGGAGTGGTACCAACAAGTGATCAAAGCAGCTGATCTGGCTGAAAATAGTGACGTACGCGGATGCATGGTGATAAAACCCTGGGGTTATGCGATTTGGGAAAATATCCAAAAAGCGCTGGACCAGATGTTCCGGGATACGGGGCATCGTAACGCCTACTTCCCCATTTTCATTCCGAAAAGCTTTTTCGAGAAAGAAGCCGAGCACGTGGAAGGCTTTGCCAAAGAATGTGCAGTGGTGACTCACTCGCGCCTGGAAGATGATGGCCATGGCGGACTCAAAGTGGCCGGAGAGCTTACCGAGCCTCTCATCGTGCGCCCTACCAGCGAAACCATCATCGGTGCTTCCTTTGCCAGATGGGTAAATTCCTATCGTGATCTGCCCCTTTTGATCAATCAATGGGCGAATATCGTGCGTTGGGAAATGCGTACCCGGCTCTTCCTGAGAACCGCAGAATTCCTCTGGCAAGAAGGGCACACTGTGCACGAAAGCCAGGATGATGCCATGCTGGAGACCCGCAAAATGCTGGATGTATATGCAGATTTTGCGGCCGAGTATCTGGCTTTGCCGGTGATCAAAGGTGAAAAGACCGAAGGCGAGAAATTTCCCGGAGCGGTGAATACCTATTGCATCGAAGCTATGATGCAGGATAAGAAGGCCTTACAATCCGGCACTTCGCATTTCTTAGGGCAAAATTTTGCCAAAGCTTCTGAGATCAAATTTCAGAGCAGAGCAGGCGGGCTGGAATATGCCTGGACCACGTCCTGGGGAGTATCTACCCGTTTGATCGGGGCTTTGATCATGGCGCATAGCGATGATGATGGCCTGGTTTTGCCTCCCAAAATTGCCCCTTCCCACATTGCTCTCATTCCCATCTACCGCAACGAAGAAGAAAAGGTAGAGGTGCTGGCCTATTGCAAGAAGGTTGAAGCCCTCTTTTACAAAGAATATTTTGAAGATATGCGCCTTTATGTCGAATTGGATGATCGTGATCTTACCGGCAGTGAGCGCAATTGGTATTGGATCAAAAAAGGCATACCCCTCCGCGTGGAAATCGGCCCCAGAGACATAGCTTCCGAAGCTGTGATGGTGGCCAGACGTGATAAAGAGCCCAGAGATAAACAGAGCGTCCCTGTAGCTGAACTGAAAGCTTATGTACTACAAAATCTTAGAGAAATGCAGGATGTCTATTACCAGAGAGCTCTGGAATTCAGACAGGTCAATACTATCAAGATCGATGATAAAGACGAATTTTACCGCTATTACACTCCCAAAAACCAAGATCAACCGGAGATCCATGGCGGCTTTGCCCTGGCGCATTGGTGTGGAGACACAGCCTGCGAAGAGCAGATAAAAACCGATCTCAAAGTCACTATTCGCTGCATTCCCTTTGACGCAGAGCAGGAAGAAGGCAAATGCATTTGTTGCAGCAAGCCTTCCCAGCAGCGCGTGGTCTTTGCAAAGTCTTATTGAATATGAATATACGCTGCGCTATTATCAGCATTGGCAATGAGATACTCTTGGGCAAGACGGTAAATACGAATCTTGCCTGGATGGGCTCCCAGCTCGCTCTGATGGGTTTTGAAGTGAGCGAGGCCATTGCCATCAAAGACGAAACAGAAGCTATTCTGGAAGCTCTGGATCATTTCTGGACACGATATGACGTCGTGTTCAGTACCGGTGGCTTGGGCCCTACCGAAGATGACATCAGCCGGGCTGTAATTGCGGCATATTTTGGCAAAGAGCTGATATTTCATGAAGAGATCTGGACGACAATAAAACAAAGATATGCTCCCATAAACAAAAATATTCCCCAGACAAACCGCTCTCAAGCAATGGTGCCCGAAGGATTTATCGCTCTTGATAATGGGCGCGGCACAGCTCCTTCCCTGCATTATCAAGAAGGCCAGAAGAACTTTTTTGCCCTGCAAGGCGTTCCGCTGGAGATGAAGCATAATTTTGACGTTCACATTCGCGGCATTTTGGCGCAGGCATATCCTGGGGTTGAAGCGATCATTCAGAGAACTTTGCACTGCTTTGGAGTGTCTGAATCTGCTTTGGCAGAGACGCTTTCGGAGCATGAATTACCCAAGGGAGTGAATTTGGCCTGGCTTCCGCAGACGGGCAGATTGGATTTGAAGATCACCGGATGCGATGCCAAAGCCAGAGACAAGGCCGAAGCGCAGATCATGGCTAAGATTGGAGGGCAAATCTGGGGCACAGATGGCGATACTCCAGCCAATGTGCTGCTAAAGCTTTTGCAGGAAAAACAGCTTACGCTGGCCGTGGCAGAATCTTGCACGGCAGGACTCCTGCAAGCCTATCTCGCTGCTATTCCCGGAGCCTCCGAAGCGCTATTAGGCGGTGTGGTGAGCTATGCAAACCGCATCAAAGAAGAACTGCTTGGTGTAACTACCATCGAAGCGCATGGAGCAGTGAGCCCGGAAACTGCACTGGCCATGGCCAAGGGCGTGCAAAAATTATTCCGAAGCGATGTGGCAATAGCAGTTACAGGCATTGCCGGACCAGATGGTGGCAGCCAGGAAAAACCGGTGGGCACTGTGCACTTTGCGTTTGCAGTGTCTGACAAACTTAAGCATGTGCATATGTATCTGCGTGGAGATCGCGAAAGCGTGAGACACAAGGCTGCCGAAGCGGGTATCATTTTGTTGATCAAGTTATTACAGGATAAAGACTTTTGAAAGTACTGATAATAGGAAGTGGCGGACGTGAACACGCGATAGCGGATGCGTTTAGCCGTGGCAACAAAACAAAAGAAATCATCATAAGCCCCGGCAATGCCGGTATGGCAGAGGATTTTCGCTGTTTACCGCTATCAGGACCGGATGAGATTGTAGAGTTTTGTCAGGCCGAGACAGTGGATATGGTCTTTATCGGACCCGAACAGCCTATCAAAGACGGACTCTCTGATCTACTCAGAGCAGAGGGGATCAGGGTGCTGGCGCCTTCACAAGCTGCCGGCAGACTGGAAACTTCAAAAGTTTTTGCCAAGCAGCTAATGCTGGCAAATCAGGTCCCAACTGCTGGCTATAGCCTGCTGCGGGACGAAGTTCAGGCCAGGGATTTCCTGGCAAAATGCAGCTATCCCATCGTGCTCAAAGCAGATGGCCTGGCCGCAGGGAAAGGAGTAATAATCTGTTCAAATGAGCCCGAGGCCATTCAGGCCTGCGCCAGTTTATTTAGACAAAGCGCAGGTGAAAGTGGAGTATTGGCCGAAGAATATTTGCAGGGTTGGGAGGTGTCGCTCTTCGCTTTTTGCGCTAAAGATGCTTTCCAGACCAGTCTTTTTGCTCAAGATCACAAGCAACTCTATGATCAAGACAGGGGTCCCAATACCGGTGGCATGGGCGCTGTATGCCCCATCCCCGAAGCGGAGAAATACCGTCAGGAGATCGAAGAAAAGATCCTGGCACCTGTCCTTGACGCAATGAGAGAGCTCGGCTGCCCCTATGAAGGGGTTTTGTATCTGGGACTGATGATTACGTCTCAGGGGCCGAAGGTTGTGGAATTCAATTGCCGTTTTGGCGATCCTGAGACTCAGGCCCTCTTGCCTTTGCTCAAGACCGACTTTATGGAGCTCTGCCTGGCGATTACAGATGGCAGGATGAAAGAGCTGAAGCTGGCATGGATGAATAAGGCAGCGGTGGCAGTGGTGCTGGTAGCGCCAGGCTATCCTTCTGCTTACAAAAAGGGGATAAAATTCCATATTCCCCGAATGAGTTCAAAAGTATTCTTTTCCGGAGTAAAGAGCAGCCGGAACGGCTTGGTGAGCTGGGGTGGCAGAATCCTGACCGTAATGAACATGGCGGATACTCTGGAACAAGCCAAAACAGCGGTATATCGCGATATCAAAAGCATAGATTTTCCCGATAAAGTGTATCGCACCGACATTGGCCTTAGAAAAAACATTCTAACGTAATGGAGAGATTATGAGACTATATATATGTGCTATTCTGATGGCATTGCCAATATTCATGTTTGGCAATCCCATCAGCCTGATCAGCGAAAGCGGTGATGCGCTGACCCTGAAATTTACCCTTCCGGCTTATGAATTGGAAGAAACCAAGATTGAGCAGGAGAAATATCATCAGATCGTGATGGAGGAAGGCTCGCGCAGCTCCGAAGAGGGCTATCCAGAGCTGAGAGTATTCTCTGTGCCGGTAGCCATTCCCATCGATGGACAGGCTACTGTCCGGGTGCTTTCCTCAAAGACGCAGAGCCTGCGGGATATCAAGATCGGCCCCGTGGCGAGGATGAATGTGAATGATGGCCAGCAAAGCTATAGCTATGAGAAGGACTATACTGCTTATAGCAAATCCAGCTTGTATCCCACTCAAATAGTTACGGTATCCGAGCCCGCCTTTATCGGGAATCGCCGTTTTGTGAGTGTGAGAGTATATCCTTTCCAGTACTCTGCGGCAAATCATCAGCTCACGGTGCACAGTGAAATTGAAATAGTGGTATCCATCAGCGGTAGCAAGGCTGGCAGTCCGGATTGGCAGATCAGCAAAAATCCTTTGGATCCTGTGGCCGATAAGTTCTTCATCAATAACCTCAGCTCAAAATCCTGGCGCAAGCCCAGAGACAAGGCTGATGATTATGCCTCTCCCAAAACCACTACCAGCCTCATCTCTGAGATTCAGCTCGTGGTGGATAGCGAAGGCATCTACAAAGTTGGCTACCCCGAACTCAGGGATTTCATAAGCCAAATGACAGACTCATTGGGCATAGAAATGAGCTGGAATATCGATAACGTGGATCCCCGGTATCTGGAACTCAGCGATGAATATGGGCAGATTCCCATTCACTTTGCGGGAGAAAATGACGGTAGTTTTGATAATGGAGACTACTTTGAGTTCTTTGGTGACCGCCATTATGGGGATACTACTTATTACGACGATTATACTGCAGAAAACGTTTATACTTTGGGGCTCAAAGATGGTTTCGGTGCGCGCATGGTGGTGGAAAATGGCGGACTCATCAATAGCAAACCCAATGAGTATATACTTGCAGATGCCTATGAAGAAACCGTGCACTTCGAAAAGCAACTGATAAGCGATAAGCTGGGCAGAGGCTGGAGCAATCTCAGCCAAAATTTCTATCGGGAGGATCTCTGGTTTTGGAATAAGATCAATGCTCCCAATCTGGAAATCGTACCCATAGAACTGCAGTATCCTATCGATAGTGCGATCCGTAAAGCTGCTGCCAAGATTGTCTTGCATGGACTGACATACAAGGAATATATTGGGCAAGGGGAGTATGATCATGAGGCTGCTATCCGTCTCAATCAAGCCATGGTAAATAGCCATAGCTGGGTAGGGCAGACGGAAAAGATCTTTTACAATCAAGACCCGATCTCAAACTCATTTCTGAGACACGGGACCAATAACGTCTATATCAGTTTGTCCGGCAATACAGAATCCGCAGATAGAGAGCAGGTGCTGCTGGACTATATCGAAATCACCTATTGGCGGGAATATAAGACAGATCTGGATTTCATGAAATTCAGCAAACCCAAGGACCGTCCCAATGGGCTGGTGCAGTTTGAATTGCAGGGCTTTTCTTCCCCGAACGTTTCGGTGTATAAGATCGGCTCCAGCAAATTTACCAGTTTGCAGATCGAACCTTTCCATGTGGGTGGAGCTGCACCCTGGACAGTGAGCCTGCAAGATAGCGTATCCTCTCAAACTATTCGCTATTACGCTGTGGAAGAAGGCTCCAAGAAAGTGCCCAAACAGATGCGGCTGAATATCCCTTCAGACCTGCGCAATCCTATGCACGCGGCCAATGTGATCGTGATCACACCTTACGAATTTATAGAGTCCGAAGGCACTATGCTGCTTGCCGACCTCTGGCAATCCGAGGGCAACGTGGTGAAGATTGTGGATTTGCAGGATGTATATGATGAGTTTAATAGTGGCATCGTTTCCGCAGAGGCGATAAAAGACTTCTTGAAATATGCCTATAACAATTGGAGCACACCGCAATTGACCCATGTGATGCTCTTGGGCGAAGGAATAGCAGATACCCGGGACAATAGTCCCAGCCGCATGTATAACCTGATCCCGGTCAAAAAAACCTGGACCTACAAACACGGCGCCACTGCTGCTGATACCTGGTTTGGCTGCATTGTAGGTGAAGATACTGTGCCGGATATCACTGTGGCCAGAATCTGTGTCTGGACTGATGAGCAGATTATGGATTACGCCCTCAAGGCTCAGTCTTACCGTCAGGATCTGCGCACAAATAGATTGTGGAACAGCCATTTAACCTTTGCAACCGGCGGTAAAATAGACGATGCGGATGACATTTTTGCCCAACAGTCTGAACGCACCCGCCGCTTTTGTGTGCCCGAAGATTATCGGGTTACCAGAGTATATACCTCTACTCAAACTGTAAGCCCGGGTTATTTTGGCGGTACTTTTAACCTCAAGGATGCCATCAATAGTGGAACCCAATATGTGCAGTTTATGGGCCATGGTGGGGGACGGGTCTGGGCAGACTATAACCTCTTTAACTTCAATGATGTGGCCACGCTGAACAATCAGACCTACCCGGTCTTTTTGTCTCTGGCTTGTTATGCTTCAGCCTTTGATACGAATGGAGCGAATACTATCTCTGAAGCCCTGGTGAACGTTCCCAACAAAGGGGCGATAGCGGCTTTGGGCTTTACTGGACTCGGCTATCTGTATCAGGATGAAGATTGGGGAAGAGCCTTTAATGAAGCGGCTTTTTCTCACGATTTTGAAAGCTTTTCAGAAGCCTATTTGTATGCCCTGGCCAGGTTTTATACCTCCACAGATTCGGCGGCTGCACGTAAGGCTATGACCGATGGATCTGCGTATATCGGAGATCCGCTGATCAAGCTGAATAAGCCGGCCCTTGATCTGTCTGTCAGCGTGCTGAATACAAATCCTGCCGCTGGAGATACTTTGCGCGTTCGGGCAGAATTTCCTCCGGATGTCACTGCTGCCAGACTATATGTCATGGATCTTAATGAGATCATCAAAAACGTGCCCTATGATCTGCCGGTGATAAATGGAATATATAATGCCACATACGTACTTCCGGCAACCCCTACAAATTATACCCGTAAGGTCCTTGTGGCCGGTTACTCTCCCACCAGAGAATATGTAGGACATAGCTTCTTTGGGGTGGGACGTCCGGCAATCAAGCATAACGCGTGTCTTCCGAGTATGCCAAGCTATGCAGACTCCATTGGTTTTACTGCCAAGGTCTTTAGCATGGATACGATCATGGATATGTATGTCTCGGTGCGTACGGATAGTACGAAGACCTTTACTGGTGTGATACAAACCACCTGGGTGGATTTGCCCATGCAGATGAGCCAGGAAGATAACAGCATCTGGGTTACCACCCAGAAGTTAAAAAAGTTCCAAACCGGTAAAGAGCTATATTTTAAGTATTACTTTACTACGGCAGATACTGTGCATTACGAGTCTCCCCTGGATGCTTTTCAGGTAGCCGGACCCGATCTCTTTTTGCGTGATATCGTCTTTGACCCCGGCAATGCCGAGCCCAAATTGAGGATCAAAGGTAGCAATATCGGCAACACAGCTTCACTTGCCACAGATCTGAAACTGTACATATGGCAACCGCAGGACTCTACCTACGCACTGTTTTCTGTCCAGGATTTTGCGCCTTTGGCGGTGAACGAAGAACGCTGGGAGACGATCGATCTGCAAAATATGCCCAATGGCCACCGTGTCCTGCAGGCCAGGGTGAATACCACCAATGCTTTTTCAGAGTGGAATTATCCCTACTCTTTGGAGACAAACAACTACATCTCGATCACAGTGCCGATGAATTATTACAGTGTGGATTCCTCTGGAGCCACCATCCACAGCATAGACCAAAACCTGAGCTGTGTGATTCCACCGGGTTTTGTGAGCTCCGGTACTACTGGAATATCTTTAAATGGACTATCTGAGATCTTGCCACTCAATCAGCCGGATGTGAAACCAATCATGATGCAGTATCCCGACATGGCTGGGAATGTTCAATATTCCAAACCCTATGAGATCAAGCTCCTGGATAGCACCCTGGTGGATTCTCTGGGTTTCTTTGTAAACGGAAAACGCGTGGAATTCACCTTCTTGTATAATGATGAGGATGTGGATACGCAAGCCCATGAATCCGATAATAGCTACAAGATTTATCGCTATAACGCCGAGTTTGAAAAGTGGGTCTTGCATGGTGGGCATGTCTCGGTAACCACGAACAGGGTGATCTTTGAAGTAAGCCGGGAAGGCATATTCGCCATCTTCAGAAATACGGATAAAAAGCTGCCTTCTGTGGACGTGAACGTGGAAGATCAGGAATTTACCGTGGGCGGATATGTGGCTGGAAATGGTGTGGTATCACTACTTTTGTCCGATGCCAATGGCATTGATGTGATAGACAATTCCATCCAGCTCTTCCTCGATGGCAATGCCGTCCCTGAGACTGACTATGTGATCAGTATCAACCGGGAAAATATCAGCCGGATTCCGATCAAATACCAATTGGCATTGAGCCGGGGAAATCATGAACTCAAAGTGGATTGCCGTGATCTCAATGGCAATTTCATGACCCGTGAAATACAATTCATCGTGAATGATCACTTTGATATCGTAAACATCGGGAACTATCCCAATCCAGTCCTGGGTCAGGCTCAGGACCCCAAGAATGATGGTAGAACCCGCTTTACTTATACCCTTACTGATTCTGCAGATGAAGTCTTTGTCAAGATCTATACCATCAGCGGACGCTTGGTAAAGACGATGCGCCATCTACCTACCGGAGTGGGCTATCACGAATATCCCCGTACGGTGTACGCTTGGGATTGTAAGGATGAGCAAGGATTCGTCCTGGCCAATGGGACTTACTTTTATAAGGTCGTTGCCCGCAAGGGAAACAAGAAAATTGAAAAAATCATGAAAATGGCAATCCTGAGATAGGAGCAAGAAAGATGAAAAAGATAATAATCCTAAGCCTTTTGGCCTTCATAATGGTAATCCCCATCTCCGCTGGCAGATATGCCGGTGATTTTATGATGATTGGTGCTGGAGTTCGGGCTCTGGGAATGGGTGGAGCCTTTGCGTCCCTGGCAGACGATGGTTCTGCCATTTACTGGAATAGCGGTGGTCTTGCGCAAATCCGGGAGTCTGAGGTCTCTGCCATGCATGCCTTTTTGTATAAGAATCTGGCAAGCTACGATCACCTCGGCTATGTGCAACCTTTGCCTAATGAGGTATCCATCGCTTTTAACGTGACTCGCTTAACGGTAAGTGATATACCACGTTTTAATGAGAGTCACCTGATCGGCAGCAATGTCGATGAGCGGATAAATAACATTCTCCTGCACTTGCCGGGGATACCGGATGGCACTTTTAGCTCTACCGACAATCTCTACCAATTTGCCTTTTCCAAGAACATCAAGTTTGGTGCGAATATGGGCTGGCAATTCTTTGAAGTCCCCTTTGAACTGGGCTTGGGCGGCAATGTCAAATTTATTCAACGCAAGATCATGGACAATTCGGGCACCGGGACAGGCTTTGATCTGGGCTTGAAACTGCGTACTGATCTGGCAGTGATCTTTGATGAGGAATCTTTGGGAGATCTGCACTTCGGCCTGAATTTTCAGGATGTGGCCGGCACCTCCATCAGTTGGGATACCAATAGCGAGATCAAGGATGAAGTGCTCTTCAATACCAAGGTGGGCGTGGCAATAGAGCAGCCCATGACGTCATTGAAGAGTAAGCTGATTGTGGCCTATGATTATGACTATATATACAATGGAACCAGCCACTATGGCCTTGATTGGAATTACGATGATCGGGCAAATCTGCGGCTGGGATATTACGATAAAAACCTTAGCTGCGGAGCCAGCCTCAAAATATATGGCATATTCCTGGATTACGCCTTGATCACAAATCCTATCGGAATAAGCAATAGACTGGGGCTGCGGGTCAGATTTTAGGAGAAAATATGAAATACCTTGGATACATTATCTTGCTACTGATCATCCTCACCGGCTGTGCTGGTGAGGATGATGCCGGCAAGGATACCACTCCCCCCATACAGCCTGTCTTGATTCCGCATTTGGGCGATCCGGGAGACAGTCCCATCTATATCAATGGTGCCTTGACGGAAATTACTGATGAAAACAACGGCATCGATACTGTTCCTGAAGGGCAGATGATCAGGATCGCCTGGGAACCTCTGGTGGATACCGATCTCAGCCACATGAAGATCTATCGCTTTTCTGATATAGATATCGAGCCCGTGGAAGTAGATGAGATTCAAGCTAATAGAAACAGCTATCTGGATCAAGGGCCACTGGTGGAAAGAGTTTGGTACTCGTATTATGTAGAGCTTTTTGATGCCAGCGGCAATAGCGCAGTCTCTGATACAGTATCTTACGCCATCCTGGCCAAACCATATCTGGTCGGCCCCGATAATGGCACTACGCAAAATATTGCAAACCTGGAGTTTCAGTGGAACAGAGCTGATGACTCTTCAGGCTTTTATCGCATATTGGTGTGGAATGAAAACCGAAAACTGATCTGGCACACAGATTTCAATCTGGCCAATGAGATAGATCCCCTTACCTTACCCTTCCCCATCATCAGCTCTGAAGACGAAGAAGATCGCATTCATCCTGGTGACGTGCTACGTTGGCGCATAGATTATTTTGATTGGGATGTCCAACATCAGATGTATATGGGCTCAGAATCTGTTGAACGTGTGTTCATAGTACAATAATTATGGGCTATATTTTGATTGAAATCAACCCGGCCTTAAGAAAGAGCTTGACTATAAAGCCGAGCTCAGGAATTTTACGTAAAATGCAAAAGAGGAAAGTGTGAAGAAGATTCTGTTTGCGATCCTATTGATCTGTATAAGTTTAACATTATTTGCTCAAGGCTCGGTTACCTTTTCGCCTACGAGTAATATATCGGCATACACCTTTGACGGTGCCCGTAGTGGTGTAGAAAAATTAAAAATGAATACCTATATTCTCGGCCAGGTAGCCAAGCCGGGACTCTATGTCGTACCCGATGATACCGATTTCTTGACCCTGCTGGCTCTTGCCGGGGGTCCCAGAGAAGATGCCAAGCTTACTAAGATCCGTATCGTGCGTCCTATAGCAGAAGACGACAAGGTGATTTGGGTAAATTTCAAGCAGTATCTGGAGACTGGTGACACCGAATTGATTCCCGCTCTTCAGCCAGGAGATACCATTGTGGTTTCGGGGACTATCTTCTATGCTTTTTCCCGGGTTGCAGATTTCTTATCCAAAGCTGCAATCGCACTCAGCGTGTATAACATAGTATCTGGATTATAAATCAAGGAAGGCTTAAGTGGAAAATCAAGTACAAAATCAACAGCTTCAAGATGAAATAAAGATTTCTGATTATTTTCGCATATTATTGCAATATCGCTATCTGATCGTATTGATCTTCGTCCTCGTGCTGGCAGCTACAGTATTTTATACTGCAAGGCAACCCAAAATATACTCTGCGTCAAACAGGATCCTCTTGGAAGATCAGCAGACGGGTGCAGATTTCATGCTAATCGCAAGCCCGGGAATGGGCAGAAACTCGATCAACAACCAAATTGAATTGATCAAGAGTAAACCCACTTTCACCCTGGCCTGGGAGATCATGAAAAAGTACCCTGATTGGGACCTTTTCCCCATGGCTTCCAGAGGAGATCCTGCCAGCGGTTTAGCTGGAGTAAGGGTGGAATCCAAGCGTGAAACTGATATCCTCACCCTGAGCCTGGAATCTACCAGCCCTACGGAAGCTATGGCTGCGGTAAACGCCGTCGCAGAGGCTATCCAACAGCAGAATACACAGCATGCCAGGCTGGAATATACCACGATCCGCGAATTTCTGGAAACCCAATTAGATGCCATCAGCAGACGCTTGCAGGCTTCTGAAAACGATCTCAGAGAATTTAAGAACTTAAATAAACTCACTGAGCTTACCATCGAGACTACCAAGCTCATCGAACAAGCTGCAGAGGTGGAGGCCATGCTGGAAGCTGCCCTTACCGAGCAGGCTGTTTCGGCGAAGTCTCTGGATATCCTTACCCGGCAATTGCGTGATCAGGACTCCCTCTTGGTGGATATTGAAAACTTGACCAAGGCCCCCTATGTGGAAGAGCTGAGAAGACAAGCGGTGGAAACTCAGGCACTGATCACCAAGCTCATCACCAAAAACGAATATCGTCTGGATCACCCCCAGATTCTGCTCTTGAACCGGGAATTGGAAAATACCCGCATCAATCTGAATCGTGAAATACGCAAGCTCGTGGCGGTCTCTGTGGGCAGTGATCCCATGCAGACCAGGAATGATATGCTGAGCCGCATGATTCAGGCAAGAATAGATCTGGAACTTGCCCGCACCAGGGTCGATGGTCTGGAGCAAACTCAACAGATGTATGACAAGCGCATCATCTCCTTGCCAAATACCGAGCTCGAATTGGCCAGACTTTCTCGTAATATGCTCCTGGATAGTAAGATTCATGGCATTATGATGGAAAAGTATGAAGATGCCAAAATCGCCGAACAGGCCAAGATCGGTAATGTCCGCATCATAGACTACGCTACCAAGCCTACTGTCCCTATCAAGCCCAGAGTCCCCATGAATATTCTGGTGGGTCTCATTCTGGGTCTTGGTTTGGGCATAGGAGCAGCCTTTTTGGTGCACTCGATGGATAACAAACTGCGTACTCTGGAAGACATGGAGAGTTATGTGCGTCTTCCCATTATGGGTACCATCCCCACCATCCGTGAAGCGGAAGAAAAGCTGGCAGAATTTAACGACATGATCGAGCAGGCCGAGGGTGAAAACCGCGAACATCTCACGCGCTCCATGCACTTTGTGATGCAGCAATTGGTTTCGCACTATGCACCCAAATCGCCTATTGCAGAAGCGTACCGCACCTTGCGTACCAATATCCTGGCCAGAAAGCCTGAAGGCAGCACTACGCTCCTGGTCACTTCATCCGGCCCCAAAGAAGGTAAATCTACCTCTATCTCCAATCTGGCCATTACCCTGGCGCAGATGAATGCCAGAGTCGTCCTGGTGGATATGGATATGAGACGTCCTACCGTTCATGTAAAATTTGGTTTGAACAAAGAAAACGGTTCCAGTGACTATTTGATCGATCCCGAAGTTACCATAGAGCAGATCGTCAAAGATTCTGGAATCATGAATCTTGATATTATCAGCAGTGGTTTTGTGCCACCCAATCCTTCAGAATTGATCGCTTCGCCCAGATTTGATGTCTTCTTATCTGAGCTGAGAAAACGCTATGATTTTGTGCTCTTTGATACTCCTCCTATCATTGCTGTGACAGACGCTTTGATCCTGACCAAGAAAGTGGATATGACATTTGTCGTGGTTCGCTGTGGACAGACCGACAAGGGCATCATCAAGCGCACCAAAGAATTGATGGAGAATATCGATTCCAAGATTGATGGCATCATCGTAAACGGCATTTACGTGCAGAAGTATTACAGTAAGCAGAACTACTACTACTATTACTACTACTACTATTACTATTACGGAGACGAAGTGCCAAAGAAACAGAAGAAGAATGTTAGCCGTTTCTTACGCAAAAATAAATCTATTTCTTGAGGTGCTCTCGGAGCTCCCTGATCATTACCATGAGGTCAATACCGCGCTCTGCGGTATTGACCTTTTTGATGAGATCAAATACTCTTTGACAAAAAATGCCTCCATAATACTGTGGGCATCAGTTGCTGAACTAAACGGCAAGAATAATCTTATTTACAAGGTTGCCAGCTACTTACAGAACGAGTATAAAGTGGCCTCTGGCGTGGAAATTTGCTTGAGCAAGCGGATTCCTATCGCTGCTGGTCTTGGTGGCGGCAGTTCAAATGCAGCAAATGCGATTATTATGCTGGACAGACTTTGGCAATTGAACCTGAGCCAGAAGGAAAGACATGAGATTGCAGCCAGATTTGGCAGCGATATCAATTTCTTTCTCGAAGGCGGAACTGCCCTTGGTGAAAACCGGGGCGAACGGATCAGCCCGTGGGATGATATCCTGTTGGATAATATCCTATTGGTGAATCCCGGCATAGAAATCTCTGCCGGAACTGCTTATGGCGC
>JAJBAW010000059.1 GCA_020532545.1 Candidatus Cloacimonadota bacterium | reverse complement strand
TTTTCGGTGAGCCAATTTGCAGAAGTCGTGACCCAAATGCATCCAGTGAGAACAACGACTTTACCCCTGATTTCGCCATTTGAAGTTTTCAGTGAGCCAATTTGAAGTTTTCACTGACCCTTTATATTTCCCAAAGATTCGGTATACGCGAAACCCGCAAAAGTCTTGACAGATAATACCTGCCAAAATGCTTAGCTTAAGATGATGAAGCAAAATAAATCCGATTATGCAGCGATTGCACTATTTTCGGGTGGGCTGGATAGCCTGCTCGCCGTAAAATGGATGCAAAAAGCCGGTTACAAGGTGTATCCGGTATATTTCCTCACGCCCTATATGCCCATTGCCAGGGCTCTGGAATCCGCGCGGGACAATGGTCTCGATCTTATCGTGCGCGATATCACCACTGAGCATCTGAGGATGATGCACGATCCTGCCACCAGTTTTGGCAAAAACCTCAATCCCTGTATAGATTGTCATGCTTTGATGTTTCGCGTGGCGGGAGCTATGCTGCAGGAACTGGATGCCCACTACCTGATCTCCGGAGAAGTTTTGGGGCAAAGGCCCATGAGCCAGCGCGTGAATGCCATGAACCAGGTAGGCAATCTCAGCGGCTATCGCGATCTCATCATCCGTCCGCTCTGCCAGAAGCTGCTGCGAGAGACTGCTCCCTTGCGCGAGGGCTGGGTGGACCCAAGTGATATGTTGGATATTCATGGCAGAGGGCGCACCCGGCAATTGCAACTAGCTGAAGAGCTGGGCATTACCCGCTTTCCCCCACCGGCCGGAGGCTGTCTGCTGACAGACAAGAATTACACATTGCGTCTGCAAGATCTGATCTCGCATCAGCAGATGGACGAAGAGAATCTGGAGCTCCTGAAGTATGGCCGGCACTTTCGTTTAAGTGAAACCGTGAAACTCATCATTGGCAGAGATGAGAGGGAAAATGGCTGTTTGGAAAGCATCAGTGCGGGTTACACTGTGCTCCTGGCCAAAGATCAGATGGGGCCACTGGGGCTTTTGACCGCAGAATTTACCGATCCTGAAATGATGACTTTAGCCTTGAACATATTTTGGACCTATCACCCCAAAGCTCCCCAAAGCGGAACTATCATTGCCAGCAAAGGGGATTTATCAACAGAGTATGAGGGACAAAAAGACAAGCCCGAACTGCTCAAACAATATATAATTTCTTATGACTAAAAGGATATAACATGTTAAAAATCGAAGCATTCATGCTCTTACCAGCCTTTCAGACCAATACCTGGCTGATCTGGGATGAGACCACAAAGCAGGCCCTGCTCATCGATCCATCGGCTCCGGACAGCTCACTTTTGGAGCTGATCCAGGAGCACGGACTGAAGGTGCAAGGCATAGTAAATACCCATGGCCATGGCGATCACATCGGTGGAAACAGCTATTTTCAAGAGGCACTCGCCTGCCCCATCATGATTCATGAAGCAGATCAAAAGATGCTGGTGGATAACAAGAAAAACCTCAGCGAATTCATGGGCACTCCGCTGAAGCTGGAAGCGGCAGACCGGCTGCTCAAAGATGGCGACATCCTCACTCTGGGGACTCATGATCTCAAGGTGATCCACACCCCGGGACACACACCCGGAGGCATCTGCCTGCTCTCTGGAAAATTCCTGATTTCGGGCGATACCCTGTTTGAGATGAGCATCGGCCGCACAGATTTCCCCCGTGGTTCGCACGATGAGATCATTGATTCGATCAAAAACAAGCTCTTCATTTTGCCCGATGATACTGTGGTATTTCCCGGTCACGGACCCCGCACCACGATCGGCATGGAAAAGCTCAACAACCCTTTTGTAAGGTAAAGATCATGCCTGATAGTGTGCTTATTCTGGATTTTGGCTCTCAATATACACAGATCATCGCGCGCAAGATTCGCGAAGCCGGTGTATATTCTGAGATTCATCCCTACAATCTTTCGTTGCAGAAGATCAAAGCTCTGAATCCCCGGGCTCTGATCCTTTCCGGCAGCCCCTTTTCCATAGCTCAGATCGAGGCCCCCAAGCCCGATCAAGGCATCTGGGAGCTCGGCGTCCCCATCCTGGGTATTTGCTATGGCATGCAACTCATAGCAGAGCATTTTGGCGCAGATATTGCCTATTCCACAGAGCGTGAATATGGCAAAGCTGAGCTGCAAATATCCGCAAGCGATCCCTTGCTGGATGGTATAGAAAGCGGAGCCCAGATCTGGATGAGTCATGCCGACAAAGTGCAAGCTCTGAGCCCCGAACTTATGGTTTTGGCCTCCACAAAAAGCTCGGCACACGCCGCCATCAAACATCGGGAATTGCCTATTTACGCCCTCCAGTTTCATCCGGAAGTACATCACAGTCTCTGCGGCAAAGAGATTTTGGCGAATTTCCTCTTTAAGATAGCAGGCCTCAAAGCGGATTGGAATGCGGGATCTTTCATCTCTGAAAGCGTGCGCAAGATCCGCGAACAAGTAGGCGAAGATCAGGTGATTTTGGGCCTCAGCGGTGGAGTGGATTCTTCCGTGGCTGCGGCGCTGCTCTATGAAGCCATCGGGAATCGCCTCATCCCCATTTTTGTGGATACTGGAATGATGCGCTTTCAAGAGGCAGACCGGGTAAAAAAGATGTTCAAGGCGTATCCGGATCTGAATATCGATTTCGTAGATGCCTCTGCCCTATTCCTTTCCCGTCTGGAAGGTATCTCAGACCCCGAACAAAAACGCAAGATCATCGGTGCCAGCTTTATTGAAATCTTTGATGCTGAAGCTGCCAAATTCCCTGATGCCAGGTATCTAGCTCAAGGCACCTTGTATCCGGATGTGATCGAAAGCGTATCTTTTGCCGGGCCCTCGGTAACCATAAAAAGTCATCACAACGTGGGCGGCCTGCCCGAAAACATGAAACTCAAGCTGGTGGAGCCTCTGCGTGAACTCTTCAAAGACGAGGTACGAGTAGTGGGCAAAACCTTGAACTTGCCCGATGAACTCGTGATGCGACACCCCTTTCCCGGACCCGGCCTGGCCGTACGCATCCTGGGCCCGGTGGATGCTGATAAGGTAAGAATCCTGCAAGCAGCCGATGAGATCTTTATTCAGGAACTGCGGACACATAAGCTCTATAGTAGCACCTGGCAAGCTTTTGCGGTGCTGTTGCCTATTCGCAGCGTGGGCGTGATGGGCGATGAGCGTACCTATGAACAGGTTTGTGCCTTAAGAGCGGTGAACAGCGTGGATGGCATGACTGCGGAGGTCACCCAGTTTCCCTGGGACTTTCTGATGATGGTCTCAAACCGCATCTGTAATGAGGTGAAAGGCATCTCCAGAGTGGTCTATGATATCAGCTCAAAGCCACCGGCGACGATAGAGTGGGAGTAATTGAGACAATGGAGAATTGAGAATTGAGAATTGAGAATTGAGAATTGAGAATTGTCAGCGTTGCTGTTTAGCTGATAAAGCCTGCACCTAAGACCAGATCACCATCATAAAAGGTCACAACCTGTCCGGGGGTAATAGCGGAGACCGGACTTTCAAAGCAGACGTAATAACTGCCATCGTGCACCTTTTCCACCCGGCAGGGCACCGGATCCTGCGCCAGCCTGATCTTGGCGCTGCAAAAAAGGGCTGTTTCCGGCTCTGGAATCGAGATCCAATTGACAAAGCGGGCAAACAAGGAATCATGGTACAAATGCCGCTCTGGGCCTATAATCACACGGTTTTGCGCGGTGTCCAGAGCCAATACATACTGCGCCTCGGCAAATCCCGCCAAACCTAAGTTTCTCCTCTGGCCAATGGTATAGTGTATCAAGCCTTTGTGCCGTCCCAGAACCTTCATATTTAGATCCACAAAATCGCCCTCTTTGATAAGGTAATCCTGAAATAGCGGGCTGCTGTCACTACTCTGTAAAAAGTCCTGGCTTTCTCTCTTTTTGACCAGGTATTCATAGCCCTGCGCGCGAGCAAACTCCTTGAGTTCAGACTTCTTCATCTCCCCCAGGGGAAAAAGGCAGAGGGCAAGCTGCTCTTGGGTGAGCATGCTGAGAAAATAGGATTGATCCTTGAGAGGATCGGCTGCGGCTAATAGCTGCCAGCGCTGGGAAGGCTCGTGATAGCGTGTCCGGGCATAATGTCCGGTGGCAAACTTATCAAATAGAATGCCCTGGTCTCGTGCCTTTTGAATCAAAGCGCCAAATTTGATCTGATGGTTGCAGACCACGCAAGGGTTCGGCGTCCTGCCTTGCACATAGCTCTCGGTATAGTAGTTCAGGACTATCCTGGAAAATTCCTCTTCCAGATTGATGATGTGATGCTCGATACCCAGTTTGGCTGCCGATTCTATCGCTGTTGCCAGCGCTGCGGGCTCATTGGGGCCATAGCAGCCCCTTTTGTCGGCACTATCGATACCGCTGCAGGGACTCCACTTCGTCATAGTAAGGCCGATCACTTCATGCCCCTGTTGCAGTAGCATCAAGGCGCACATAGCGCTATCTATGCCTCCGCTGAGGCCCAGGGCGATCTTCATGAGTGTACCTCAAAGAAGCTTTCCAGACGCAGGATGGTCCGGGAATCCAGCTTCTCCGGCAATTCCCCTTCCAAATTCAGGAAGGGCAATTTAATATGTTTTTTGAGTAGAAGATTGTCGATCTGCAGATGGCAAAAGGCCTGGGTGTAGCCAATAATCGCTTCAATATTTCTGAGTTTAACCTGATGTTTGATGTCTTTGAGACGGTCCAGAACGCTATAAGGATAGGTATATACCAGGTATTGCTCTACGATATCCTGCTTTAGATGAGGCATGGAAAACTGTCTTTGCACTTCATTGAAGATCACATCTCCTCCCAAGTCCGAGACGGAATCGTAAAGATCTCTAAAGATCGGGGGCACGCCCAGATAGCCCAAGCGCAAACGGGTGGGCAAAGGCTCTGATGCTCTGGCCTGATAGAGGAATTCGTCCAAATCCCGTTCAAAGCGATTCGGATCTCCTTGAAAGTCCGATGAATTCACCAGCCAGAGGTGATTGTCCCGTCCACAGACTTTGCGCTCCACGTAGGACAGTCGATCCAGTTCGATTAGTTTCACCCGGATAGAATCCAGCCAGACTTTGACCTCCTGGGTCTGTTTCCGGCTGACGTCATAGTGCGCTTCGAGACGCGATATCTCCTTGTCCAGAGCAGCATATTCCCGCTCTGGGGGAAAGGAGAATCTGTGGATGCCAATGCCTTCTTCGGCGATCATTTCCAAAAGGGAACTGGAATTTGAGCAATCCCCTTGCACAATCCCGATTACTTCATCCAGATCTGAGCACAAAGCGGAAGAAAAATTCCCCTTGATCCAGGAGCAGAGACTGCGCGGAAAGCCCTTGAGCTCTGCTTTGTGGATGTGCCCGCTGGAGTCCTGACTCAGAAAGATATTGTTCAGATCGATAGGGATATGCCCTGCTGCATAGATCACTTCTACGGGCAAGGAGGTGGTAAAACCGATGCGCTTAGTCTTCACAAGCCAAAACCAAATATTCGTGTTCCAGGCTGCTCACCTGCTCATCTATTTCCTGAAGGCGCTGCTCGATGGATTTCTCTTCTTCATTGAGCTCTTTTACCCGCGTCTCATTGGCGTATGTGGCAGAATCAGACAGCTTCAGATGTATTTGCTCGCGGCGCTGTTCGTTTTGATTCTGCTCTTCCAGGAGTGCAGATATCTCTTTTTCGAGCTGCTCCAGATGCCAGGGATTGATCTTGCGCTTCTTTTGGCGCGGTTCAACCTTCTTTTTCCTGGGCAATTCCGGCTCGCTAAAGGCCAGCTCTATTGCCGCTTCCGCATCCAGATCAGGCTCCGAGATGGTCTTGATGATTTGGCCATTATCCAGTTGTCGGTTAAAGACCCAGAACTTACTGGACAGGGACTTGATAAAATGACGATCGTGCGAAACAAAGATGATCGTGCCATCAAAATCCTGCAAGGCCTGCAAGAGCGCATCGTGCATGGGGATATCAAGATGGTTGGTGGGTTCGTCCAGGATCAGCAGATTGGGCCGTTCATGGATCAAAACGCTGAGATAGAGGCGGGATTTCTCCCCACCGGAGAGCACTGGAATCTTCTTTTCCACATCGTCTCCGATAAAGCCAAAACGTGCCAGCCAACTCAGTACATAGCCTTTGGGTTCAGCCGGAACAAGATTCCACAGCGTTTGCATCACGGTGAGACTATCGTCCAGAGTGTTTTGATGTTGATCGTAATAGCCTATTTTGAGACTGGCACCGGAGTGAAAGTCCCCGTCTGAGACCTCATGATCACCCAAAAGTATGCGCAGAAGGGTGGATTTGCCACAGCCATTGGGGCCGATCACAGCGATGCGATCCTGCCAGTGAGCTTCGATATCCACCTTTTGAGCCAGGAGCAGAGAATCACCAATACCAAAGCTGGCATCGGTAAAGCGGAAGACATCGTTTCCACTGCGGGAAGAGCTTTCCAGACGCAGTCGGAACTGTTTCTGAGCAGTAGGCGCATCTATCAGATCCAGCTTGCCCAGCATCTTTTGCCGGGATTGGGCCTGTTTGGTCTTTTGGCTGCCGAGGTTCTTTTGGATGAAGGTATTGGTCTCGGCGATCAGCTTTTGTTGCCGTTCAAATTGCCGTTCTTCGGCCAGCACTGCGATCTGCCGCGCTTCGTAGTATGAGCTATAATTTCCTTTGGTGATGCTGAGTCTGGTATTCTCGATGGCATAGATGCTGCGGGTGACCTTATCCAGGAAAACGCGGTCGTGCGAAACCACCAGATAGGGCCTGGTAAGCTCGGAGAGATAGTTCTCCAGCCAGCGGATCATGGCGATGTCCAGGTGGTTTGTAGGCTCGTCCAGGATCAAAAGATCGTAAGGACAGAGCAGCAGCCAGGCCAGGCAGATTCTGGTCTGTTCTCCACCGCTAAAATCACCGATGCGCCGGCTCCAGACCTCTTCCTCAAAGCCCAGAGAACCCAGCACATATTTGATCTCATTCTCATGTTCAAAAGCGCCAATTTCGTGCATTCTTTCCACAGTGCTATTGAGCTCTTTGTGCAGAGCTTCATCTTCCTTTTGTGCAAGTGCTGCCGAAAGTGTCTCCATCTTCTTTTTGAGATCGCGGATATCCCCTCTGGCGGATTCAATGTATTTTAGCAGGCTATGTTCTGCGTTCAGGATAGGATTTTGTTCGAGATAAGCAATTTGGCACTGTTTGGCCTGTACTACCCTGCCCAAAGTAGGGCGCAGAGATTTCTGGATCAATTTGATCAAGGTCGTTTTGCCACTGCCATTGGCTCCGATGAGGCCAATGCGGCTATTGTGTTCGATCGTGCAATTGATATCTTTCAGGATATAGTTCCCGCCAAATTCCATTCCCAGATCGATTATTTGGATTAGGCTCATTCTCTCTCTTTTTTAAGTATCGTATTTTACCTTAAGCAAAGTCTGCACAGGGGCAATACTGTCAAATGGATTTTTGTTCTCCCAGAGAAAAAGCCGGCGTAAACCGGCTTTTTTTATGTCTTAACGCAGAATCTATATTATTTCAATAGGGTCTGCAGATGTTTTACGTAGGCTGCCGCACCGCCCTGTTGATATCCGGTACGGTTGATTTCCTTACCATCGCTATCCATCAGCAAAATGGTGGGAAATCCCTGAATACCAAATTGCTTTTGCAAGGCGTTGTTCTGCTTTTTCAGAGCTTCGGTTTGGGCTATATTTTTCGGGAAATCGAGCTTGAGCAGGATGAGATTCTCTTTGGCGTAGTTCTGGAATTCATCTTTGGAAAAGACTTCATTTACCAGTTTGATACACCAGGAGCACCAATCTGAACCTGTGAAATTCACCAGAACAGGGCGCTTCAGTTCTTTGGATGCAGCAAGGGCGAGATCCCAATTTTCGGTCCAGGCACCGACTTCGTATTTGGTGGCATCGGTGGCCAGCAGTGGGGAGCCTTCAGGAGCTTTCGAATCTGCATTATCTGCAGGGTTCTCAGCCGGTGTGCAGCCCAATACGGCAACTATAGACACCAGGAGCATGATTAATATGTATCTCACTATGTTATCTCCTCATCATTTATATATATCTTCACAACAATCTCTGCCGCTTTCCTGAGCATTGCAGTAGCTCCGCAATACGTATCATTTGAGAGACTTACTGCTCTCAAAATCCTGTCCGGCGGCAAATCTTTGCCAGAGAATTTGTATTTCACGGTTATCGTGTGAAAGACTATAGGATGTTCGGTGGTAGATTCCCCATCGACGTCCATTTCAAAAGTGTAGTCTTTTATCTTCATCTTCCCCAGAATGGAAACTATGTCCATCCCGGAGCATCCGGCGATAGCTGTCAGGAGCAGAGCTTTGGGTCGGGCGCCAGTATCTTGTCCGCCACCTTCTTTGCTTGCATCCAGGATCACATGATGGCCGGCTACCAGAGAGTCAAAGCTAAGACCTCCAGTCCATTTTGTTACTACCGTAGTTGCCATATTATACCTCTATATAGGTTTCTTTCAGGACTTCCTCATATTTTTCGACGTATTTTTTGAAAGCTTTGAAGATCTCATCGATCTCCTTTTCAGGAATTTTGGCCAGCAGCATTTCCTGTTGATCCAAAATTGATTTCTGGCTGTTTTCGGCGAGTTTCATCCCTTTTTCGGTGATGATGGCAAACCAGCAGCGACGATCTTCCTCGCTGGGTCTGCGTGTGACCAATTTCTTGTTTACAAGGTTGTCCATAATGCGGGTAACCCGGCTGTGAGATACATTGAGTACCTTGGCCAGCTCATTCATGTTTGCCGGAACTTTGGTCTCGTAAAGGTGGTTGAGCAAAAGGCACTCCATGCGTCCTGCCTGTAAACAAGCTTTTTGCGCATAATCGATATCGCTTAACACTACTTGTAAGCGGGTGATCAGCCCGTGGAATTTTTCTGCATACTGTTTCATTGTTTTATCTCCTATATGTTGTTTCTATTTCTTGATCTCTAACAGTCGGTCGAGCTTTGCCCGATCGAAACCTACAACTGGCTGGTTATTAATCCAGGTCTGCGGCACGCCTTCCTGACCCGTTTTGCGGATCATATCGGCACGAGCGGCACCATCCCTTGACACGTCTATCTCTTTATAAGTAAACCCATTGGACTTCAGGTATTCTTTTATTTTTTTACACCACGAACAACTGGGTGTGCTAAAAACTATTATCTTAGGTTTCATACACATGACTCCTTACAACATATAATAGGGCAATTATTCTCAGAAGCAAAATTTATTTATGATTCTCAGACTTTCGTCAATTAGACCTGCCCGTTTTCCAGTCTTAAGATTATTCCACCTTGGAGACAGTCAGACCGTTTAATCGTCTGGAATCATCTAACTGTCAAGCACTTATATTTTGGAGTTTTTAGGCGCAGTCAGATTTCAATTACCAGGCTGATGTTGCAAATAAAATTCCTTGCCACAAACGGCTGACTTTGTAGCGTGACCCAAACTAAGTGAACAAGGAGAGGATGATGGCAAGCACTTTTGTGTGTACAGATTGCGGGTATGAAGCAACGAAATGGAGCGGAAAGTGTCCAAATTGCGAAAGCTGGAGCACCTTGAAGGAAAGCAAGCGATTTTCAGGCAAAGGTTCTGCGCGCGCAGTGGGAGGAGCTATCCTGGCCAAACCGGAAAGGATAGTCTCTATAGATGCCAAAGAGCAGGCTCGCATCGCGACCGGCAATACTGAATTAGACTTGGTTTTGGGCGGGGGCATCGTTACCGGCATGTTGATTCTGATCGGTGGAGAACCGGGAATCGGCAAATCCACTCTGATGCTGCAATTGGCCGAATGGCTGGGGAAAACCGGCAAGAAAGTGCTCTACTGCTCCGGCGAAGAAAGTGCTGCGCAGATCCATATGCGCAGCAAACGCTTGAAGGTCACCAGCGAAAACATCCTGCTCCTCTGCACAAACGATACCGATCACATCATCGCCACCATCGAAGACGAACTCCCAGCACTTGCTATAGTGGATAGCATCCAGTCCATCAGCCTTTCTTCCATCGATTCCATCCCCGGCAGCATTACCCAGCTCCGGGAAAGTACAAATCGCCTGCTCCGCTGTAGCAAAGGCCTGGGTGTGCCGATCTTTATGGTGGGACACGTGACCAAGGACGGCTATGTGGCCGGGCCCAAGGTCCTGGAACACATGGTGGATACCGTGCTGTATTTTGAAGGCGAAATGCGCAATCAATACAAAATCCTACGCGCCGTAAAAAACCGCTTTGGCTCCACCAATGAAATCGGTCTTTTTGAAATGACCAATCTCGGTCTCGTGCAGGTGGATAATCCCAATTCTGTGTTTTTGACCAATGAACTGGCGCAAATCGGCACCTCCATCGGCTGCATCATCGAAGGCACTCGCAGCTTTATCGTGGAAGTGCAATCCCTGGCCACGGGATCAAATTACGGCACTCCACAGAGGGTGGTGGTGGGTTTGGAACAGAAAAAACTGGCTATTTTGCTGGCAATTCTGGAGAAGAATCTATCCCTATATCTGAGGAGCAACGACGTCTTCATCAATCTGGCAGGAGGCATAAGATCCGCAGATCCTTCGCTGGATCTGGCCATCCTGGCCGC
Source organism: Candidatus Cloacimonadota bacterium (assembly GCA_020532545.1). Taxonomy (GTDB): domain Bacteria; phylum Cloacimonadota; class Cloacimonadia; order Cloacimonadales; family Cloacimonadaceae; genus UBA5456. The sequence goes on along the minus strand of JAJBAW010000059.1, from coordinate 5,592 downwards.
TATTATCAGCAGCCTGAAAGATACTCCTCTGCCGGAGAATTCCGTGTTTATCGGAGAGGTGGGGCTCAATGGCGAAGTGCGGCCAGTGTCTCAGCTCGAAGCCAGAATCTCGGAGGCCACCAAGCTGGGCTATGAAAACATCTTTGTTTCCGGTTTTGCCCGTCTGAAATCCACCCAGAAGGTTCGCAAGATCAAGGATATCAAGGCGCTGTATCAGGCTCTGAGCATGGACTAGACGGGGCTGCTAAAGACCGTGCAGGCAGGATTTGCTTTGTCGGCCGTCGAGAATGGACAAAGCGGACATTCCCCTATTTTTAGCAGAGCTCAATTCTTGTTTTATTCAGCTTTCCATCCCATGAGTAGCAGTAGTCCAGTTGGATAGCCTATGGTGTATATGACGTGGAGCTAAGAGGATTTATTCCTGCTATCTCCACGTCATCTACACGACAACAAATGGGACGCTATTATGCTCTTTATCTGTGTAGATCCGTCTAATCCGTACAATCCGTGTGACTATTCTTCTGCCCACTGCCCGCACCGTCTGAAGACAGTGCTACGGCCGGATTAATCCAGCGTTACGATGGGCAAAGATTTTGCTTAAATTACGGCTTTGCCTTTGATCTCGGATATACTGAGTTGCTGTTCCAAGAGGAACTTTCCCAGCCCCATGATCAGCTCCGGAGCGGCCAGAGGATTGATGAAATTCGCCGTGCCGATGGCAATCGCTGAAGCTCCGGCCCAGATAAATTCCAGGGCATCTTGCCAGGTATAGATGCCACCCATGGCCAGAATGGGGATATTTACGGCCTGCGCGGTCTTATGAGTAAGCGCCAATGCCACGGGTTTGATCCCGATTCCGGTATAACCGGCGATACCTTTTTTGATCCTGGATCTCCCTGTGCGATAGTCTATCGCCATGCCATAGATGCTGTTTATCAGAGCTATAGAGCTGGCTTTCCCCGCCTCTGCAGCCTGGGCAATCTCGGCGATATCACTCACATTGGGGCTGAGCTTGATGCAAAGCTCGCGCTGGGTGAGCGCACTGAGCCGGTGGACCAATTTGTACACTATCTCAGAGGAGACTCCAAAGGCAATGCCTTCGTTTTCCACATTGGGACAGGAGATATTGATCTCGTATCCGCTGATGCCCGCGCAGGTTTCCAGAGTTTCGATCATCTCGGCAAATTCAGCTATGCTGGAGCCGGAAACGCTGACGATCAGCGGCATGCGCAGTTGCTCCTGATACACAGGCAGCTTTTCTGCGATAAAAGCATCCAGTCCGGGATTTTGCAAGCCTATGGAATTTAGCAAGCCGGCCTCGGTCTCATAAAGACGAGGTGGAGGATTGCCTTTTTTGGGCAGTCTGGTAATGGTCTTGCAGACGAAGGCGCCCAGACAGGCGGGGTCAAAGAACTCCAGATTTTCCAGATCAAAAGTGCCGGAAGCCACAGTGAGTGGAGTTTTCAGCTCCAAAACGCCAAGTTTGCTGTGCAGCAATTCGTTGGCATTGGGTCTTATCTTCGAATTGTCTTTTATAGCAGTTCCCATCTTACCTCCTCCGCATTGAACACAGGGCCTTCTTTACAGACTCTAAGGTAGTCCCAATCGTCTTTGGTGCCAATGGGTACGGCGCAGCCATGGCAGACTCCGATCCCGCAAGCCATGTAGGATTCCAGCGAGACATAATGCTCGATGCCCAGCTCCTGAGAAATCTGCGCAGCAGAAGCCAACATGGGCATGGGGCCGCAGCTGTAGATTAAATCTATGTCATACTTCTGAATATTCTCCCGCATCCCGCCACAAACTCTGCCATGGCGGCCGATGGAGCCATCTTCGGTCCAGATCTCATCACAAGGGAAGACATCTCCCTGACGCGCTCCGCCATGCATCCAATAAATCTGATTGTGGTTGATCAGCTCTTTTTGCAGATACCACATGGGTGGATAGCCGATGCCTCCGCTCACGAGCAGTATTCGCTTGCCCTGGAAGATGGGAAAGCCGTTTCCGGCCGGGCCAATGAGTTCCAGCAGGTCACCCGCTCTGAGTTCTGAAAGAGCAGCGGTGCCCTCCCCCACTTTCTTGATCATAAAACCAATGCGGCCACCTTGGTTGTCGTAGATACTGATCGGTTTGAAGAGTTTGGGGATCTTGCCGGCATTTTGGGAATCCTTGAGACTGGCCAGGGCGCGGACATCGTAAAATTGACCGGCTTTGCCGGCTGCACCCAGAGCTTCGTCCCAGATCCAGAGCAGAAAGTAATCATCAGAAAGCTCTTCTCTGAGCTGGATGGCGCGTTGACGGTATTGAGGGTTGTTCATTTATTTATCCTTATAACAGATGATGCCACTTTTGAAAGTGTAAAGTACTTTTGAGGCTAGGGTCTGGTCCAACCAGGGAGTGTTCTTACTTTTCGAAAGTATATTCTCCTTGGTATATGTAGTGGAGGCGTTCAAATCTATGATGGTGAGATCTGCTTTGGCTCCGATTAAAATCTCACCTCCGGGCAGATTCAGTACCTTTGCTGGTTTTTTGGTGAGGTTATCCACCAGGGTGGAAAGTTCGATGACTTCGGTTTTTACCAGCCGATCGTAAAGGATGCCAAAGGCAGTCTCAAACCCGATGATACCAAAGGGGGCATGGTCAAATTCGCGCTCTTTCTCAAAATCGGCATGAGGGGCGTGATCGGTGGCGATGCAATCTATCAAACCATCTTTCAAAGCCTGTATACAGGCCAGGCGGTCGTTTTCGCATCTTAGAGGAGGTTTCATCTTGGTATTGGTATCAAAGTCCATGCAGGCTTCATCCGTGAGCACCAGATGATGGGGAGTGACTTCACAGGTGACGGCCAGACCGCGATCCTTGGCCTGCTGCACCAATTGCAAAGCGCGCGCTGTGGAGATATGGGCTATATGCAGTTTCGCTCCGGCACTTTCGGCCAGCATGATATCGCGGGCTATCACTACCTCTTCGGCCAGAGCGGTGATGCCGGAAAGTCCGGTGCGGGTAGATACTTTGCCGGAATTGATCTGGCCACTGCCAGCCAAAGCGTAATCCTCCGGATGAATGATTACCGGGATGTCAAAATTGGCTGCGTAGCGCAGACAGGAGAGCATGAGCCGGGCGTTTTGTACACATTTGCCATCATCGCTCACAGCTACGATGCCACCGGATTTCATGGTGGCCATTTCGCTGATTTCTTCGCCCAGGCTGTGTTTCGTGAGCGCGCCGATCACATAGACCCGGGCGCTGCCATGTTCTTTGGCCCGGAGCTGAATGTACTCCACAGAGGCGATGTTATCGGTCACGGGATCTGTATTCGGCATGGCGCAGATGGAGGTAAATCCCCCTTTAGCTGCACTTAGAGTGCCGGATCTGATGTCTTCTTTGTAGGTGTGTCCGGGATCCCGCAGATGGGCATGAATATCGATGAATCCGGGAAAGACACAGGCGCCGCCAGCATCGATATTGTTGTCAGCTTCGTCAAATATCTTATTGGCAATCTGAGCTATGCGTTTGCCATCGATCATCAGCTCTTTCTTTTCCAGCTTGCCATCCAGGTAGATTGAGGCGTTTCTTATAATAGTCTTCATCATTTCTCCTTCAAACTTTGCCGCTACCGCTCAGGATCAGGAACATCAGCGCCATGCGAACTGCCACACCATTGGCCACCTGTTCCACAATAATACTATGTGCACCATCTGCGATTTCGGGCAGGATTTCCACACCGCGATTCATCGGGCCCGGGTGCATAATCAGAGCATCCGGCTTGGCGTATTTCAGAGTCTGGCTGGAGAGCACATAGTGCTTGCTATACTCTTCCAGACTGGGAAACAGACCCTCGCTCATGCGCTCAAATTGCATCCTCAAGCCCATCACCACATCAGCATCGTGCAAGGCGTGGGCCAGATCATATTCCACTCTGCAATCGTACACGCTTTCCATGCTGGAGGGCATGAGAGTTTTGGGGCCGCATACGGTTACCTTGGCGCCCAATTTTGCCATTCCAATCAGGTTTGAGCGCACTACTCTGCTATGCAGAATGTCGCCCACGATGGTGACCTTGAGGCCGTTGAGATCGCCTTTCTTTTCCCAAATGGAATAAATATCCAGCAGCGCTTGGGTGGGGTGTGCATGACGTCCGTCTCCCCCATTGATCACGGGTTTGCCGGAATATTTGTGCACCAATTGCGGGCTGCCGGGAGAACTGTGACGGAGGCAGTAAAGATCTATACCCATGGCGTTCAGGGTATACACGGTATCTTGCAGGCTTTCGCCTTTTTGCAAGGCAGAGATGCTGGCTTGAAAGCTCACTACATCGGCAGAAAGACGATTTGCGGCAAGCTCAAAGCTCATCCTGGTGCGGGTACTGTTCTCCACAAAAAGGGTACAGATGGTCTTGCCCTTCAAAGTAGGGATTTTCTTGTATTCACGTAGATTGATCTCTTTCATCCCTTTGGCTGCTTCCAGAATGTAAAGGATGTCTTCTCGTGAATAGTCGTCCAGATCGAAGACGTTGCGTCCTGAAAATTGAGGTTTCATACTTTTTTGCTCCTTTCAAGCTCACTGGCATTGATTAAAGGTTTATATTTTATTCAAGACTCTGTTTGGGGCATCATCCGTCAAGGACAAAATGAAGCAGATTTCACCAAAATGCCTAGTATTCATCTGCCAATAAACAGGATAGGGCCTTATAATATATATTAAGCACTGCTTTGCTGTGAGAAATGGCTTGACTGATATCCATGATCAATATTTATTGGAAGAAATGAAGATTAACAGGAGATTCCTTATGAGAAAACTCATTATTATCCTGCTGGCTTTGGCATTGGCACTAGGTGCTTGTAGCGCTTTTAAGACCAGACAAAAACTGAGTCCGCAGGCCAATGTAAACGCTAAAACTGCTGGAGTGTATTACGCTCAGCAAAATGTAGAAAAGGCTGAACAATTTTACCTCAAGGTATTGGAAGATCATCCCGATCATGCCATTTCTCTGCGTAGAATGGCAGATATCAACTTGCATAAAGCTGAAAACTTCCCCGATAATTCCGTGGAATACAATAAAAATGCCTATGAGCTGTACACCAAAGCCCTGGCAGTATATGCTACCTTTGACAAACTCAGCGATGAAGAGCGTCTGGATATCAGAGATATGACTCGCAAACGTGAAGGTGCCTGGACTCGTATCTATCGTGCTGGAGATGCTGCTCTTCTGGCAGGAGACACCCAGGAAGCAATGGAAATATTCGAGCTGGCCGGTGAGCTCAATCCCGAACGTTTTGAGCCCATGATCCGTCTGAAAGACATCTATCAAAAAGAGCTGAAGGACGATGCCAAGGCCGAAGAGATCTTGCTTACTCTGATCAAGCAGAACCCGGAAAATCTGGATTACATCCTGGAAACCGGTGCTTTCTATTTTAATCAGAATAACTACTCTGAGGCTGCCAAATACTTTGCCAAGGCCCGCGAAAAAGCTCCGGCAAATGTGGACAACCTGCTGAATCTTTCCTTTGCCTATTATGAAATGAAAGACTATGCTAAAGCTCTCGAAGTCACCAAACAGGCTTTGGCCATGGATCCCGGTAATCTCGATAT
>JAJBAW010000058.1 GCA_020532545.1 Candidatus Cloacimonadota bacterium | reverse complement strand
GTCTTCACCATGGTGCGGGTGGCCTTCCAGTGGGCGTCCTCCGGAATCTGGAAGCGGTGCTGTTCGGGGAGTGCGGCGTATTCCTGATCGCCGCCGGACTCCTCCAGCGCATCGGCCAGCTCCTCGTCGTACACGTCGCACAGGCGCTTGTAGAACAGCAGCGGGAAGATGAACTGCTTGTAGTCCCCGGCGTCGATGTAGCCGCGCAGCAAGGTGGCCGCGCCCCAGAGGTAGGATTCCAGTTGGGATTGGGAGATTCTTCTGCTCATGATCGTTTTATCGCTCCTCACCCATACCCATAGGGCGGAAGATCTGACGATTCTTGCGATTACCGGGTGATTCAAATCCATGCAACATTCTGCTGACCGGACGATTACGTCCAAGAAATCGGACGATTACCGGACAATTAAGGTGTAAGCACATAATGCCTTCCTCGACCAGACCCACGAGGCTCAATCAGTGCAAGCTCAACGAGCTCCTTGAGATCCCTCACTGCCGTATCCTGAACCACGCCGAATTGTTTCTTGCACCAACCGGTTGTGACTGAGCCATTTGTCACGACCTCTTCCAAGATGGATTTTTGTCGATCATTCAATTTGGCCTCAATCGATGGCTTCAAACCGGGGGCCGCTTGTGTCGAAACGCGGATACGATCCAGATTATCCCCAGGCCCGGGCAAGGTAACGACAACTTCATCATCGACGATTGAAATGACCGGCCTCTCCAGGCCATGGTCCAGCATGGCATCCCGCATACGTTGGATGCCTGTGCCGCGCTCTTCCATGCGACCCAGAAAGACAAGTCCCTGAGCCGTATTGGGATTGCGGGAACGGGAGCGGGCTGTTCCGGTGCGAAGCTTGGCCAGGGTCAAATTACCGGCCAGACCACCCGGACTGATGATCTCGATACGATCCTGGAAGATATCGACCGTCACCTTCCGGCCAGAGTCTTCATAATCGCGATGGGCCAATGCATTGACCAGCGCTTCGCGCAATGCTGCCTCCGGATATTCATCCACCTCGATTCGTTGCAGACCAACTACCCGTAGTGGGTGACGGGTATTCTTGCGAATGAACGCCACAGCAGCATCGATGGCCTCCGGTAGCGGTTTCCTGATGCTGAGGTGGTCGAGCGGGTTGGTACTGTGCACCGTCGCGGCATGCGCAGCGATCTGGATACGACAATGTGCAAAACATACCGATGGATCCTGCGCCATCAGCAGGATGCCTGCGGCCGTCGCGAAATACTGGTTGGCTTCGTCCCGCCACAAATAACCACGTTGCCAGAGTGACCGGCGAATAGACTCGGGAGAAAGGCTATCGATCGATTGCTCCTCAGCCCTGGCAACTATCCGGGCGGCGATGTCCATATTGACCTCATCCCATGTCACATACTCCAGGCGCTGACGTTCAAAAGACGAGGCAACCTGGATGGTTTGACGGGCGGACTGATCCTGATCCGATGTCGGCTCAAGATCGTAGGTATCCTTGATATGCTTAATCAGGCGGGCGCGTACCTTTTCCTGCAGTGATTCGATGTCATTGAACCGATCATAGGTATGGCCATCAGCCTTGATCTCCTGAATGAACGCCTCGGTTTCAGCAGCGCGCGTTACGTTGCTGGCCCCTTTGATGGTCACCAATGTCGGCAAGGTCAGATCCCGAGCAAGCCGGTATTCGTGGTGGGTCGCCGACAGGCCATCGACCTGATGTCCATACTCTTTCCAGATTATGCCCAGATAGACCTGACATGTTCTGAGCAGTTCGAGATAGGCCTGATTGTCCGGTTGCAATCCTGCAGGCTGATTTTCAAACAGAACAGGAACACACTGCCCGGAAAGGAACGGGTCGGTAGACAGAAGAATCTGCAACGCCATCCGTTCATCGGTGAGCTCTTTCTGAACCGAACTAATAAAAATACGAATTCTCAAGGCAGCAATCCCTCCCGGGTAAGGAGTGCTTTTAAACGATCTTCCGCCGCATACGCCGCCTGCAACGTTTCCTTGAGATTGGCGATGGCCTGATCGATGGTCATGGATTCTTCCTCGATCACCGGTTCCACGTAGCGGGGGATGTTCAGGTTGAAATCGTTCTCGCGGATCTCGTCGAGCGAGACCACCCTGCAGATCCCTTCCACATCCTGATAGCCCTCATACCAGCGATGGATGTTGTCTACATGTTCCGGAAGGAGCTCATTCTGAGCTCGGCCGGTCTTGAACTCCTTTGAGGCATCGATGAACAGTACCTTCTGTCGATGCTCCTTTGGTGTCACTGGTAATGCAATAATGCGCCAAAAATGGTAACGAAAAGTGTACCACCCCGGAGAACATGGTACCCTCCCTTTCAATGGAAAGGAGGTGTGCCGATGATCTCGATGGAGGTATGCATGGACATTTTCCAGTTGAAAAAAGCAGGGCACAGCATCAGGTTCATCGCCAGGAAGCTGAAGCTGCACCGGAAGACAGTTGCGAAGTATCTCGAAAGCAATTCCTTCCCTGAATACCGGCGGAAAGAGAAAAAGCCTTCCATTCTGGAACCCTATCATCAGGTAATCCGTGATTTCCTCGAGGAGGACGATTACCAGGCGACCTGGATACTGGACCGGCTCAGACGGATGGGTTACACCGGCAGCTACGACACACTCAAGCTGTTTGTCCGAACCGTCAAGGAGCGCAACAACCGGGTCGCCTACACCCGATTCGAAACGGAGCCGGGATTCCAGGCCCAGGTTGACTGGGGCGACTTCAAGATCACCGACGATTTGGGAAAGACCTCCACGGTGTACGCCTTTGTCATGGTGCTCGGGTATTCACGAGCCATGTACGTTGAATTCGTGGAACGCTGCACCCTGGAGACCTTCATGGACTGCCATATCCGGGCGTTCAAGGCTCTTCGCGGGGTTCCCGCCGAGGTTCTGTACGACAACATGAAAAACGTGGTAATCGGCAGGGAAAACGGCAAGCCTTCCTTCAACAGGGAATTCCTGTTCTTTTCCCGCCATTACGGCTTTACTCCCCGACTCTGTCCGCCGTACAGCCCCTGGGTGAAGGGAAAGGTGGAGCGTCCTATCGACTATGTCCGGGAAAGGTTCTGGAGAGGGTATGCTTTCACCTCTCTATCTGAGGCCAACCAGGATGTTCACACCTGGATCGCCGAGACCGCGAACCAGAGAATCCACGGTACCCACCACCAGCAGGTGCAGGCCAGATGGGAAGAGGATATCCGCTACCTGGGAGCGTTGCCGCCGTCCGACTATGACACTTCCCTCAAGTTCTTCCGCAAGGTGTACAAGGATTGCCTGCTCTCCTTTGGGGGCAATCGGTATTACGTGCCTGCCCACGTGGTCGGAAAGAAGGTGACGCTCAAGGTGAAGGGCAACCAGGTCCGTATCTACCTTGATCATGAGATGTTGGCTTTCTACACCGTGCCCGACGCCAAAGGAGTCATGGTCGGCGTCCCGTTCGTGAAGCCTCGCTCAGAGGAATCAGGACGGACATTCTTTCGACCCCGCGGCAAAGGGAAAGCAACCAGGGGAATTACCACCAACAGCCTGTTTCCCGAGGTGGCACGGCGGTCCCTCGACGAGTACGAGCGTTTCGCTCAGGGAGGCGTACCATGGAACAGCTGACCTATGAACGTCTCCAGGACAATCTGAAAAGGCTGAAGCTCTTCAAGGCAGTGGAGATACTCGACGACGTCGCAACCCTTTCCCAGAACAACGGCGGCTCGTACCTGTCCTTCCTGGACCAGCTCCTGGAGGAAGAGGTGGCCGCCAAGGACAAAAGGCGCGTTTCCACCGCCATGAAGACCGCCGGACTTCCCATGGCCAAGACCATCGAAGAGTATGACTTCTCTTTCCATCCCCACCTGGACAAGAAGCCGGTCATGGAGCTCTTTGACATGACGTTTCTTGCCAAGCATGAAAACGTCATCTTTCTGGGGCCGCCGGGAGTGGGAAAGACCCATCTCGCTATCGCCCTGGCCATAAAGGCCTGCTTTCACGGCTTCAAGGTCTACTTCACCACCATGAACACCCTGATAGCCAAACTGAAGGAGAGTCAGTCCAAGGGGAAGGCCTATCTCAACTCAAGCCTGGTGATCGTGGATGAAGTGGGGTATCTCCCGGTTACCGGCCAGGAGGCATACCTCTTCTTCCAGTTCATTTCCTACCGGTACGAGAGAAGCTCCACCATCATCACCTCCAACAAGAGCTTCACTGACTGGCAGGAACTCTTCGGCGATCCCGTCATCGCCTCCGCCATTCTCGACCGGCTCTTGCACCACTGCAAGGTCGTTAACATAAAGGGGCATAGCTATCGACTTCAGGGCCATGCCTTTGCAAAACAACTCTCCCAGAAAGGAGGTGACTCTCTACCCGTTCCACCTGACTGAACCCATTTTCTAACCAGTTGGCTGGTACACTTTTCAATTCCCGAAACTGGTACACTTTTACTTTCCCATTGACACTTGCACTTCAAGGTCAACCCAAGCGGCGCCATTCCACCAGCCCTCGCCGGAAAAAGACCCCGCAAATATTGATTGGTGAGCAGATACGCTACCCACGACAGTTCCCCATGTACCGGTGGCGTTACCCTGAGCTGAACTGATCGCATTCGCAAAAGCTACTGAAGAGATTAGACGACTTCCAAAGGAGGCGCCTAACGTGACGAGCCGAACGCGAACCGCTAAACGACCAGAGGGCGTTTTCGTGAAGTATTCATTCCATTCAATTGAAGAGCCATAAATTCGCCTCAAATTTTCTTGGAGTTGTGATGCTGCATCTTTTGGTTCTTGACTTGCCCTGCCATCAAAAACTGCACCAAGAACCGGTGGTTTCAAATCAAGCCCAGTCCTGGGTGATTCAGACAACGTCGGTGAGATGTAACGTTCTGTTGCACACCCGCTAAATACGGTAAGAACAGTTACCAGTGTGACAATCATCATCAGATATTTACCTGACATCATGACCCCTCCGGTTTGAGAATCTTATGGGGTAGAGGACAAGGGCAACCCTGCTCTCTATACTACCTGACATATAAGGTTGATGCCTTCTTGACCAAAGGGAGAGAGAAGACCGACTACCGTTCCGTTGGTCAGCAACAGATCCAGGCCCTTGGTCTTGAACAGGCTCCTGATAACGGTAAAATCTCTCTGGCAAATGGTACAGGCAACTTTTGCGATGATTCTGCCGCCGGTGTCTGTCTCAACAAGGTCACAGCAATACGACCCTCCCCGTTCACGACCGATGGAAATTTCTGCCTTTACCCAGAATTGTTTGCTGATTGCTGGTTCCAGCAGTTCATTGATCCGCTTTGTGATTGCTGAAAGGGGGAAGAATCGTTTCTCCATGAAAGCCGTCACCTGCAGTGGATGATGTTACAAGTCTTGGAAACCAGGTCGAACACTATTTTCGCCTGACCGGATCGGAGCTGATCCAACACTTGATCGATCTTGGTGTCGAGAGAGTATTCCGTGTCTGGCCACTCCCGGGTGACAAACTCAGCGATCAGGTTGCACAACGTATCGGGATTGATGCTTTCCAGCGAGACATCAACCCCTTCCTCTTTATAGGCGAGATGATTCTGCTGGGGAGATTCAGAATCTGGTTCGATTGTTACTTCAACTTATTTCAGCAATTTCATACTCCATGCGACTGCTTCCCGTATCGATCTCGATATAATCGCCAAGGCTCTTGCCGATCAATGCCTTGCCAAGCGGAGATGCAGGAGTGATGAGAATGATCTCAATCTGGTCATCCGTGATTTTCATCCCGCCTTCCACCGGGCCGATGAAGACCGTTTTACTGGAACCGTCATCCGCATCTATGGTGACCAGAGAAGTCACACGAATGGCCTCACTGTCCACTGTGAGGTTCAAAGACTTGTAGATCTCAATCGATTGCTTGATCTCCTGGGCACGATTGGCCTGCCCTTGGGCAACACGTGAGCTAAGCAGAGGACATGCAGGCAAAACTGGCAGTGTGTGTTGCACGACCAACACACTCCAGGAGGAGCCCGCCATGTCCTTCACATCTTACCGCAAGAGACCGATATGTCATCAGCCATTTGAATGGCAATGAGAGCTGCCGTCGTAAGCTTCCCTAAAACTAAGACATGTCAAAAGTAGTGCTTTCTGGCAAAGCAAGGAGCCAGGAGGTTCGCATGAAAATGACTGTAGTGGTTAAGTAAAAACGGACTGTCCGTTCTCACTTTACCACTACACTTCGGGTTTCGACCGGTTCGTACTAACTCTACCATTTGTCGACGGATTTCCGGCGGTTACGGGGGATGACTTTCCGGCATCTTTGGATGCCTCTCTCCTCAAAGGATATGGCGTCCACTAAACCGGGTCAACTCCTGTTCCCAATAAAACTCTTCTCCCCGACAACGTGAATTCCGGGAAAGATCCATTTATTGCTAATGAGGGGAAAATAGATCTGCCCCGCTGTTCTCATAACCTCAGCCCTCCAGAATTCAGTACTTCCCTGTTAACGGGACAACCCAAGGGATTGAAGCCCCTTATCGATAAGAACTACAGCCTCGTCTATTTCCTCAAAAGAGGTAAAGCGACCCAAACTGAAACGAATAGAATTGCTAGACTCCTCCTCGGATAATCCAATTGCCCGTAATACATGCGATTGACCAGGAACGCCAGATGTACAAGCCGCTCCTGACGCCGCGGCCAACTGAGGTTGTAGTGATGCGAGGATATCCTGTGCAAAGAAACCAGGAAAACGTACATTTAAATTGCCAGGGTGACGCTCATTTAGCTCGGGACCATTTAAATGAATCTGCCAGTTGGCCTGCTGAAGCTTGGACCAGAAGTAGGCGGTTTTTTGCCGAAGTTCGTTGCGCTCACCCCCTGAAGATAGGATAAGCTCAGCCGCAGCTCCCATGCCAACACAAAGTGGGACCGGTATTGTGCCTGAGCGAAGCCCCCCTTGTTGACCACCTCCATAGATAATTGGTTCAATTTTGTCCTGGAGCTCTCTTCTGATATAAAGTGCACCAATGCCCTTTGGGCCGTAAAATTTATGGGAAGAAAGACTCAGCATATCAATGTTTTGCTTAAAAACATCGATATTAAGTGCGCATGGGGCTTGTGCTGCGTCGCAATGATATATAATTCCGTGCTCACGAGCAATTTGGCCAATTTTTTCCAAATCTTGTAGCGTACCAATTTCATTGTTTACCGCCATGATCGATATAAGAAGTACATCGTCATTAACTAAAGACAATAGATGATCTAAATTTACTTTCCCATTCTGATCAACAAAAACATGATTGACCTCAAAATTGTTTGTTTTTTTGAGAGCGACCGCAGATTCAATGACGCATTTATGCTCAATAGAGCTAATAAGAATCCGAGTTTTCACTCTCCCCGCCCTTCTCCCGCTTCCCAACAAAGCGAGATTGTTCGCTTCTGTCGCCCCTGATGTAAAGAATATTTCATCAGGATCTGCACCTATAAGTTTTGCGATTTTGTCTCTCGACATCTGTACCGCTTTATCTGCTTGCCATCCCAAATAATGTTCGGAGGAATGCGGATTGCCAAACTCCTGACAAAAGTAATGTTTCATTACGTCGAAAACACGTGGGTCGACAGGCGTTGTAGCGTTGTAATCGAAATAAATTGTCGATCGCATATCAAGAACCTATGTAATATTTTGTCACATCGGCAAGGTAATATTTAAGTAAGTCGCAGCCCTGGAACAACATTCCAGGATTTCGTTGACAATAGCAGATTCGTACGATAATGTCGACCTGGATTAAACTTCCAGATGAGGATACCATGCTAAGAGGCCCCCTTTACGAAGACGATTATCGTCCGCAATTTTCCGGCCACGAAACTTTTCCCCTGAGGTATGGCTGGCTTAAAAAAGCTTACGACGAAGTTTTGGATTGCCTCGAAGTGGGCAATAACAGGTCGATTTTCCTAGGGGAAGATGCGATTGCCCGTTTTGGGGTCGGCAAGAATATGGTTGCTTCAATCCGCCATTGGGCAACAGTGGTTTGCGTAATTGAGGACGATCTCAGCGCAGGTAGGATTGTACCGGGCGAACTTGGACAGCTAATTTTTGGCTGGGATGGTGAGCAAGGTCTCGACCCTTACCTTGAAAATCCCTCTACCCTTTGGCTCATTCATTGGCAGCTAGCAGCTCGGCCAAACAAAACCACTTGGTATTGGGTTTTTAATCATTTCCCTGGAATTCAATTTGATCGCCACCAAATAGTCGATGCGCTTGAAAAGTTGGCGAATGATAGCAATTGGGGACGTGTTTCTGTGGCGACGATAAAGCGCGACGTTGAATGCTTTGTCAGGTCCTATGTAGCCCATCCCGCCACAGGTAAAAACTCGACTGAAGACACTATCGAGTCACCTCTTGCAGAATTGGGCCTGATGAAGCCCGTAGGGAAAAGAGACGGGTTTCGTCTCGTGATCGGAAGTAAACCTTCTTTAGGCTCCGGTGTTTTTCTTTACGCCCTGGCTAACTTTTGGCGGGAGTCTTCATATAGAGGACTGAACCAACTCCCCTTTGATGCAATCGCACGATCGCCGGGCTCGCCGGGCAGAGTTTTCCTTTTAGATGAGAACGATTTGGCTGACCGTCTGATCAACATAGAAGAGGCCTCTGAAGGGACATTCAGCTGGTCAGAGACGTCAGGAATCAAGGGTATAATCAAGAATCCAAACCGGCGAATCAAGTACAAGCCCCTGAATTACATTCTCTCCGATTACATTTAAACGAGCCCCTATTATGCGATTGAAAGACATTGTCAAAATAACACCAAGATACCAGCGTGCAATTAGAATTGACGCTGATTTTAGCGCTTTAAGCGCGATCAATGGTTTTGTGTGTCCGAGGTCTTCGGCGGATGCCCTGATTGGCATGATTCGCCACGTAGTCGAAACAAATCAGGGAGCATTTACCTGGACAGGACCTTATGGAAGCGGCAAGTCAAGCCTTGTTGTAGCATTAGCTAGTCTTCTTGGAGGGAATAAACAGGCTAAATTAGCGGCAGAGAAAGCACTCGGCCCCGAGGTGGCGGAAGAAATACTGAGGGCCCTCCCCCCCCAGAAGAATGGCTGGCGATTGCTTCCGGTTGTCGGCCGACGTGCTAATCCAGTACAGGTAATTGGTGACGCCTTCTGGGGTTCCACGCATGTCTCGAAAGAACATAAAAAACTTCGACATGAAGCGGATCTTGTAGGAAGCCTTCTCAATGTTGCCGAAAGTGACCCGGACACTTATGGAGGCCTAATCGTCTTTATCGACGAGATGGGCAAGTTTCTCGAAGGAGCTGCCCATGAAAATGCGGATATTTATTTTTTCCAGGAGCTTGCAGAAGCTGCGTCTCGAAGCAATAAACGACTCATAGTCGTTGGAATCCTTCACCAGGCATTTGGGGATTATGCGAATCGCTTATCCAGAGAGATGCGGGATGAGTGGTCTAAAATTCAAGGCCGTTTCATAGATCTTCCGATCAATGTGGCAGGCGAAGAGCAGATAGACCTGCTGTCGAGGGCTATCACCAAGGAGCAGGAGGATTTTGCAGACGAAAAGCTTGCAATTAAGGTCTCAAAAGTTATCCGGGCAAACAAGAAGGGCGTCTCTCCCACCATTGCATCCCTCTTAGCGCACTGCTGGCCCCTTCATCCAGCGGTTGCTTGCTTGCTCAGCTCTATTTCCCGTCGTAGGTTTGGCCAAAACCAGCGCAGCCTTTTCGGTTTCTTAAACTCTGCTGAACCCTTTGCATTTCAAGATTTTCTATCACGAGCAAACATCTCAGAAATGTACACACTCGAACTGCTTTGGGAATACATGCGAACCAATTTGGAGTCGTCCATTTTGGCTTCACCAGACGGTCATCGATGGGCAATAGCAGTTGAGGCAATCGAGCGCGCAGAAGCTCAAGTCACCCAAGAGCTGCATCTAAAACTGCTCAAGGCAATTGCTCTTATTGACCTTTTTAAAAGCAATACAGGGCTCGTGGCCACACGTGAGATGCTTGAAGTCTGCTGTCCACAATATTCCTTAGATCAAGTGGAGAACGCTTTGGATGACCTGAAGCGATGGTCATTCATAATCTTCCGAGGGCATCTTGATGCTTATGCGGTTTATGCAGGAAGCGATTTTGATATTGACGACGCAACAGCAAAAGCTAGGGAAGACATAAGAGAAATTGATTTCAAAATCCTTAAGCGACTTGCCGGACTTCAGCCGATCTTAGCTAAGCGACATTATCACGCCACTGGCGCATTGCGGTGGTTCGACGTGGAACTTGTGCCACTTAAAACAGTAGTCGAAGAAGCTAAAAGTTTCGCTCCAACCAAAGGGACCATTGGTCAATTCTTGCTTGCAATCCCGACTGAAAACGAAAGCAAGGAAGTGGCTAATCGATTCTGTGCAGATGCTGCACAACATTGCCCTCAGTGGGATGTTGTCGTTGGACTTTCCGAGCAATCCTGGGTGATCAATGATTTGGCTTTGGAGATTCTTGCACTTGAGAAGGTCTATAACGAGAATACTGATTTGGGGGGCGACTCTGTAGCTCGACGTGAAGTGCGAGCTAGAATGAATGATTTGCAAGGGCAGCTTGAGGCGGAACTAAATCGTGCCTTTGATAAGGCTTATTGGTACCGTAGTTCAGATGCTCCCGAAGAACTCAGCCGAAAAGCAATCAGTGTGCTAGCTTCTGAATTAGCAGACAACAGATTTCCTGAGTCCCCTAAGATTCAAAACGAACTCCTTAATCGTATCAAACCATCCAGTAATGCAGTGGCTGCTCAAAACGCCTTGCTTAAACGGATGGTTATGCATGAAGGAGAGCAGCGCTTGGGCATCGAAGGCTTCCCGGCTGAGGGAGGTCTGTTTTTTTCAATCCTTGAGGCAACGAAACTTTATGACAGCGATCATAAAATGTTCCTCTCGCCGAGAAGACATGGAGAGGATCCCAAGAATTTAATACCACTTTGGATTGCCGCTGCTGACTACCTTAAGCAAAACTCGAGTCGGACGGTTTCAGTTGCAGAGATTTACGACATTTGGCGGAATCCTCCTTTCGGTGTTAGAGATGGTCTTATGCCGGTACTTGCAGTGGCCTTTCTTCTCTCTGAACGGAGCAGTCTAGCCTTTTATCGGGAGGGTATTTTTCAGAGCCGGTTGAGAGACATTGACATTGAAATCCTTTCCAAAGATCCATCCGCAATACAAGTCCGACATGTCGAGTTGTCGGAGGTCTCTAAAAAGTTGCTTTCGGGGATGGCTGACATTGTGCGAGAGCTAGACCCAAAGAATGCCCTTGAGCATCTTGAACCCATTGATGTTGGACGCGGCCTCGTTGCGATATTTGACAATGTACATCCTTGGGCTAAGCGAACCATGCATCTATCCAAAGATGCGATACGAATTCGAACCCTTTTCAAAAAAGCTAACGATCCGAATAAGTTTTTGTTTGATGACATTCCTGCCCTCCTAGAGAGCGGCGACTTAAACGACATTGCCGCTATAACTCAAGCGGTTGAACTTGTTTATAATGGCCTCAGAGAGCTAAAAGACGCCTATGTGGTGGAACTTAATCGCTTGCGTGAAATAATGTTAGCCGAGCTTCAGGTGCCCAATCTCTCTTCGCAAGCTTTGGCGGAACTCCGTGAACGTGCAGCAAATATAAAACAACTCTCCGGAGATTTTCGGCTTAATGCATTTGTCGTGAGACTGGCTGATTTCTCGGGGACCAATGTAGACATGGAAGGAATTGCAAGTCACGTAACTAGCAAGCCCCCAAAATGTGGGTTGATAACGATGTTGATCGAGCTAAAGTAGAAATTACTGCTTTGTCTCAGAAGTTCATCCGAACCGAGATCTTTGCCAGAGTCAAAGGACGGGAAGGCAAGCGCCAGTCCTTAGCCGTGGTCGTTGGAAGAGATGGCAGACCTACCCCCGTGCACACTGATTTTGATGTTCTTGATACTGATCTCGCCAAAATTAAAGCTTTAGTAAAGAAAATAGAAAAGGCGATCGCTGAAGAGGATAGTGGAAGAAAAAACATTGTCCTCGCTGCTCTTGCGGAGCTAAGTGCTCGCACCATCGAAGCAGATGTAAATGATCAACGCGCCACTAGCGAGAAGGCTGTATCCTAATGATTGAAGAAAAACATGTTTTGGGGATATCTGGGGGACGAGATAGTGCAGCGCTAGCTGTATACATGAGGCAAAACTATCCTGAACTGGACATTGATTACTTCTTTACTGATACAGGAAAAGAATTACCCGAGGTATATGATTTTCTTGGTAGGCTAGAAGGTTTTTTAGGCAAGCCTATTCTTTACTTAAATCCTGATCGTGATTTCGATTACTGGTTGAGACAGTTCAACAATTTTCTTCCTTCTCCACAGACAAGATGGTGCACTCGGCAGCTGAAACTTCGACCTTTTGAGCAATGGGTCAAGCCAATGCTCCAGAGTGGCATCAAAGTGTATAGCTATGTTGCCATTCGGGCCGATGAAGAATTTCGTGAAGCCTACAACTCGAAGCACGAAAACCTTGTGATAAAACTTCCCTTCAAAGAGGCAGGCATCGATAAAGCTGGGGTGATTGAGCTACTAGAAATGAGTGATCTGGGGATGCCAGCCTACTATGAATGGAGAACTAGAAGCGGATGTACTTTCTGTTTTTATCAGCAAAAGATTGAATGGGTAGGATTGCTAGAACGCCATAACGATGCTTTTTTAGAAGCCATGGCATATGAGAAAGTGGCAACTGAAAGTGGATCTCCTTTTACCTGGTCTCAAGGTGAGTCCTTAGCTGAATTATCAAAGCCTGAGAGGATTCGAGTGATCAAGGAAGAACATGCTAAGCGAGTTGAAAGACTTCGGGCTCGGCGTCCGGAAAACCCGTTAAGACCTAACGGCGAGCCCGTTGATATGGATGAAATTTATGGGCAAGCTAAAGTGTGTATCGCATGCCATAAATAATATAGAATTGATTTCAACAAGCTATGGACAGTATTCAGATTCGAACTAAATTAGGTTTTTAAATTCTCAAGCTCTTCTTTTATAGTTGCCTTTAGCTTTACAAATCTGGCGGAAAGGAAACGTTTATAATAATCCTTATCTGCTTCCCCTTCTTTTCTTACAGAAAAGTCTTCGGCAGGTATACAATGGAGAAATGATGCAGCTTCTTGTATTTTAGGTAGATATTCAGTTATTGTTTTTGGTCCTAAGGAATTGTTGGTTTTACTCAAAATATAAGTTCTATTAATTGGGCTATTTAGTATATTTTCCTTGTCAGCTCTTAGTTTTGAAGTTGAATCATACAGCCTTTGTTCAGTAGCAAGTGGCATTATATGATGGTCATGCAATTCAGTTTTAAAAACATATTCGTCAACTTGTCGTTCAATGTTTCTGTCCACCTCCCAACTATTAATTCTATAGTTAATAATAAAATCTCGTGGTTGTCGACTTAATATATAACACATTATACCGTTAGCAATTGCGCCAGGAATACCCTCGCTAGCTTCCATTAAAAGCGTTTTACTGTCTGAATAGCCTTCATAATTCAATAATCTGTCTTCATCCGAGACAAAGCCTGGTCCTCCTCCACTCACAAACAACTTTAATCTATCAACATCTTCAACACATACTTCATTTTGATACTCCCTATAACGACCTGAAAAAAGAGATAACCAGAACCAATATTCAATTCGATCTAGCTTAGTAGCGTCGTTAAATACATTTTCATCAAACAAACAATAAATAATAGGTAGTATCATCAATTTGTAATTTAAGTCACTAACTGTCCTCATTCCACATCTGAAGCAAAGAAAAGAAAGGCTTCTTTTTATTGCTAAAGTACAAGGCTCGACGTTGTCATTAATCTCATTGTGATCAAGATCAAGAATTCCTTTAATTTTAATATGCTCAACCTTTGGGCTTTTTTGCTTAAGCCAACAGTGATTATAAATTGACAAAGCATTTAAAAAAATATCCTTAAAAGCCGTAGTTGGAACATTTTCCGCCAGGGCTCCAAACGACTCGCAAGACCATCCCTCAGGAAGACTACCTACGTTGCGAGAAAAGACCGCGTTTAATCCGCCAACATCAGTTTTGAGGAGCTCAACAATTCTTGTTGTGAGTGATTTTTCTTGCCGGCTTTTGGCAGCACGAGCAACAATTAAATCGTAAGGATCAAGTCGGGTACCACCTTCATTTACAGCAGAGAACGTCGCAACAGCCCTACCAACCTCATCTACCGGCAGTGAAATCGTTGGAATTTCTTGCAAGGAAAAACTATTCTTAATACAAGTAATTATTTCTTTTTTCCAATTTGTTCTTAGCTCCATCCATATTTCTTCGATATCTTCATTGTTGCTAACTTTTTCCTCAACATCCGGGTCCAGGTGGCCCAAGACATTATAATAGGATTCTTGCCCATCAGTTATTGTTGCCTCAATAACGTGTCGGCGCCTCTCTCCCATCTTTCTTAGAACGACTTCATGTATTCCCCTCTCGGGGTCTTCATAAAATTCCCAAAGTGGCAAAATCCCATTGCGTGCAGCTTCGTCTGCGATCTTCTCTTTTCTTTTTGCTGCTGAAAAGGGATTTCCGCTTTCATCTTTAGGTAAAAATGCGGGATGCCACCATTGGTCTTTTTTATTTTTGTAAACCTTGTTCGCCCCAATAAAATCAACTAAATCATTAGGCTCATAATTGAAAATATTGCTTTCTGTAAATTTCAAAGAATTCCAACCAAAAATATCGATTTCTTTTTCTTTTGGCTCAAGCCTTATATACCACCTATTTCTCAGTGCAGCATATAGATTGTCATGTTTATTTTCATAGTCCTGTATGCTTCCGAACAAATTGCTAAAGAAGCCACTGAGTGAAGATAGCCGTTGCTGACCGTCTAAAAGGTAGTTGCATTCATCTGTCAAATCCGGAGGATCTCCAGTGTAGCAAAGATTTCTACACGAAAAGTCGCCTTTTCTTCCGTTTAAAATTAATAAACTGCCAATCGGCAACTGACAAATAAAACTACTCAATAGTTTTTTCTGCTTTTCAGAATCCCATACAAATTCTCTTTGAAAATTTGGTAACACAAGCTTCCCATTTTTGATATCTTCGAAAAATTCTTTTAGATGAGCCTCTTGCAAAAGTGTATGCAAAAAGGCGAATACATCGACTAAGCCGCATAAAAGTTGAGCTTCACAGGCAAGTCCATGATATTGTTGGGTTGCGAGACACAACAAGTCAGGAGGATGCCGATGAAGCTCAAGGAAAGAATATCATGGTTGATGGGGACATTACAGCAAAGTTTGTTTCCCCATCTTGATGAATGCTTGCCTGCTCCATTAACGGAACAGGAAGAACGGCTGGTAAAGATCCTTGAGCTTGTCAAAATAGAGAAATATGTTCCAAACAGTGCCGATCGGCAATTGTTGGGGCGCCCAATTAAGGAACGGGATGCAATAGCCCGCTCGTTTCTTGCAAAAGCAGTCCTGAGGTATCAGCATACCAGCTCTTTGAGACACGCATTGCGAAGCACTCCCAACATACGGGCCATCTGCGGTTTTGCCAGGAGAAGGGATGTCCCTTCCGAATCAACTTTCTCCCGAGCTTTTGCAGAATTTGCCAAGGCCGGACTCGGAACTGTGGTTCATGATGCGCTGGTGAAAGAACACCTGAGCACGGAGTTAATAGGGCACGTCAGCCGGGATTCAACCGCCATCGTGGGTCGAGAGAAGCCGGCAAAAAAAGCCAAGAAGGCAAAGGCTCCTCGAAAGAAGGGGCGTCCTGCCAAGGGAGAAGAGCGGCAACCTGCTGAACCGAAGCGGCTGGATGTTCAGCGTACCCAGTCGGCAAAGGACGCTATCAGCCTCCTTCCGACAGTCTGTGATCGTGGCGTCAAGAAAAACGCCAAGGGATACACGGAAACCTGGAACGGTTTCAAGTTGCATATCGATGTGAACGACTGTGGTCTTCCCCTGAGCGCCGTCTTAACCTCAGCCTCCGTGCATGACAGCCAAGTTGCCATTCCTCTGATGAAACTGACCAGTGGCAAGGTAACCTACTGCTATGACCTCATGGATGCGGCCTATGATGCCGCCCAGATCTGGGATGAAAGCAAAGAACTCGACCATGTGCCAATCATCGACCGCAACCCGCGCGGCAAAGAGATTACCCCTATGGCGCCGCACGAAGCAGAGCGCTATAACGAACGGACTGCCTCGGAGCGCTGCAATAGCCGCCTCAAGGAAGATTTCGGCGGACGTAATGTCATGGTCCGCGGTGCAGACAAGGTAATGACGCACCTGATGTTCGGCATGCTTGCCTTGTTTGCTGATCAGTTGCTCAAAGTAACTGGTTGCTGATTATCAAAGACCTAAATAATATTTCATTAGCGAAGGAGAAGTGCGCCGAAAATCGGAAAATCGACGCTCTAAATTGCCACCTATCAGGTTTTCTTGGCAAAAACAGTCAGAAGTGACCCTTGCCAGGAATCACGTTGCTAGCCAGAAAGCTTTTTGCAAGAGGCTCA
>JAJBAW010000057.1 GCA_020532545.1 Candidatus Cloacimonadota bacterium | reverse complement strand
GGCCTTTGACGTTGTAGATTTCGAGGGCTACAGGACCGGCTTCTTTGGTGCTATAGCGAATGGTGGTAGTAGGATTGAAAGGATTGGGATAGTTGCCTTTCAATGCAGTGGTCAGCACAGGAATAGTGGCATCCTGGGAATCGGATCCGCCTTCGGTATGTACGCTGAAATTGTCCACATAGAAGACAAAAGCGTCATTCGATGTGCAACGAATAGCGATATATACATCCTGTTCATCATAGGCGGAGAGATCGTAGATATATTCGGTCCATGCCGCTGGGGCAAGCACATCTTCTGCGCCAGTGATATACTGGAATCCTTGGGCCAGGATCACGGGCATGGTAGATACGCCTACCTTGAAGCGTTCCAGACCATATTGTGCCGTATGGCTTCTGGCATAGAATTTTACCGAGCTGTTTGTACCCAGATTGATGCGGCGGGTAATCAGCATATCTTTATTGGGAGGAGTCACTGCAGCAAAGCTGGCTGCCATTTTGTCACCTTCATAAGGAGCCACTCCTGTGATAGGAGGCGTAGTCTGAGAGGGATTGAAGATGATGAAAGCCATCGGTGATTCGCTACCAGGGAAATCTACATCACTGATCCCATAGGTGGGTGAACCATCTTGGTCAATCAGAGTCCAATGACCGAATTCAGTAGCGAAATCGGCATATTCTTCAAAGCTGTCTTCCAGAATTGCGGGAGCAAGCTGCAGATTGACATTCACATTGACTGTAGCAGGGACAGATTCGCCTTCGCTGTACATAGCGGTTACGCCATAGAGGTAATCGCCATTGGGCAGATCCATATCCATGTAGCTAGTGATGGCAGGATCGTTGATATGGGAGATCATGCTGCCATCGCGGTACACTTTGAAGCCCAAAAGGGCACGGTTATTGCGGCTGGATTCAACGCGGTTTACGCTCAGAGTACCTTGAGGGGTGCTCCGGGGGCTTTCCACGATCGCTACAGGAGTGAGAGCTTTGAGCACGGTATCGGTGGCTACAAAGCCCTGAAGCGACCAATTGAAAGTAAGGGTGGCGCCAAGCTGAGAGAGGGTAGTCCAACCATTGAAGTTCATCATATTGCCCTTTCCTTCTATAGGGGGGCCATCATCACAACCGGCAGGATGTCCACCCTGAGTGACTACGCCATAACCAATCCACAGTCTATCGGCTGGGATGGCTACAGGAGTATTCAGGATGTGCAGGTTCCATTCGTTGATGACGATGTTGTCGGCTACAGCGGAATATACCAAAGTGCCCGGAGCAGTAGCTGTGCCACCAGTCCAGATTTTGATGGTATATACGCAAGCCAGGTGGCCAGGCACAAACTTCAACTGAGTGAGTGCACCACCTTGATAGGCAGCGAGATCTGCGGCATCAAACATCTGTGCTACATCGAACTCGGCTGCGGCACCGGTGCCGATGCTATTGGTGTATTGGTCGTTGTTACTCCAGGAGATCCATTCGCCCGTTTGAGGAGATACAGGGCTGGTCCAATCCAGACTTACATCGTTGCCATCCACAGTGGCGGCAAGATCAAGCGGAGCAGTGAGACTGATGATTTCAGCGCTTACAGGGCCGGCAGGCACAGATTCGCCATCAGTATAATAAGCACTCACTGTGTAGCTGTAAGTTCCTACTGCCAGATCCATGTCATCAAACATAGTGGTAGCAGGGTTGGCAATGGTGCTGATGAGAGCTGCATCGCGATAGACCTTGAAACCAAGCAGATCGCGGGTAAGTTCTCTTTGGACAGGAGCAGGAACAGGAGTTCCAATGTTGCGAGCTATGCTACCCATGGTGTTTGTGCTGGCTATAGGAGCATCGAAACGCACTGGAGCAGCACCAACTGTTACATCGTCCACCAGGAAGATGAAGGCGTCGTTGGATACGCATTGGATGCCCACACGGATGTCCTGACCGGCATAAGCCGAGAGGTCGTAGCTATAAAGAGTCCAAACTGCAGGAGCGGTCACGTGGCTAGCGCCACTGACGATGGTGAAGTTTGCCGGGGCAGTGCCACCGGTGGAAACTCCCACTTTGAAGCGTTCCGCGCCGTATTCAACTGTATAGCTTCTGGCCCAGAAGTTCAGGAAGTGACCATTTTCTACAGCCATCAAGGGCGAGATCATCCAATCGTTATTGGGAGGAGTGGTGCTGGCAAAGCTGGCCGCCATCTTATTGCCGCTGTGGGCTAAAAGATCGGTAACGGGAGGAACAGTAGCCGTAGGATTGTAGATCATATAGGCCATGGCGGCATAGGCGTTCGGCCAAGTGATGCCGGTCATCCCATAGGTGGTGGATAGATCAACATCTACCAGTACCCAGGGATCGAAGGCAAGGCTGAAGTCTGCATAGCTTTCAAAGTCATCTGCAAAACCATCCGGAGGCGGAGGAGGGGTATCGCCAGGAGCGGTCCAGCTCAAATGCACATCGTTGCCATTTACTGCGGCA
Source organism: Candidatus Cloacimonadota bacterium (assembly GCA_020532545.1). Lineage (GTDB taxonomy): Bacteria > Cloacimonadota > Cloacimonadia > Cloacimonadales > Cloacimonadaceae > UBA5456. Next base: position 14,409 of record JAJBAW010000057.1, on the reverse strand, counting down.
GCAAGGTTTGTGGGAGGATCGAGGATAATCACCGGCTCTGTCTCAAGCACGCTAAAGCTATCTACATAGATGTAGAAGCGGTTTGCAGGACTGAATCCGTGGAAACCAAGGTAATAAGTGCCAGCGGTGTTTTCCGGTACTTCCACTTCGACCATTTGATAATCCACGTTGGTGATGTTTTCGTTCACCCAGAGCTCTGTAGTCATGCCAGCAGCGGAGGGGGAAGTTCCCAGATGAAGGGAAAGTTTCTCGGCTTGCGTGGCTACATGAGCGCGATAGTAGAACTTTACTTTGTAAATGTATTCAGCATCAAAGACCATGGGAGAGGCAATGAGCCAATCATCCATGACCACGCTGTCATTATAGCGCATGCGCATAGCATTAGGAGCAGTCTGCGCAGTAGGATCAGCGTAGCTCACCCAGCTATAGGCATCGTTGTTTTGATTCAAAGAAACCCAACCCAAAGGCAGAGCAGGAGCGGTCACGGTATCAAAATTCTGCACATAAGGATAGGTGGTTACAGTGGGATCTGCCAGGGTGGTGAAGCTCCAAATAGGGCAATCAAGCGCATCGCCATCGGCATTGAAGGGAACGATCTGCCAGAAATATTGAGTGCTGTAACTCAGGGCAGCAGCGATAATGTATTCTGCATCAATCTGAGTGCTGCCATTTACCATGTTGGTGGGAGGAGTATCTGTGCCCAGATACACTTTGTATCCGTCCACCAGTCCACCACCAGCCTGCCAGGAAAGGCCAGTCAGGTTGCTTACGTTAATGGCCAGATGGGCCGGATTGGGCGTCTGCGCCGGCATGGGTGGAGTACCCTGCTGAGCAGCACTAAAGCTAAAGGTTAGTCCCAGAGGAGGAAAGACGTCAGCGCTCAAACGGCAGTTGTTGCTATTTGAGACTCCGGCTTCGGTAGCAGTCCAATCTGTGGTGGTAGTGCGATTGTTGTAATCCTGGTTATTGGCACCACGCAGGCCCACTTGAACTGTGGCTGCGGTGTTTACAGTAACAGCTGTAATAGCGCCATAAGTAAATACTATCTGGTTAGTAGTTTCGTAAAGATGAATTTGGAAATTGAGGATGTCGTTTGCGGCAGAAGTAGGAAACCTGCGGAAGTTCTTCCACTGCACGGTAAAGACCCGATTCGGGGCAGTGCCGGAAAGCAGGTACATGATTTCACCATCTGCGCGAGGGATGAGATCACGGTTTAAAGCTACTATGGAGTTGTCCGTACCGGTGGAGCTGCTAATGGCCAAATTGCTGGTGACCACCAGGTCGCCCATAGCCAAAAAACCATTTTCGGCAATGCTTACCGTAGTATATGGATTGCCGTCATATTCAAAAGAAAAACCCAGCGGGATTGCATTGAAGTTTGGATTCGTTTCTGCCGGTACACCGGTCAGCAATACAGTTCCTCCGCTGATCTCTATATAAGTGCCTGAAGTGCTGGCAAAAGTGTAATCGCTTACTACTCCCCAGCTGCTGATGACAAATGCTGAAAAGATCAGCATCAGTATCAATTTGTTAAGTTTTGCTTGCATGTTGTCTCCTTAATATCTTGCTTTCAATCCCTTAAAGTCTGATCTTACGATTTAGACTTAGTTATTTTACCTTTGTTGTTAGTATCTGGGATCTGAACTTTATGTCAAGAAAAAGCTTAGTGTCCCAAACTAGTGTTGATAAATTCATTAATGTTTATCTCGGTTTCATCGGTGACTACATACTCGATGCTCACCTGATCATCCTGTTTACTCAGAGGCAAGAAGCTGCTGAGATTGCTGGTGGCTACAAAGATGAACCCCGGCTTCTCCGCCAGTGAGAAATAATAAAAGCTACGCCCATCTTTGACATCCGTGGCGATCCTGCTGATGCGCCCAGTCAAGGACTCCTTTTTGGACAGTTCACCTCGCAAGGAGCCAATCTGGGAAGAAGCCAAAGTCATCAGATAAGCTTCACGCGCGCTTTTCACGGTTTCGCCCACACCCACCAGGGAAAAATCCCGAACCGAGACAAAACAGTACATCTTGACCAAGCCGGCCGCATCCTTCAGAGTCATGAAATAGGTGGGGATGTCATTGAGATTAACCAAAATCGGGAAGGTGGCATAATACTTGAATTGCTGCACCTTGCCTTGTGCGGAACTCATTGCGGCATATTCGGTGGCGCCTGAGATAAGGTATAAAGAGGTCTTTTTGTTGCGGGTATTGCTGAGCACAAAACCCACGGTTCCTTCATCGGCACCCACAGACGACATGCCCGTATAGAAATAGCTCTCTCCGTCATTACCATAGATCACATTGTAGCCCTGGGTAGTGGAAAGAAGATCACGTTTGCCAAAAATGGTATTCCAGAAGCCATTTACATATCTACCCCACCAGTCCAATTGTGGGATCACAAAATATGAGGGTTGCACCCTATCCACCCAAGCGGGAATCAGATCATCATTGAATGAGCCATCTTCCAGTTTGGTCAAGGGATAGTAACTGATCTCCCCTGTGCAGGCATGGACAGTGGCCAGACCCAGGGATTCCGGAGCCCGCACTCCGATGGTGTGGTTAAAAACCGTAATCGTCCAATAGGGCTCACCATCGTCGTTCAGCTCAAAGGTATCTCCCGCCATGGCGATTCCGGTATAGCCATTCAGATAGAGATGTCTTTTTAAGTCCAGATTGAAGAAGGCATTGCGCTGATAGCGAATCTTCAGCGGCTCTCCCTTTACTTCCCGGATAAAAGCGATGTCCTGAGAATTTGTGGCGGAAACCATGATGTAACCGGGAGTACCGGCCTCGCGATTTGCCAGCCATTTGAAAAAGCCGGAATGCAGCAGTGGAACGACCCAATACAATTTGCCTTTCACCATCTGAATGGTGGGGGTACCCAGATTCACCCGGCTGCCCAAGGCAAAATCCTCTCCCAATTTCTTTTCTGCCAGAGAGCGGGCAAAGGCTTCATCGATGATAGGCACTTGCGCCATATCCACGGGAGATACCAGATCCGAGAATTCCGTGCTCTGGATGTCTCCGATCAGTTTTCGATAGCTTTTGGCATGAAACAGCCCGCTGGAAAAGAACGGTGCCAAAACCAGGATCAGAAGAAAGGCTATATTGATGTATCTTAGCACCTTGCGGGCTTCGCTGATCCCCCATATGGGCAGCAGGACAAAAGCCAGAGCAGGAACCCAGCCCAAAAATCGCAGATTGAGTACCGGTAGTTGAAAATACAATAAGTAGGCCAGTAAGACCAAGCTGAGCGCAATAGCCCAGCCTGCTTTTAGCCGGAATTTACTGAAGTTAATGGTGTGTGGGACGGTAACCGTCCTTGGTGCTTGATTCATAAAAAACTCCTTCAAGGCATTTTTACCATGAGATATTAGCTCTCTTTATCTGTCAATGATTTTCTGCTTGATTCTTATCAGAAGCGGACATACCTGCACTGAACAATAACTAATCTTGTGCAGTCAGTTCTTTATCAGACAGCCCTGGCAGAGCTGACACTCCCGCTCCCAAAGCAGATTGCAGAGGATAAAACAGCAGACCTGCAATCCTTTGCTTGACAAATCATCCCTTATCTCAAAGCTGTCAATTGACCTGTAGTCAGTTAAGACAAGACCCTATAAATAAAAGGACATAGCATGAAGCAACAATACATTCGAAATTTCTGCATAATTGCCCATATCGATCATGGCAAATCCACATTGGCAGACCGCTTTTTGGAAGCCACAAACGTGATCGGTAAAGGCATGGAAGTAGCCCAACTGCTGGATAGCATGGATCTGGAGCGGGAAAAGGGCATCACGATCAAATCCCATGCCATACGTATGATACACAAGTATCAGGGGCAGGATTATATCCTGAATCTGATCGACACCCCCGGTCACGTGGATTTTTCCTATGAAGTATCCAGGGCTTTGGCTTCCTGTGAAGGGGCTATCCTATTGGTAGATACCTCACAAGGTATAGAAGCGCAGACCATGAGCAATCTCTATCTGGCCATGGATAACGATCTGGATATCCTGCCTGCTTTGAACAAGATCGACCTGCCCAAATCTGATGTGGAAGGCACGCAGCACGATTTGATCGAGATCCTGGGCTGCGCAGAAGATAAGATCATGAAAGTGAGCGCCAAGACCGGCCTCGGCGTACCAGAGCTTTTGAATGCTGTGATCGAGCAGCTTCCCCCGCCAGATGGCCAGGTAGATGGCCCACCTCAGGCTTTGATCTTTGATTCCTATTTCGACATGTACCGGGGCGTGGTAGTGCTGGTACGCGTTTTTCACGGAAGCTTTAAAAAAGGCGATAAAATCAAGCTTTTTAGCACCAATAATGAATATGAAGTCGAAGAAATCGGCTATCTGGGACTGAAGTTTCAGCCTCAACAAGAGCTTTTGACCGGAGAAGCCGGCTACATCATTGCCAACATCAAAGAAGTAGCCGATGCGCGCGTAGGCGATACCATCACCACTGCCAAGAACGGTTGTGCCGCTCCCCTGCCGGGATTTTTGGAGCCCAAACCCATGGTCTATAGCGGAATCTTCCCCATCAATGGAGAGGACTATGGCGACCTGGTGGAAGCCATCGCCAAACTCAAGCTCAATGACGCCTCCTTGATCTATGAAAAAGAAAGCTCAGCGGCTCTGGGCTACGGCTTCCGTTGCGGATTCCTGGGCATGTTACACCTGGAAATCGTCAAAGAACGCCTGTATCGCGAATACAATATTCCCATCATCGCCACCACTCCCAGCGTGCGCTTTAAGATCGGGCTCAAAAACAATAAAGAGATAGAAGTGCACAATCCCATAGATTTCCCGGATCCTTCCATCATCGAATACATCCTGGAACCCTTTATGGATGTGGAGATCATCGTGCCCTCGGATTATATTGGCAACATCATGAAGCTGGCCCAAGAGCGTCGCGGAATCCAAAAGAACATCCAATACATCGATGAAAAGCGGGTGTCTTTACACTATGAAATGCCTCTGATTGAGATCATCTTTGACTTCTATGATCGCCTCAAGACCGTGAGCCGGGGATATGCTTCCCTGGATTATTCCTTCAAAGATTTCCGGCCTTCCCATGTGGTGAAGGTGGACATCATGATCAATGGCGAAAAAGTGGACGCCATGAGCTTTATCTGCCACGATGAAAAGGCACACAACTGGGGTAAAAGCATTACAGACACCTTGTCTGAAGTGATTCCCCGGCACATGTTTAAGATCGCCCTGCAAGCCTCTGTGGGGGCCAAAATCATTGCCCGCAGCACGATCAACGCCATGCGCAAAGACGTTTTGGCAAAATGCTATGGCGGTGATATCAGCCGTAAACGCAAACTTCTGGATAAACAGAAAGAAGGCAAAAAGAAGATGAAGGAAATCGGCAATGTGAACGTGCCCCAGGAAGCCTTCCTGGCCGTCCTGAAAGCAGAGCGGGAATAGCATAACATGAAAGTTTGGGCCCTGCTGCTGATCACTAGTATGATGAGCCTGGGCCTTTTTGCTCTCACCATCACAGAGATCTCCTTCGAGGCTGATTTTGCCTTGGACGAAGCCGCTTTGCTTGCCCGCAGCAAAATCGCTTTGGGTAGTGAATATGATCCGGAAACCATGGACACAGCTATCCAGAATCTGTATCAATACTTTTATGAGCAGGATCAATACTTCATCCAGATTCCCCGTCCCGAACTCTTGCCCGGATCCGAAAGCGATTTGCAAGTCATTTTTCACCTGAAGATGCTGGAAGACAGCTCCCTGATTCACATCCACTATACTGGTCTGAGACATTTTTCCGAATCAAAATTGCACGAACTGGCCTTCACTTCTGCCAATACCAGCTACCCTCTTTCTGCTTTAAATGAGATCACGCAAAGAGTACTGGCGGTCTATCATCAGCGGGGTTATCTTTTTGCCTCTGTGCAGCTTGATTCTCTGGTTTTGGGCCAAAATCTCGAGGCCTGGCTGGGAGTGAGAGAAGCTGAAAAGATGCAGGTGCAGCATTACCACTTCCGTGGCAACAAAATCTCCCGGGAATCCGCTTTGCTCAAAAGCTCCGGTCTGCTCCGGCAGGAATTGCTCACGCCCCGCATCCTCACCCAAGCCGAGGAAAACATCAAAGCCAAGTCTTATATCAAAGCTTGCAGCATCCTGCCTTTGGATGAGGAAAATCTGCTGATTGAGATCCAGGAAGGCAGCATGACCTTTTTGGAGGGTGTATTGGGCCTCAGCGAAAAGGACGGCAAGCGCGAGCTCTCCGGCCTGGTAAATATCGAATTTTTGAATCTCTGGGGCTCGGATAGAGGCATAAGTCTTTATTGGCGGAAGACTCCTACTGATTTCAGTGAGCTCCGTTTCGCCTACCACGAATCCGGCCATCCCCTGATCCCGCTGGCGGCGGATTTTTCCCTGGCCCGCACCATGCAGGATAGCCTGTGGATTCAGAGCAGCGCCCTGGCCGAAATCTATTATCATAGCCTGTATCAAAAAGCGGGCTTCAGCGTGGCAGCTCGCAGCATCCTGCCGGGAAGTTCGTTTTCCGAAGTAGAAAGTAATAAGCACAGCAGTGTCGGCGCCTTTTGGCAATACAAAAACACCCGCGGCGATCGCATTCCCATCTCCGGCCTGAATCTGGGTGCAGACTATGACTACGTCTTCGCCAAGGGTAAAAACTACGGCAATACGGAGGTCTTTTTGAAGAACTATCTTCCCATTAAGAGCCGATTTGTCGGCTTTTTGGGCGCACATCTGCACAGCTCCGAAAACAAATATCTTCCCGAATACGACCTTTATACCCTGGGAGGCTTTGGCAGCCTGCGCGGGTATCGGGAAGATGAGTTTAAGAGTAGCAAATTGGGCTGGGTAAACACTGAAATGCGCTATATGATGGGGCCGGAAACCATGCTCTATATCTTTTATGATCAAGGCTTTATCACGCAGACCGACGGACAGGCCAAATACGATTTGATCGGAATCGGCAGCGGCATCAAACTGGGCACCCGCCTGGGCATCCTCAGCATCGAATATGGGCTGGGATATCGGGATACACGCTTTAGCGATTTTGGAATGGGGATGATCCACTTGGGAATCGATATTGCTCTGTAAAAAAGGCGTTCCTGAAAACTCTAAAACTAATTATATCAGCTTTTTCGCAAGTCCTGCACGCCTCAAAACCAGAGCCCTCACTCCACTCTTTAATCCGGTTTCCACATGTGTTGAACTCGAGATAACTCGAAATCCTAAGTCAATTCGAGTTGAAGCCGCGTTAGAGCCGAGTTCAAAGCTCAGGAAAGGCTGCAGGCTAGATCTGGCCTAAGTTTACTGACTTATAATAAAATAAATAAAAGTGCACTATCACGGCTATATCTACTTATTTCGGAAGTAATATTAAAAAATAACTTGCCAAGATATCGGGTATCTATAATCTGTCCTCATTATTACAAAGTATATAGTCGTGTGTAAGGACTGTGCGAAGGCTGCACAGGTCATAAAAGCCTAACAAGCCTTCAAATGATCAATGCGGCAGTTATTTTTTATATGCCCCAACAACCTAAAAATAAAAAAACCTAAGTTATGCCCGGGATCCGGGACTAATACTTATGGAGGAATCAATGAAAAAAATTCTCTTAATCGCCTTACTTGGTATGATGCTGCTTGGAATGCTTTCAATTAGCGCTTGCAAACCGAAACCTGAAGTTATTGAAACTGAAGAAGTAATTGCTGAAGACGCCATGGACCAAGCTGTAGAAGCTACAGAAGAAGCCGCAGAAGCTACAGAAGAAGCCGCTGATGCAGTAAAAGAAGTAACAAAGTAAGATAACACTTACAAAATCAATTAATGCAGTCCTTAAAAATGGGTAACTTCGGTTACCCATTTTTTTTACTAAATAATCCTTGCCATTTTTACGCACCTTAAAAACAATGCAGGTGGAGTAGATGTTTGAGTTTTAAAAGCAGTTCTGATTAAGCTCCGATTCTGCCCAAAAGTGAATTAAGGAAGGTCTTTGGATGAATATCCTCGTAGTTAATTGTGGTAGCAGCTCACTGAAATACGAAGTTTATGCAATGCCCCAACGATGCAGTATGGGAAAAGGTTTGATCGAGCGTATCGGTCTTTCAGACGGGAAAATCAAGCAAAAAGCAAAGGGAAGAGTTTTTGAGATTACTCAGGACATTCCCGATCATGCAGTAGCCTTTGAACTAATGATGAAGGCCCTTATGGACAAAGATGCTGGCATCCTCGGAAGCGTTTCTGAGATCCAGGGTGTGGGGCACAGAGTGGTCCATGGTGGCGAACAGTATTCTGCTTCAGTCTTGATCGACGAGCATGTAATAGAAGCTATCAAGGATAATTGCGAGCTCGCTCCGCTGCACAATCCTGCCAATCTCACCGGAATTCGTGAAGCCATGCGAGTCTTTCCGGGCATCCCCCAAATCGCGGTTTTTGATACCGCCTTTCATCAGACCCTCCCTCCCAGCGCCTATCTATATGGTATTCCGCGCGAATTTTATGATAAATACCGGATCCGCCGCTATGGCTTCCACGGCACCAGCCATCGCTTTGTGGCCGGAATAGCCCTCACCATGATGAAGCGTAGCCCGGAAAACACCAATCTCATCACTTGTCATCTGGGCAATGGCGCTTCCATCACAGCTATCCAAGCTGGCAAATCCATCGATACCTCCATGGGCTTTACTCCGCTGGAAGGTTTGATGATGGGCACCCGCAGCGGAGATATAGACCCCTCCATCATCTTCTATCTGGTAGAGCGAGGCTTTGACTGTAATGAACTCCACAATATCCTCAACAAGAAAAGCGGACTTTTGGGGCTTTCCGAGATTTCCAGCGATCTGCGCGATATCGAAGACGCTGCAGATAAAGGCAATGAAAATGCCATTCAAGCCATGGATGCCTATGCTTACCGCATCAGAAGATACATCGGAGCTTACGCCGCAAACCTGATCAAGGTGGATGGCATCGTTTTTACCGGAGGTATCGGAGAAAATGCGGTGAAGATGAGAGAACGCATCTGCAGCAGATTGGAAAATATCGGCATTCACATCAGCCCGGAAAAAAACCGGAAAGTGGGAGGATCGGCAGGAGTCATTTCTCAGCCTTATTCTCCGACCACGATCCTGGTAATACCCACAAACGAAGAGCTACAAATAGCCTTGGATACGACTCAAATAATCGATCCAGAGCTGACGACTGTAGTTTTGTAATGAATCAATAAACACTTAAGGGAGCTACTATGAAACGATTGCTAATGGTAATTATAGTATTGGCCAGTTGTGCACTATCTGCGGTTTCGATCCGCAGCATCCAGGCGGAGAACTATAACGGCTTGGTTTGCAGGCTGGTCCTCCGGATGGATCAGGATGTTGATTTCAAGGTCAATAAGCAGGGGAATGATTTCTTTATCGCGATCGACGATTTTGATGGACAACTCCCAGCCTTTAGCCTCAGCGGAACCTTTTTAGATCAGATCGAGCTTGCAGACGGTGGCATCAAAGTCAGCAGCGAGGCCCGGCTACGCTATCTCACGATGAGGCTCAGCGATGTCAAGGCTTTGGTGATCGATTTCATCAAATTCTCCCAGTCCAAAAAGGAAAGGCTCTTTATCGCCAGCTTCCTGATCGAAAAGGGACTTCTGGGCAGTGCCGATAGAGCTTATGAAGAAATAGCCAGAGATTATCCGAACCATTACGACGTCTATTATCATTGGGGAGATTTGCTCCTCCAAAGGGGCAGCTCGCGCGCTGTCAAAAAACTGGGCATGATCCCTGATTTCAGCTCCTACTATCCTCTTGCTCAAGACCTCTTGCATGGTGTCAGGAGCAGCTCAAAGGCCGACAAGATACCAGAACCGCAGGAACAAGAAGTTGCCATTATACATGAGAATGTAGAGCTGCAAATAAAGACCAAAACAGAGCTGGAGCCCAATGCCTTGAGCCCGCAGGATTCGATTGTATTCTTCCTGCCCTCAGAGGGGAATCAGGCAGAAGGATCTGGTTTCTTCGGTTCGATAGCAGAATTGGCCAACAGATATTTCCTGCTCATCATTGCTCTGGCCGTGGCTCTGGCCGTTTTTTTGCTTTTCTTGATTCTTGGTAGATTCAGAAAACCTGCCAAAAAGCCACATCAAGATATCCAGGAAAGCAACCTGGGAATAGATACAGATACTCTGTGCAAGATGGTTCATCGCCTTCTGGCAGATGGCTGGACAAACAAAGAAATAGCCAGGGAGCTCAAGATCAATCAACAAGAGGTAGAGCTGATGGTGCGGCGTCTGCATTATATGGGAGTCTGTGAGGATGATGACAAATAAGAGAACTTTCCCGGCCGCATTGTGCTTGATAGTGCTCTGTCTGGGCTTTAGCTTTGCTCACGGGCAGATGACAGGCTCAGCTTTTCAAAGCCAGCTTCATTCACAGGTATATCAGAGCCTCTTGGGTGAAAACCCCTCCTTGTACAGACACGACTATCTGCCCATGGGGGAAGGTTTAAGCCATCCTCTGAAGTCACTTTCCACCTTCAAGGGCGCTCTGGGTGAAGCCTTTTCACCCGGCCAGCCCAAGCAGAATCTATTTAGTTATCGATATGGGGCTTTGGCAACGGATTTTAATGTCCTGGCCGGCTTTGAGGCCAGTTTTATCGATGATAAAGACTACGCCTTTCTTTACAAGGGCTGGAGGTTAAACGCCAAAATCGGTGAACATCTGCGCATGCACACGCACTGGTACAACGGTTCTTTTTTGGGTGATCTGGATACCGCCGAGACCGATCCCCTGCTGGATGGGTATTTCAAACGCTTTGAACACCGCATCCAACACGACAATCTCAATGGCGAAATCGGCTACTATCATGATCTGGGGACACTTGCCATCGGAAGAGGCAGATTCCAGATCGGCAATACCATCAGCGGCAGCATCATCCTGAACGATAAAGTCAATGACTATGGCTATTTTCTGGCGGAAGGCCAGATCGGGGCTTTTCGTCTCAGCATGCTCCACGCCAGCCTGATGGCCGATAGCACTTACAGCATCTTTCACAATGCTCAGGTAAATGGGCTCAATTACCCTGATAAATACATAGCCCTGCACCAGCTTAGCTTTTATCCCGGAGCAAATACCGAGCTTTTTGCCGGAGAGACTGTGGTCTATGGCAATCGCAGTCTGGACTTGAACTACCTATTGCCCAATAGCTTTTGGCGCGCAGTGGAGCACGATCTCTGGGATCGGGACAATGTGATGATCTATGTGGGAATGAATCAGAAACTCCCCCACGACCTGCTTCTTTATGGCCAATTGGCCCTGGACGAACTTAGCTATAGCAAGATCTTCAGCTCCTGGTGGGGAAATAAGTACGCGGTACAAGGTGGGCTGAGCCTTCCCAGCGATTTCGCTAAGTTCACCTTGGAAGCTACTGCAGTACGTCCTTTTACCTATGCGCATTTTCTGAATCACACCATGTATTCTCACGATGGCAGGCCTTTGGGCTATGCACAGGGCTCAAACGTCCTGGATATCAGCCTGGAAGCCAATGTGCCCTGGCGTGATTATCTTGTCTGGGATACTCAGCTTTCCTGGCGCAAACGCGGCTCCACGGGCTCCTCCTGGCAAGATAACTATCATGAGATCTTTGCCGGCATGATCCAGGACGCCACCGCCCACTGGTTTGAAGGAGAAGTGAGCCACGAGTATCAGCTCAAAAGCAGCCTCAGTATCCTCTTTATGGCCCATCACAAGTTCCTGGTGGGACTTGATAGTTTGAAACAAGACGATTGGCAGCACCGGCTCCTTGCTGGCTGGCAGTTTGATTTTTGATGAGTTTGACTGATGAGAAGCTTTGACCGCATGCCCTGGCCGGTGCGCCACAAACTCAAAGGCAGCCTGGTGCTCCTGGTTTTGCTCGCTATCGCCTTTGGCATCTGGATTCAGCGCCGAGATCATCAAAAGATCGTAACAGGTGTAGCGATCTCGGAGCTCAGCTTTGATGACTGGGAATCTCAGTATATCGAGCTGGGCTATACCGTGGAGAATAAGACTGACAAAGAGATCACGGTCCGGCTGTTAGCGGTGATCTGGGACAAAGAAAATATCGAATTAGCCAGCACCCTTTTCGACATCACAGTTCCTGCCCACGCCAGACAGACGCGCAGCAAATTGTTTGATCGCCTCACTCGCAGCCTGAAAGAAGGCGAACGTCCGCATCGAGCCAATATCACCATCTATCCCAAACGCAGTATGTAGGCGAAAGCCAAATCTAATTTGCCTGCCTGGTGTATCCGCTATATCCTATCTTTAGGACTGATACATAAAACAGCAAAATGAGTCCCAAGAGAAGCTTGAACACCGATAACGGATCTCAAGCAGCTCATGGGGCTTTTTGCTATTAATATAGGAGAAAGATCATGAACAAAAGAATAGATTTAAATAGTGAGCAAGATACTATCGACCTTGCGTATTACATCGGACCCATCATCGGCCCGGGAGCAGTAATCTCCCTTTTTGGTGAGCTTGGTAGCGGCAAGACCTTCTTCGTGAAAGCTCTGGGTGCCTTTTTGGGCATATCCGAAGACATCGATAGCCCTTCCTTTGTGCTCTTTAAAGAATACCATTGCGGCAGGTACCCGCTCTACCATCTCGATCTCTACCGTTTGAAGCAGGAAGATGAACTGCTGGATTTGGGACTCCTGGATATGATCGAAAGCGGAATCACCGTGATCGAATGGCCGGAAATAGCCCAGGACTTTTTACCCTATCAGAGCTTGCAACTGAGATTTAACTTTGACGGTGAAAAGCGTTATGTGGAGGTGACAGCAGAAGATAAGCTGGCCAAGTATTTCGAATAACTAAGATAGTGGCTGTGTAGCCATTACAGGCCTGTCATTATAGCCATGTTTTAGGAACAGTTCTTGCACCGTGTTTCCTTAAATATTATTATTCACGGAGTTAATGTGCCCCACCGGGTTTGCTACTGGCTGAAATGCTTTTGCAGTCCCTGATGCATGCTGGTAAGCACTGCCTATTCTTTGATATTATTAAGGAGACCACATGCACGGTTTAGCACATTACACTAAAGTCCTGATGATTCTGTTGATCATTGGGCTCTTCACCCCTCTTATGGCGCAGGGACGAGACGTTGTTTTGTCCAATAGTCCTAATCAATTGAAGCTGCAAAACAGCAGCGATTATGGCTTTGAATTGCGTCTTTCGGTAGATAAATATCTTCTTCAACATATTGACAGTAAAGCTGGCAGCTTCGATGAGATCAGTATCGAAGGCTATGGCTATAGCTCTCGCATCGGTGAAGCCCAGCTTCCCATGACCAGCAGAATCGTGGCCGTGCCTTTGGGTGCGGTAGTCAAGTTCGAAATCCTCTCCCAAGAGACGAGGATACTTGGCAAAAAAGATAGCGGTATTACCCGCAGCATCTTTCCCGCTCAGCCATCGGTGTCAAAATCTGCCGATCTGAGTAGCATCGTCTTTGAGCAAAATGCAGCCTTTTATGCCCGCAACGAGTTTAACCAAAGCCCCAATTTCCGCATAGAAGAGATCGGCATGATGCGTGGGCTGAGGCTCTTCCAGTTCTATTTTGAACCCATCCGCTACAACCCCGTGACCGGGGAACTGGAAATAGTGAGCGCGGCCGATATCAAGGTAGAGTTTGTAAATCCAAACCTTGCTGCGACACAGGAAATGCTGGCCAAGACTGCCTCCGTCGAATTTGACGCACTTTATGCTAAAAGCATTTTTAACTATGATGGTGGGAATCGTGCCAGCCTGGTGCGGCATCCCACCAAAATGGTCATTCTCTGTCCGACGGCATACACCAGCAACATCCAGTCCTATGTGGATTGGAAGACCCAGCAGGGCTTTGCAGTCAACGTGGTCGCCGTCGGTTCTGACGCAATGGTTGCAAACACCGCAACCGCCATCAAAAGCTATATGCAGAACTTGTGGAACAGCGCCACTACACAGAATCCCGCCCCCACTTATCTGCTCATCATCGGTGATGAATCCGGAACCATCACGGTCGCTACCAATACGGGCGCAACTGATACTCATGTTACAGATATGACCTATGTACGCTTGAACGGTTCAGACTACCTACCGGAAATGTACCATGGTCGTTTCTCTGTTTCCAACACTACTGAACTGGCCAATATTATCAATAAGACTATAACCTATGAAAAAACCCTGATGCCTGACCTCAGTTATCTGGGTAAAACAGTCCTCATCGCTGGAGCGGACAGCGGCTTTGCCCCCACGCATGGCAACGGAGCCATTAACTACGCCACCGCAGAATATTTTAACACTGCCCATGGCATCACTTCCAACAATTACCTTTACCCCGCTTCCCAGACCAGCGACGCTGTGATAATCGCCAACGCCAACGAAGGCCGCGGCTATAT
>JAJBAW010000056.1 GCA_020532545.1 Candidatus Cloacimonadota bacterium | reverse complement strand
CCGCCATAGGAGAGCTTTGCCCTTTACCTTACGGTTGCAGGCATCTCCCGGGCTTACACCTGAACGGACAATTGGGTGGGTTGGATTCTCACCAACTTCCCATGCAACGCTTCGTGGCGCACCGGATGGGACGGATTAGACGGATTGACACGGATTATTTCAGACAAGTCTGAGATAATCCACCTCTTGCTTCGACAATTCAGTTTTTCGAGCTTATAGTCTTAGTTTCAGATCTTTTTCGATCCGTTAAATCCATTAAATCCGTGTGACTATTCAATAAACTACAGCACCCAGTACTGCCCATATAAAAATGGGGGGATGCTTGCACAACATATAACTTGACAAAGTATAAGGTTTTAGCATTATAGAAACATAGTAGTGAAATGAAGATCGTAGTGTAAACTCTGCGTCTAATGAATGGTGAAATGCATCAGCAAATGATACTGTCAGACTTGTTTTAGATAAGCCTAAAAGGCTAAATATACACTAAAGGAGATCAGAAAGATGATCAAAACTCAGCAACATGTGTTTACCCCCCTCCCCCGGAGTAACTGGAGTCATGAATAAGCTTGTCTTATTTGTGTTTGTTTCGTTTATGCTTTATGGATCATGTTACGCTTATGATTTGCACGTAGATTCTGGAGCTAATCCAAACGGGGCTGATGGAACGAGTCAGCACCCATATCTTAGGATTCAAGATGCAATTGACCACTCCTTTAATGATAATCTCAATCAAAATCAAGGTAATCCATCTGTCCAAATTTTCGTGAAGCCAAATGAATCTGGGTATTTGGAGGGATTGGAATTGAATTATCGTATAAACAGCGAACAAAGCCATAATGTGCAAAATATTTGCATCAGATCTGAGACAGGATACAATACCCAATGTCATATTATCGCTCCCGAAGGTGTTAATATGGCAGTTAAAGTGTTTGGCAGTGATACGGGGGTATTAAGCCTCAATGATGTGAAGATATCTCGTGAATCTGCTATGGACGGGTCATATGGTGTAGGTTTCGATCATAATAGTGGCACTAATAACTATGCTTCTTTACAGAAGTTGGAAATTACCAATTGTTTTTTTGATAACCATTTGTATTCTATAGGTTATGCCACTGCAATTGACACACTCATAGTAACTTTATCCACTGTTCACTCCACATATGACGACACTCACCCCACTGGACCAACAGGGATAGGCATTCATGGCTCTGATTCTCCACATTCTCAAGCAGTTATAAGTAACAACCAAGTGTCTTTCACAATTGCACCAGGTTATACCGCAATAGGTGCTGCTCTTCTTATAACATCCTTTACAAATGTTGACATTTACAGCAACACCTTTACCAACGGACATGTTGATTACGTAAGCCTAAGGGGATCTCAGAATGTGCCCAATATACTGATAGATAGCAACAAGTTCATCGATTCATCAGTACATCTTTATGGAATTGTGAATTCAGTTATCTCAAATAATACTTTTTACTGTCCATCAGAATTGTTAGAAGGTGATAGTGTAATCGTGCTGTTAAATACAGAAGACTCAGCAGATGCCACTCACCTGATCCAAAAAAATACATTCTGGGATATTCCTACCCCCATACTATTGGATATTTCAACCAGTTGGCCATTTCTACGAGTTTCAGCCTCACTATCTAACAATAGCTTCTTCAACTGCGACAGGATAGCTAAGATTAATCGCCATTCTAATCAACAAATCCCTACAAATAGAATAAGTCTATACCAGAACAATCTATTTGTTGGGCAATCAGATTCTCTCTTTGTTATAGTAAATACAAATGATCAGCCAATTACACTGAACGAAAATGATCGGATTCCCGTATCTTACTCACATTTCTTTCCTGAAATAGATACATCTTCGCCTTTATTGGAATCATTGGACGTGAACACCGCAAGTCTCACACATGGCGATCCCCTTATTACCATAGATTCTGAAAATCATAGCTATACACTTAATTGGAACGAAAATGAACGTAGCCCGTTAATACTCAAAGGGTATATTGGTGGTATGTCAAGCAACCAATATGATGAAAGGCCGGATATAGGAGCAGTACAATATGATGAATATCCTCATGAGAATAGAAGCTATACTTTCCCAGCGGGCAATGATAGAAACGGGATAAAATGGATGAGCTTCCCCTCTCTGGATCGGATCTATGGCGATGAGGACATGGCTCATACCTTTTTTGATCCTCTTTGCAGTCCCTCGATAATAGAGCAGATTACTTGGAAAGAGCTAAATTATGAACCACAATCTTTGCAGTTAGATGTAAATTTTAATTGGCTGGGAGATAACCATGCAATACAGCCACAAATCGGGTATAAAGTCCAAATGTACACTGGACTGCAGAACTCGATTAGCATTTCCACCCCAGGACTTAAGCCTGATCCCAATCTACCGATAACGCTGAAAGCGTGGACGAACCAGCGTGCTCCCATTCCCAACAATGAGAACTGGCTGGGCTATCTCGGGGTGCGCATTGTGTCTCCCTTTGAAGCCTTTGCATCTGTACTGGATAACCTTTGGTATATTCAGTCGCAGGACTGGACACTGTCCAGAATGCAGGTGGCTCCCGGCAGCCCTTGGGTGCAGATCTACTATCCGGGCAGCAAAAGACCCACTCTGAGACATGGGGATATGGTAATCGTGAAATGTTTTGAAGATGCGGATTTCACCTGGAATGCCGAGGCTCCAGAGCGGGAACCTTTTACCAAGGAAGAAGCCACTCATTTCACCTTCGCTGAAAAGCTGGATTACGTTCCTGTATATGTGGAATTCACCGGCACAGACCTTCCCCAAGAAGCTGCAGTGTTCCTTGAAGGCCTGTGCAAGGGTGCTGCAGTGGTGGGCGGTAGCAGCGTGGAGATACCTGCCTATATTCTGGATGATATCGGCTCTGGGGCAGAATTGGAATTACGTGTGTTTTATGATCGCAAAGCAAGCTACAATGCTATCCCCAGCTATCAAAGCTGGAATATGGAAACAGAACAGTATGAGGACAATGCCCTGAGCCTCTCTGAATACAAGCACTATTACATGATGAAAATGGATGCAGGTTCGCTGAATGACAGTCCTATCCCAAAGCTTTATATGGAGAACCATCCCAATCCCTTCAATCCAGATACCACCCTGCGTTTTAGCTTACCTGAAGCTGCAGACATCAATCTGGGAATATACAACCTCAAGGGACAGAAAGTGCGTAATTTGTTAAACGGCACCAAGACAGCCGGTATGCATAGCTGCCTCTGGGATGCCCAAGACAATAATGGTAACAAAGTAGCCAGCGGAATCTACTTCGCTGTGCTATCCTATCAAGGAAATCAGCTAAGCCGCAAACTCTTGCTGATGAAATAAAAAAGAATCTGGTGGGAGGGGCCAAAAAAACTCCTCTCACCGCTTACAATAAAAGGAATAGCCATGATACGCATCACCCTCCTGTTCAGCCTCTGCCTGATCAGCCTTCTAAGTGCCACCACCTGGGTGGTGAAGCAAGACGGCAGCGGACAGTTCTCACAGATACAAGCTGCCATCAATGCTTCCATTGATACGGATAGCATCAGGGTATATCCCGGCACATATATGGAAAATATAGATTACGGCGGGAAGAATATCTTTATCTACAGCCTGGAATACAGCAGCGGAAACCCCGCCTACCGGGACAGCACGATCATCGATGGCAACAGCAATGGCTCGGTAGTCAAGTGCATCACGGCCACTACGCACTGCGGGATATACGGTTTCACGCTTCAGCATGGCAGCGGAGACATCTATCTTCCAGCGCTGGGACAGCCCTTGCCGACAGGTGGGGGCTTGTTTATCATGAACGGGGCTAATCTACATATCACATCCTGCAATATTCAAGACAATAAAGCTCATTATGGAGGGGGTTTATTCATACACGAAGCCGTAGCTTATATGAAAGATTGTATAGTTACAAATAATTTCGCTGCATCAGCAGGTGGCATATTATTGTCCATTCAGGGACAAGTAGTATTCGATGAGACCAGCCGTTGCAGCGTGTATAACAACACGGCAGCTTTTGCACAAGACATTTATGGAGCAGGTACCAGATTGGACACATACATCTACCTGGATAAAGCAAGTGTATTCCCACCAAGCGATTTTTACATTTATTGCATGAAATCAATAACTATCTATTATGGCTCCTTTCCTGTGGTAGATGTATTGCAAGGTGACCGAATCGAGACCAATCATGATTTCTATGTGTCAACCCTTGGCAGCGACACCAACGATGGCCTAAGCCCCAGCACACCCTTAAAAAGCATTCATAAAGCCATGCAATGTATAGCATCGGATGAGCAAAATCCGAAAACAATACATCTTGCCGGGGGGACCTATTCCTCAAATGATGGCCATTTTTACCCGATAGGTATCAAAGACTATGTGTCCGTGCTGGGGGATTCTCTTGATGTCCCCATTCTTGAAAACCTGCATTATTTCAATACCATATCTGGAAGTATATTTGGCCCCACTACCTTCAAAAATCTTGTGTTACGCTCTGGTTCTAACCCGATCATGGGGCCTCAAATCACGGTAGGGCTCGCCTCGTATCTCAAGCTGGAAAACATTACGCTTGAGCCCTATCAAGCTATCAGAAATTGCGGCATGATGCTGGGCTCAAATAACTATTATCCCTTTACCTTAGTTATGAAGAACGTCCATATTCAAGGTCAATCTGCTCCCAGAAATGCTGGAGTAAATCTTAACATGGTAAATGGCGATGTAGATATAGATAATCTCAGTATAGTGGATTGTCATGTGACGGGAGGCATGATAGATTTTCCTGATACAATTCTTTATTCATTCAGCCAAAAGTTCAAGATGAAAAACTCTCGTATAATGAACACAAGTACCACCTACGATAGCCGTGCTCTAACTTTGGGTTTTTGGGGTGATCAGGAGAGCCGCGAGCTAAAGCTGGATAATGTGCTGGTGGCAAATAACCAGACTGCAGGGGTAACGCCGGTGTTTATCGCTGCTTTCAATGACAATCCTGCCATGATCAATAACTGCACCTTTGCCAATAATAGCGGGGGCACCCACGCCGTGCAGCTAAACGGCAATTTTGAAGTAAACAACTGCATCTTCGACAATAACACCCCAGCCGAGATAAGGAGTGCGGGTAGCACTTCCCAGATTCAGTTTAACAACAACCTCATCCGCAACTATCCCAACTCCACCAGTTTTGAAGCCTACTACAACGTGCATTTTAACGACATGATCTTTTCAGGAGATCCCGGGTTTTGCAGCAGCATTGCCACAGACCCTTTGAGCTACCAGCTTGGCAATAACTCCATCTGCCGGGATCTGGGTACTCTGGATACCTTGGGTTTGGCTCTGCCTGATACAGACCTTGCCGGCAATCCCCGCATCTATGGCACGGCAATAGACCTTGGCTGTTATGAATGGAACTATCCCGTGAGTGCAGAGGATGAGCTTAGTCCCTCTGCCATCCAGCTAAAGGCTTTTCCCAATCCCTTTTCCGAGCAGCTTACACTGCTGTTTAGCCTGAAGCAGCGGGGGCGCTTTAGTTGTGAATTTTACAACATAAAAGGTCAGAAGGTACGCAGCCTTGCAGAAGCACCTTATCACAGTGGAGATCACATGTTGATCTGGGACGGCAGGGATAATAGCGGAAATCGGCTCAGTAGCGGTATTTACTTTATGCAAATGCATCTGGATGGCGAGCTTATCACCACACGTAAGGTGATATTGACGAAGTGAAGAGCTGTTGTGCCAAACCAGGATTTGACTTGTTTAATATGGTTGAATAGTGTGTAAGCGGAACGGAGTCTGCCACTACGCTAAAACGATAAAACGTTAAAACCCTGAACTTATCTATGCAGGCTGAAGTGCAGATCAATGCTGCTGGCATAAGGTTCTTTGAGGCCCTGACGCATACTGGCTTCTATCTTGCCAAAAGTGAGCTTGTAAGCCGCTTTGCCTTCGATTCTTATGGCATTACTGCCCAAAGATTCATAGCCCAGATCGCTATCATTGGGCACGATCATTTTGAAATTGGCGCTGTTCCAAATGGTATAGCCCAGCAGCAGTTTCCAACGCTCATTGTGATAGCCGAAGCTGTGCTGCCACCAGGATCCGGAGGAAAACGCCGCAGCTTTCTCCTGATAGTGATAGCGGGCCGAAAAGGCAATCTCCCAGAATTCTTTGATCTCTTGCGAAGCCCCAATCTGAAAGCGGTAATGCAGGGGAATACTGCTAACATAGCTGCTGTCTATGGCGCTCAGAATCTGGCGATCGATCAGTTTGAGACTAGCCATCAGGAAGCTGTCTTTATCCCGATAGCAGAGGCGGATACTGCTCTGCGAGAGCCAATCCGGATCGGTGAGAAGGCCCAATCTGCGACACAGCACTGCGCCTGCCTCCAGCTTCAGATTTGGAATGAGCTGTACCGAAGCTTCGGCACTGATCTCTTCTCTTTCATCCAGAGAGCTGAGGCGTAGAGCCCGCGCCGCATAAGCCGGACGCTGATATTTATCGATATAGCCATAGCGCCATCTCTGCCAAAAGCTGCCGCTTTGCATCTCCCACTCTGCTTTTAGCGAGGCTTTGCCTTTTTGGAGTGCGCTTTCCAGACCGAACTTGTGCGTTCCCAGAGCAGCCCTGCCAAAAAAGCTGCCAACTTGTAAAAACGAATCCTGCTCGGCTTTCACAAAGGCCCGATCATAGCGTTGCTGATAGAGCAATGCGCCCAGATGGTATTGATCGCCGGCATACCAGAGCGCTGCAGAGCCAATTTTTTCCTTGCTTTGGCTCAGATATTCGCGCTTACCCAAAGGCATGGCGCTGATCTTTTCCTCTGTGATCTTTACATCTCTTTCAAGGACGGAAGCGATCGCCAACATAGACCAATTCTTGTAGGCCAGGTTCAGAGCCAAGCCCTGTGGGGCAAAGCTCTGGGGATGCGGAGGATTCAATAAACGGGGCGCAGTCTTGGCTCTAGCAAAGACCAGGCCCTCTCCCAATTCGGTACGGAAGTTGCCCATGATGACCCGATCATAGAATTTCGCCTGCAGATTGCCACTCTGCCATTCACCGGATTTGATCCCGCCGCTGATGACGATTCCTTCCTGTTTAAAAAGCAGATGGGTAAGTAGATAGCTTTCATCCCGCAGATAAACACTCATTTTGCCCGCGATGTGAAAGGGCTTAAAGCTTTGGTAGATTTCATCGGATGCATTATCTGCACCCTCTTCGTAAAGCAGCTCTGGCAGACTGATGAGATCAGGGCTGGATTCTAGCGCGTAGGCATATGCTATGCCGAAACATAGCAGCAAGGATACAAGCCATTTCACCAGGCAAGTTCCAGGGAGATGGCATGGCTGGCATCCAGCTTGGGATGGGTGCGGATGGCGTAGATCAGACCCCAGCTCTCCACACTGACTTTGAATCCCAGGCCAAAACGGCTGTCCTCGTTTTGCCAGGAGCCATACAGGCTCAAAAATTGGTTTAATTCCGTGTTTACACCCACTCTGAAATTATCCTGATAGTTCTTGCTGTGGTAATATCCCAGTGCCGCCCGCAGATCCGGACCCAAATACCCCATCAAGCACAGGCTGGCCTCTTCATCATCATCCGTGATGCGCAGCATTTTCAGCTCTGCGGCAAAGTCCTGATACTCATAGCCCAAGCCCAGATCGTAGCAAAAGGAATAATCGGCGTCAGCATCCTGGATCGTGTCATAAAGCAGACGACCGGTAGCGCCAAGACTGATGCCCTCATAAACGTAATTCAGATTCAGATAGGGATCGTGCGAGGAGTAATCCTGCTGATGCAGATAGCTGCTGCCCACAGCGATGTGCAAATCGCCTCTGGAGATGGCATTGTGCACAGAAAAGACATTGATTCCCGGCACATTAAAGGGGCGATGGTAAGAAAAGCTCAGCCCATCCAAGTGCAAAACGGGAGAAATGGCATAATCCGCCACAGAATCCGAGAGTATGCTGAGCCCGCTCAAGGCAGTGGCCGAAGCCGAACAGAGCAGGCAGAAGGCCAAAAGGGGCACTGACGACAATGCGATAAAAAGCAGCGCCCGCTTCATAATCAGTTATCAATACAGGGCTAGTTCACTCACTGGATCAAAGAAATGAGCCTTCGTCATATCCACGGTGACGGGCAATTCACTCCCCACTTTGGGCAGTTCTTTGGGATCGAAACGCGCCACAAAACTGTATTGTTTGGTTTTGAGCACGACATGGAATTCATTGCCGAGGGGTTCTACCAAATCACAGATCGGGGTGAACTTTTGCGGGAATTCGGCCATGCTGTCGTGCCGGGCATCATAGATATCTTCAGGACGGATGCCCATGACGATCTGCTTGTTTTCGTAATCTTTGAGCTTTTGCTGCTGATCCTGGGTGAGAGAGAGCTGATAGTCTCCACTATCAAAAGACAGTGTGGCATCCTTCTTCACGAGCTTGCCTGTGACCATATTGATCGCAGGGCTACCGATGAAGCCGGCTACGAAGATATTGGCAGGATGATTGTAGATATCCAGCGGCGTATCGATCTGCAGGATGATCCCGTCTTTCATCACCACGATGCGGTCTGCCATGGTCATGGCTTCCACCTGATCGTGTGTCACATAGATCATGGTGGTTTCCAGGGTTTTGTGCAGTTTCACTATTTCAGCACGCATGGCTACACGCAGTTTGGCATCGAGATTGGAGAGAGGTTCATCAAAGAGGAAGACTTTGGGATTACGCACGATGGCGCGCCCCAGTGCCACCCTTTGACGTTGACCACCGGAAAGCTGGCCAGGTTTGCGGGTCATCATGCTTTCGATGCCCAAAAGGGCCGCCGCAGCTTCCACTTTCTTTTTGATCTCTGCTTTGGGTTCTCTGCGCAGCTTCAGGGCAAAGGCCATGTTGTCAAAGACCGTCATATGCGGATAGAGGGCATAATTTTGGAAAACCATGGCAATATCACGCTCTTTGGGTGGCTTATTATTTACCAGATTATCGCCGATATAGATATCTCCACTGGAAATATCTTCGAGGCCGGCGATGAGGCGCAAGACTGTGGTTTTCCCACAGCCCGAGGGTCCTACCAGGACCATAAATTCCTTGTCTTCGGCTACAAAATTCACGCCTTTCACGGCATGAAAGCCGTTGTCATAGTACTTGTGCAGGTCTTTTACTACTATCTTTGCCATGGCAAACTCCTTTGAGAAATAAGAATTCTAAATCTATGTAAAATGTCAAGCAGGAAATTCATGATGAACGAATGGATACTGTATTGCGCCCGGCCTCTTTGGATTCGTACAGCGCAATATCTGCCATATCGATATACTCTTTTAAGTTCTTGAGCTTGACTTTTTCAGGGAAAATCTCACAATATGCACCGATGCTGATGGTGATTTTGATCTGCTTGCGCCGGTATCGGAATACACGTTCTTCCACCTTTTTGCGAAAGCCATCCATCACTTCTTTACTATGCCCGGGATTGGTATCAAAAAGCACAATTAGAAACTCGTCTCCTCCATAGCGAACTATGATATCACTATGACGGAAGGTCTGGGAGAGCATTTTTCCCAGTTCTTTCAAAATGTAATCGCCGGCAGTATGGCCATATTTATCGTTTACAGTTTTGAAATAATCGATGTCGATGATGGAAAAACAAACTGGAACGTTGTGCCGCGCTGCCAGGGACAGGATCGGCATGAGGTTGTTATCCATAAAGCGTCGGTTGCGCTGTCCGCTGAGTTGATCAGTGAGAGAAAGCTCGCCCACCTCGCGGTACAGTTCTTCAATCTTCTCAAAGTTCATCTGCAGGTTTTCCACATAGCTGTTGTTGCGCAAGCTGGTCTGATTTGAGAGCTGCATGAATTTTGCTTCCACGAAACGCATGCCAAGTTTGTACTCTCTGGGTTCGCAATGTGTCCTGAGGTATTTGGAGATATCGATCAGACGTTCCCAACACTTGTGCAGAAAGTAGTTTGAGGATTTGAAGCTGTGGATGGAATCGTGAAACTGCTCCTGAAATCCACTCAGGTAATTCCCGGCAAAAAAGTGCAGGGAATGGAGCTGGCTGGAATTTAATATTGTCTCGTGAAACTTGACCAGATCCTGGAAGTAACGCATCTTTTCTGCTGGCGCGACCTGCTTGTCATCCAAAAGGAAGAGTTCATACCCCACCCTTGCGGTATTCAGACATTCCATGCCCCGGATCTTCTCATATAGATTGAAAAGCAACGCTTTATAATATCTACTGGACTTGAACCAGGACAGGGTGAACAGCCAGTTTGTCATCACAAAAAGAGTGGCTTCCGGCCCTCCTTCGTCCCAGACCCGGATGGCCAGATCCAGCATCAGTTTCATCTCGGATTTGGCATCGCCATGAGCGTTAAAGATCCTGGCTTTATTAAGCTGGTACATCACATAAAAGCAGAGCTGATCGGGATCTATCTGAGCAAGTAGTTCTCCTGCCAGACGCTGTGCAGCATACTCATAGCCTATTTCGGAATACAGATATAGCAATTGCAAGCGATCAAAGAGCTTGACATTTTTCGGATCATGTTCAAAATATGGCTTTAGAACGTCCATGGTCTGATCATAAAAACGAGAGTAGTCCAAAATCGGCAGGTGGTTGATAATGCGAAAGAACTTGTAGAGATCGCTGTTTCCCGAGAAATCCTGAGCGCTTATAAACATAAAAGCTTCATTAAAAAACACCGCCGCCGAGGCCAAAAACTCATCGTTTATTTCACCGTCTTTCAGTTGCAGGGACACTTCCTGAATCAGCCTGTCTATATGCTGGTCTCTCTTCTGGTCGCCGGTTTCAAAGATATCGTGGACCAAGCCGCGGATTTCGCTGATAACGTCAGGCTTCAGTTCGCTCAGGCCTTCTATATCAAAACTCATTACTTGGGCTCCTTTGCCGGTACAAAACGAAAGACCTTTTCATTCGGCTTGATCAATCCAAATTGCTCGCGAGCTGCTTTTTCCGCAGCATCAGGATCTGTCTTCAGGCGTAGATTTTCTTTGGCCAGAGAGTCGTTGACCGCCTTCAGATGCAGGGCTTCGGCCTCCATGCTCACCACCTTTTTTCGCAAGAGGAAGGTATTGCGGGCACTATTTCTGCCCAGCACTGAAATCCATAAAAACAAAAACAAAATAAACAGTAAATATATGTACCAGACTACCTTGGGAGTGTCTTTCCCTCTTGCTTTCATTTCAAAAACCTCCTGGCAACAAAGGACTTGTGAATATCTATAGCCTGAGTGGGGCACAGTTCATGGCAGCACATACACTTGATGCACATGTCTTTATCCACCAGCGGGAATCCATCTGGCTGCCAGGCAATGGCTGATACAGGACAGCTTTTCACACATACCCCACAACGCACACAGCGCTCGCTCACCTCAGGATAGTAATAATAGATTTGTCTGAAGGCATAGCGCATGAATTTGGGCATATATTTCAGGCCTTCCTTGCTCATTTTGACCGCTCTGATATCCACATTGGGCAGCCTGTGATTGGTAAAGCTATGGGGTACGATAATCCTGGAAGGCAGAATACCCTCCTTGTGCAAAGCGCCCCAGAGATAGGGCACATCGCGTATTTTGAAGCCCATCATTTGAGCTGCGATGGTGTCCAGAGCCGGGATATTATCCGAGCCCATCAGAAGTCCAAAATGCTTGGGATTGCCAGCCGAAGGACCAGCGCCATCCATACCCACGATGCCATCGATGATGCTATAGGTGATCTTGCTGCGAGACAGGCCGTAAAGTGCTAAAAGCAGCTCGGCAAAACTCTTGGTATCCGGATTGAGTCTGTGATATTCACTTTTTATCATGCCCGGAACGAGGCCATAGAGATTCTTCAGGGCTCCGGTAAAGGCCATCAAGGAATGTGTCTTGTATTTGGCCACATTGATCACAATGCCGCATTGGAATAGCGCTTCCGAGACCTGGAGGGGAATCCCGTCATACTTGATTTCCCGATAGCCAAAGGTAGAAAGATTGACCAGTTTGATGGGATAGCGCGCAGCCAGATCTTGCCAGCCACAGGTCTCCCAGACCTTTTGCACGGAAACTGTGCCCCCGGGACTATCTCCCAGCCAGACTTCCTTTTTGCGCTCCAGGAAGTAGCGGATGACGGCCTCCAAAACTATTGGGTGCGTGGTTACCGCTTGCTCCGGAAGATAGGCGCCCAAGGCGTTTGGCTTGATCAGCACCCGTTTGCTGCGTCTCAGCTTGGGATCCTTGAGCCCGTCAAGCCACTCTCTCACCGCATCTTCTATGAGGGGAAGATCGTAGCTGTCGATGGCGCGAATCTGTACTCTTGGCTGTTTCATTCGAACTTGAAGAAATCTTTGCGATTAAAGGAACTAAGGAACAAACTGAGGCTGAGATTGATCTGAGTGCTTTTGAACTCTGAGGCCACAGCCGTGAGGCCAGAGAGATTGATATTTCCACCCCGGAAGAAGTAGCCAAATCCCACACTGATAAAGTGTTGAGAATTATCCTCCAAAGGCAGGGTTTGGGCCACATCGTCCCACCAGATCGAGCTATCGGCTTGAGCGCTGGTATTTACGGGAAGTAGCACTCGCCCATCCCATACATTTGATTTATAAAAATAGCCGGCGCGCAGGATTTTGTTGGCATCACGACGTTCCCCGCCCAGATGGATGCTGTAGCGGTCTTTAAAATTATCGTCAATCACAGAGTCCTGGCTGTATTTGACATCTGTGGCAAAGCGGTAGCGATCTTTCGTATAGCTCAGTCCCACACTGGCCTCCAGAGGAAGCACGGTGTCGTACTGGGCATATTTCAGATCCCAATCCAGGCTTGTGGGCAGTGTCAGCGAAAGGCCGGCAGCCAGATCTTTCGTGTGATAAAGCAGTCCGGGCTGGACCCTGAGTGCATATTTGTATTCACGCACTCGGTCAAAAGTCTTAAAAAACAGCACATCGTCCAGATAGTGGATCTGATTGTGCAGCGAGAGTCCCAGATTCAGTTGATCCAAAAGCTGGTAATTTGCCATCCCGCTTGCCTGATGTAAATAGTATTTGGGATAGCGGGTGACCAGATCTCCCCCTTGATTGATGATGATCGAAAAGTCATCCAGCAGCAGGGATTTGGGATTGCTATAGATGATCGCAGCGGCAATCTTATTCCCTATGGGAAAGCTGAAACCAACGAGTCCCAAGGGCGTGGGTGAGCTATAGCGACTCTGAAAAGCGAGGCCATAGGCATCGATCGGAGGTTTGATATTGATTTCGGTAAAAACACGGGCCGAATCCACCAGCATGATCGCAGGATTGAGCAGAGCCCCCTGCGCAGAACCCAAGACACCGGTACCGGTATAGCCGCGCCCTGCAGCTTCCACTCCCAAATAATTAAGGGAAAAGGCTTCGTACATGGGCAACGTAAATTGGGGTGAAGAAAGTACAAACAGGGTGTCTGCGCTTTGGGCAGCGAGTGCTGTAGCGATTAGCAGACACAGGACAATAAGTCGTAATTTCATTCGCGATCCTTTAATGCTTTTTACACATCTATTTTGAAGGTTTGATCTCGCTCTTTACCCACAGAGACCACTTTCACCGGAACTTCCAGCAGGTCTTCGATAGCTTCCAGATAGATCTGGGCGTTAGCGGGCAAATCCTCTTTGCTGCGCACGCCGGTGATGTCTTCTTCCCAACCCTTGAGGCTGAGATACATAGGCTCAATCTTATTGAAATCTAAAGGATGCGCGGGAGGGGTGGTGAGCACCTTGCCTCCCAGCTTGTAGCCCACACAGATCTTGAGATCTTCGATCCCGGAAAGCACGTCCAAAAGTGTAAGGGCAATGCCGTCCAGGGTATTCAAACGGGCACTGTAAGCTCCCAGCACAGCATCAAAATGTCCGATGCGGCGCGGCCGGCCTGTAGTGGAACCAAATTCATTGCCTTGTTTGCGAATCTGCTCTGCCAAAGGACCATGAATCTCGGTGGGGAACGGGCCTTCGCCCACCCGGGTAACATAAGCTTTGAAAACTCCCAATACTTCGTCCAGCAGGCGCGCAGAAAATCCGCTACCAATGCCGACCGCATCTACGATCGTGTTTGACGAAGTAACATAGGGATAGCTCCCCCAGGTGCGGTCCAAAAGTGTACCCTGAGCACCTTCAAAGATGATCCTGGCTCCGCTGATATAGGCCTCACTGAGGACGTTTTCTACCGACATACAATACTTTTTTAAAACTTTCCAGGCTTCCTGCAACTGGGCCATTACTTCGCGCAGGGCTGCGGCATCAAGGCTTTGCCCATGATAAGCGTAAAGCTCTTTGAGGCGCTGTTTCAGATAGGCGGGATGCCCCAGATCTCCCAGACGGATGCCGGTGCGAGCCGTCATATCCGCATAAGCAGGGCCTATACCGCGTCCTGTGGTACCGATTTTGCTTGAGGCCAGACGCACTTCATTTACTGCATCCAATTCCTGATGCAAGGGCAGTACCAGACCCACCTTTTCATCTATACACAGGCGCTTGGTGAAGGTCAGTCCACTTGCTTCCAGATTCCTGATTTCTTTCACCAAACCGAGCGGATCAATCGCCACTCCGCAGCCGATCAAACACTTTGTACCCGGATACATGATCCCCGAAGGTACCGAATGAAATACGAACTTCTGGCCATCTACCACGATGGTGTGCCCGGCATTACTACCACCTTGAAAGCGTACTACGTAGTCAGCCGTATCTCCAAGATAATCAACTATCTTCGCCTTCGCCTCATCTCCCCACATACAACCCAATATTGCTATTGCAGACATTCTCAACTCCACTTTTCTTTAGGTTTTCAAACTATAAAGTTAAAGCTCTTTTGTCAATGTAAATCTTGGATCTTGCACTCCGCTTTCTGTTTTGGACCGCTGCATTCTCTTTGACTGTAGTTTGGGCAGCACAAATTGAGGAGGCTACACCTTGCTATATATAGCGATTTACCTGGCTCTCCCCTATTTGTTGTAGTGGAGCTGGCGTGCATATTCCTGCATTTATTCCTGCTATCTCCACGTCATCTCCACGATATCTTAAGAGGCGAGGAGCGCAGATCGCGTTTCGGTGAAACCATATCCTTTGTAAAAAATCATATTTAGACACTCTTTCTTCCGCAAGAACGGCGTCTTGCGCTACGCGAAAACAAATATCATTTGACAAAAAGCCGCTACACTTAGTCGATGCAGATATTACTTTAAGCAAGAAATGAAGGGGTAAATCATGACATCAATGGATTCTAACTCAGCTTCTCACCAGCCAGCTATCTTACTGGAAATCTGCACCGATAGTGCAGATGCAGCACTGGCAGCAGAAGCGGCAGGTGCAGACAGGATTGAGCTTTGCTGCGCTATCGAAGCAGGAGGACTGACTCCCTCTTATGGCTGCATCAAACGCGTGTTGGAGCTGCTGAAGATTCCGGTGCACATATTGATCCGTCCCCGCAGCGGGAATTTCTGCTATTCTGAGAATGAATTTCTGCAAATGCTGGAAGATATCGCCATAGCTAAGACAGCAGGTGCACAAGGTATTGTATCCGGTGTACTCAATCCCGATGGCAGTGTAGATACTGCCAGAACAAAGCTTTTGGTGGAGCAGGCGCAGCCTCTTAGCTTCACTTTTCACCGGGCCTTTGATCTGGCCCGCGATCCCATCCAGGCTTTGGAAGATGTGATTTTCTGCGGTGCAAACCGGCTCTTAAGCTCCGGCCAAGAACTGAACGCAGGTGAGGGAGCTGAATTACTAAGCAAACTTGCCACTCTGGCGGATAATCGGATCATCATCATGCCCGGAGCCGGTATCAATGCGAAAAGCATCGACAAACTTCTGGCGCCAAAGCTCTTTACGGAATTTCACATGACAGCCAGGGTGTTTTCCGATGCCGATGCCAAAATCCCAACAGGATTGTCGGAACGTGATCCCATTGCCCAAGCAGGCTTTTGGCACACAGACACTCAGAAAATCAAGAGCGTAAAACAAAGGATGAACACATGAATATCGCAGTGGGAGGATTCTTTCACGAATCCAATACCTTCAACCCTATAGTGACCACAGAGAAAGACTTCGTGGTCTTCGAGAAAGGCGCTATTTACAGTCAGGGCGGCAGCTATCTGCTCGCCAAAGGCATCGTGGACTATTTCAAAGATCTTGAGGAGTATCGCCTTGTGCCGCTTAATTTTGCCCGTGCCGTGCCCAATGGTGAGATCGAACTGGATTATTATCTGAAGCTCAAAGCCTGCTTCTTTGAACTTCTGGCTGCGGAAGGCAACATTGACGCTTTTGTCCTGGCCCTGCATGGCTCAATGCGGGTCAAGGAGATCGGTTCCGCAGAGTCCGATCTGCTAAACAGCATTAGAGAAAAGTATCCCACCACGCCCATTATCTGTGGGCTGGATATGCATGCCACCATCACTAAAACCATGCTGGAGACAGCTCAAGGGCTGACCGGATTCAAAACCGCGCCCCATCTTGATGCCTGGGAAACCGGTATGCAGGCAGCCCGCATGGCAGATACCATCCTGAGAGAAAAGGCGACACTCCACATGGCTGCGGTGCATATTCCGGCTTTGATTGCCGGCGAAAAAGCCGAGACGGACGTCTCCCCCATGCGGGAATTGATGGAGCTCACCAGAGCTCTGGAAGCTGAGCCGGATGTCTGTGCAGCATCAGTATTCTTGGGCTTTCCCTGGGCCGATAGTACAGAAAATGGAGTGAACTGCGTGGTGGTGTGCAAGAGCAATCTGGAAAAGGCTGAGTCCTATGCCCATGAGTTGGCAGATGCCTTTACCGCAAACCTGGATCAGTTCAGCTTTTCAGGTCTGGCTCTGGAGCCCCGCGAGGCTATCCTGCAGGCTTTGCAGGATACAGTCCGGCCGGTATTCATCTCCGATTCTGGAGACAATCCCACGGCTGGATCTACGGGAGACAATACGAGCCTGATTCATCTCCTGAATACTTTACCGGAGATGGCAAAAAGCAGCAAACGCATCCTGATGGCAGGCATCTTTGACCCCCAAGCTTGTGAACTCTGTAAAAGCCACCTGGGTGAAGACATCATCCTGCAAGTGGGTGGGGTATTTGACCAAACCTATTGCAAACCGGAGACTCTAAACGGACGTCCCTTGCGCCTGGTAGAGGGTTTTGGCCCTTTCGGATCAGACCTCATCCTCTTTGCCAGCGAGCATTTTGAGCTGATCATCACTTCCAAACACATCGGCTTCACCGGTGTAGAGATGTTCAAGGCTCTGCATCTCGATTATCTGAATCTGGATATCATCGT
>JAJBAW010000154.1 GCA_020532545.1 Candidatus Cloacimonadota bacterium | reverse complement strand
TGATCACATCAGCACGGGAATATCCACCCCGGGATTCCGGGCCATAACTTTGGGTCTGAGTCACCTTATGATTGTCCAGCACAGCAGCGCGGGCCAGGATGATTCCACCCAGAATGAGGCCTTGGCCACCGCTTCCGGATAGACGTATTTCATAGTTCTTTTCTAGTTTCATTCTTCGCCTCCACCAGATGCTTGCACCCGTTGGATCAGATCTGCATATGCGGCAGTGTATTCAGGCTCAATTTCCCTGCGCAAAATGCCTCGGATGATCTTGCCTTCCACCTGCTCTGGGGGCAGTTTATCCACTGCGGTCAGAGGGACGGAATTGTCTCTGAATTCCTTCATCATCTGCGGGGCTCCACCTTTTTTGTTCAGGCGGCCGTAGATCACTGGGCAAGCAGAGATTACTTCGATCAGAGAGAATCCGGGATGCTCCATTGAGGCCTGAATGTAGTTCTGCATTTCGGTGACGTGGAAAGCTGTGGTGCGTGCTACAAAGCTGGCACCGGCCCCTATCGCCAGTTTGCAGATGTCGAAATTCGGCTCAATATTGCCGTAGGGCGCGGTAGTGGCAATGGCACCATGCGGAGTGGTGGGAGAACACTGTCCTCCGGTCATTCCGTAGATATTATTATTTACCAGGATCACGCTGAGGTCGATGTTTCTGCGCGCGGCGTGGATCAGATGATTCCCACCGATTGCTGTGCAGTCTCCATCTCCGGTCACCACGATCACTTTCATTTTAGGTTTGTGCATTTTGATGCCGGTGGCGAATGCGATCGCCCGGCCATGCAGGGTGTGCATAGTATTGAGGTCTATATAAACCGGCATTCTGGAAGAACAGCCGATTCCGGAAACCATCACTATGTCATCGCGATTCAGCTCCATAGAAGCGATCGCTCTGATGATGGCACCCAGGATGATACCGTTGCTGCATCCGGCGCACCAGACGTGAGGGAACTTTTTGTCATGGCGCAGGTACTGATGTACTATTTTTTGAGGAATATTAGCCATTTAGATTGCCTCCTTGATTTTGCGCAGGATTTCATTGGGTGTGATGAGATCTCCTGTTACTTTTCGGATCGAGAGCACATCACTCTCACTCTTGTCTTTGGTGAGGCGGCGGATTTCGTGGATGAGCTGTCCCTGATTGAGTTCAGGCACGATCACAGTATCCACATCCCGCAGCATTTTGCGCACTGCTTCATCGGGGAAAGGCCAGATGGTGAGCGGACGCAGAAGTCCCACTTTGATGCCTTCGGCGCGAGCCATGGCGATAGCCGCTTTGGCTGAACGGGCAGTAATGCCGGCAGCAAAGATGGCGATCTTGGCATCATCCATTTGATGGCTTTCGATTTGCACCAGATCACGGATATTATAGGTGATCTTTTTGCGCAGACGGTCCATCATCTCTCCAGCTTCACCGGCTTTGTTGGTGGGGAAGCCATGGGCATCATGGGTCAGCCCGGTTACGTGAAAGCGATAGCCTTCACCAAAGCTGGCCAGAGGAGAGAGATATTTCTGATTCTCATCATAGTGTTTGTACCAGTGCGGGGGCACGGTAGGTTTGATTCTATTTATTACGCGCACATTCGCCATATCAGGCAAAAGTACGGATTCTCGCATGTGACCGATCACTTCATCCATCAGCAGAATCACGCAGGTACGATATTTTTCAGAGAGATTGACGGCGCGAATGGTGAGCTCGTAGCTTTCTTTCACGCTATCGGGATAAAGCACGATGGCAGGTGAATCGCCATGCGAGCCCCATCTGGACTGCATTATATCGCCCTGGGCAGGGCTGGTGGGCATGCCGGTGGAAGGGCCCATTCTCTGGACGTTTACCACCACGCAGGGGGTTTCGGTGATCTTGGCAAAACCGATGCCTTCTTGCATCAAAGAAAATCCGGGACCACTGGTAGCGGTCAGGGATTTTGCTCCGGCCAGAGAGGCTCCGATGATGGCGCAGATTGAGGCAATCTCATCTTCCATTTGGATGAAGGCGCCACCGCGTTTGGGTAGCTCTGCAGCCAAAATTTCGGCAACTTCCGTGGAAGGTGTGATGGGGTAGCCGGCAAAGAAATTGACTCCGGCATCCAAGGCGCCGTAAGCCACAGCTTCGTTACCTTGCATGATGATGGTCTTACGCTCCAGGTTGCTTTCCAGCTCGACTATCTTGCTGGCAGCCTTTACGGCACTGGATTTCTTCGGCTTGGGCTCCGCCTTCGGGGTTTTGGCCTTGGTGGAATTGCTTGTGGTTTTTTTTTGCATTACTTCTCCTTGGCTCCAGTGATCGCGAAATCGGGACACAGGCGATCACAAGTTTCACAATGTATGCATTTTTCCGGAAACTCCACATAGGGTGAGCCATCACTCCTGCGTCCGAGACATCCGGTGGGACAAAAAGCTACGCAGATACCGCACTTCTTGCACCAGTTATAATAGATCAGCACTGGGGAATCTTTTTCTGCCGGAGCTTTGACTTCGGTGGCTTCCACTTCCATCTTTTCCCGGGCATCTTCCTCTTTGATGATCATGCCCATAC
>JAJBAW010000055.1 GCA_020532545.1 Candidatus Cloacimonadota bacterium | reverse complement strand
GAAAAACGGCACGAATCGCACAGTCCCTCTACCTGACTCATTGGTGGATTTTTTAACCGAACTTCGCAGGCAAGGTCGCTTAACTGGGCCTGTGTTTCTAAATGCAGCCGGAAAGACCTATACACAACCGCCTCAACCTTTCCGAGATACGGTTGAAGCATTGAGGTTGAATGAAGGCCGGGACAAGCGAGATCGGGTGGTATTCCATACTTTGCGCCACACGGCAGCAACAAGGCTCGCCCAGGCAGGTACGTCCTTACCAGACTTGCAAGCTATTGGCGGTTGGAAATCCCCAGTCATGGCCCTTCGCTACGCACACGATGACAAACGAACCAAGCGCAAAGCCATGGACGCTTTGGAAGCTATGACCCAATTGCAACTGTCAAAAGTTTCGGACATATTCAAGGTTAACAAGTAACTTTTAAGGTACATATTTAACGCCCATGTGCAGCATTTGCGGGCTTCTACCCGACAGACTTTGAATTTAATCTTTTGTAGAATTTCAACCAATTTTTATTTGTATTTTATATTCGAGATTGAGCGATGTCTCGAACTTCTTTTCTTTTATCGTTGATTAATAACTTAAGTAAATCTGACGGACAATTTTGGTGTTTTGCGACCTTTTTTCGAACATCAAAATCATTGTGATGTGCTAATTCAATTAAAATTTTCTCTGAACAGTTAATATTATTTAAGAAATATTGTATGGTTTCGTTTTTAAGTAAATTTCCGTAAACAAGCTTCATTTGAGAATATAATTTTTCAGTGATGATTCCAGATTTGGTAGATGATACTAGTTTTAACATTTCTGGCAAACTTGATGAGCTATCATCGTAAATAATGCGCGCACCAAAAACATTGTTAA
This sequence comes from Candidatus Cloacimonadota bacterium, assembly GCA_020532545.1. Lineage (GTDB taxonomy): Bacteria > Cloacimonadota > Cloacimonadia > Cloacimonadales > Cloacimonadaceae > UBA5456. The sequence continues at coordinate 17,041 of JAJBAW010000055.1, read as the reverse complement.
TTATATTTGATGGCTTCATTGGAATTAATAATCGCACTAACTCATTTATTGCTAATTCGTAATTATTTATTATCTCTTCTTTTTGATTTAAGTTCAATACGTATAGCTGGTTCATAAGCTCTTTATAATGAATATTTTTTTGTAATTCTTCCATCTGCTGCGTAATTTCCGTGTATTGATTAGTCATTGTATTTAATTGATTAAGCAAATTATCTAGTTCTATATGATTTGCTGTGAAGGCATAGTCGTCTCGCAAAGCGCCAGGAATGTCGCACTCAGACAAGCGCTCATTGGGAACAACACCTTCCATACATTCAATTTTGGTCACCCGACCTTCTTGTGTCAGCGTAACCTGCCAGCATCGGGTTCCAAGACCGACCGTGACCGTTTGGCCTGGCGAGATCATTTTACATCTGAGGAGGAGTTCGGGCATCAGAGATTCCAAACTGCGTACTTCAAGACCAAAAGGTTTATGAGGAAGCAGTCCGACAAGCACTGGCGACAGGAGTTCAGATGTAACGCAATCATAGATCACCGAAACGGACCAATCCTGCAAATCGTCTACTCCTAGGTTACCTAATAACTCTCGAATGCACCAATCTGCTTGATTCGTTTTTAGTTGGGTGCATTCCTCGCCTTTAATAGACACCGAATCAAATTGATCATCGACAGATTCGAACACGCATACACGCCCTTCTAGCAAAACAATGAATAATGATTCCATAAAAATTGGCTCTCCTAGGAGCTATACGGGTATTTTTGGCGCAAGTCAGGCCTCGAATGCGGGATGTCTCTTAGAAAATTTCTTTTCTTTATATACCAGTATTTGCTTCAATCATACTATCCACAAATAAGATCTTCTTAATAATTTGTTCTTCAAGACCATTCCTGTGTCAAGATAATAACACGTAAGACAATTGACTGCTATCTTAAAGACTAGGTGCTCGTGTCATAAAAACTTTAAATTACTTCATATAAAGTTTTTTTGAAATTATAAATTTCATCTTTAAGTAAACCGATCACCGTTCCCAACACAAATGCATCGTCGATCCAGCCCAAGCCTGGAATAAAATCCGGGATTACGTCTAACGGGAACATCACAATCAGACAGTTTGGAACAAGTATCTCTAATTTCGCTGCTGCTGAATACGATCCAGCAATTCATCATCTGTCTTGCCTGCATTTTCCTTCAACTGCTTCTCGGCGTTTACCATGGCGTCTTCGACGCGCAAACTAGCGGAAACACCCAGTCCGCTGTCGAAATACTTGATCATGTCGCGCATCGCCAAGTCTGCCTGAGCAAATGAGTCGAGAAGAGCGGCGATGCGGACTGGAGTAAAGAAATCAGCACGCTTTTTGCCAACTAATTCGGGCAATAGATCCTCCACACCCACAGGAAAAAGATCTTCAATACGCTGCAAGACCACGGAGATGCCTCGGGCAAGGCGGACTTCGAGTGGAATCTCGTCCATCTTGGCAGGGTCGAGTTGAAATTCATACAAGGCCTTCATGTAGTCGTCATAGGTCTCGAAGTCGTCCGGATTAAGACCTGACTGCTCGGCCTTGGCTCCCAGTTCTTCAATGTTTGCATGGCCACACCCCAATATTTCGGCTACAGTTTGAATGATTTTGGCGATGGCTTCCAGAACTTTATCGAGCTTAAGCTCTGACAGCATCGGCCCCATTTTTTCCAAGGTGGGCAAGATACTAATAACAGCTTCAACGATGGTTTTGAACATACTGATCTCAAAGAACATGGCAAACCTCTCAGCGTTGATGTTGTAAATACAGTGCATTCCAAATGATTGTTCCTGTTTTATTGTCGATAACGCTTTCTGCATCACTCTGTTCGTGGAATGCCATGTGCAAAAATTGCTTGAGACGACGTGTGTGTTCTTCCAGGTCACTCTCAAATATGTCATTCTTAAGCAGGGCTGTGCACAGCTCAGACGCGAGACAGGCATCCACGCCTTGAAAGGATTGACTCAAGCGTTGATACGCGGTCGTGACTTGATTGTTTCTCGCATGTGAGCAGAACCGCTTGCAGAATTCGCGGCCAGTTTTTGTCGCGCTTGTACTGGCTTCAGCTGCGCAATGCCGAATGAGACCAAGCAACTCCCGAAAGGCGTGAATCTCTTCCCTAGAGCCCAAGCGCTGTGGATGTACGCAGAACAACGCCGGAAAATAGACCCCCTGCTGCTGAACGTACAGATCATCAAACAAGCGGCGCAGTTGTTCCGAATCAGGCTCACCCACATCAGCAAGTTTTTCCACCATGGCGTGGACCGGCTTAAGCCACTGACCACTATGCACAATCACTTCACCAGTTTTGAGCCGGGAGAGCCAATTCTTCTGTTCGTCATCCAAGCCCATAGAATCGCCGACGGCTTCGCGGTCATCGCGGGCAAAAAGCTTGTGGACGATTTTTGTATTGGTGTTTTTCAAGACCTCCGGCATCAACTTGCCGGGAATCTGGTCCACAATGACCAGCCCCTCGCCATATTTGCGGATTTCCGCAAGCATATCGGCAAAGGTTTCCACAGCGTGGCGACGCGAATCGCTGCTTCCCTGATCCGGATGCGCAAGTAAACGATGCGCCTCCTCAATCAGTGTCAAATGCTGCGTCCCGCCACCGCACTTCCGGTAGCGTTCTTTGACAGCTTCACCGACGCGGGCCAGGATCAACCCCATCAGTAACGCCTTGTCCTGCGGGTCTTTCAGGTCGTCCATCTCCACAACCACTTGAGAGTTCATGAGCATCTCAAAATCCGTCGAAATGCGACAATTGAGCATGCTCCCTTTGGAGCCCACGGTGAGATTGCGCAAACGGCTTACCAAGGACGCCCGGTAGTCGTTGGCAAGGCGGGTATCAAATTTTTCCTTATCCACGACTTCACCCAGAGCTATCAGCAGGTCATCCATGGTCGGCCAGTACCAGCCCAGGGCTTCCGGACTCCACGGATCAGCGCACAGACGATTGGAGTGCTGCGCCGGAAGCATTCCAGAAATGTCCCATCCGCGCTTTTCGTAAATGCGGTAAATAGCGTCTTCCAGCATATAAGGCATGGCGGCTTCCATGGGAAAGGCCGCTGCAAATGCGGCCTTGAGCAAATCGACATGGCCGGTGACTGTTTCAAAACGGAAGAGTTCGAAGGGATTGAGTCGGAGCGGTGTCAGCCGTTCATTGCCCAATGTGAAAATTTTCAACCCAGGAACGGCGTTGACCAGGACGCGATATTCTGTCTTAGCGGGTTCAAGGACCATGAAGGACAGGCCCGATTCGCGCAATAATTTTTGACAGGTGGTTGTCTTGCCGCTTCCAGTGACTCCTGCCACAAAGACATGGCGGCAGAGATCGTTCAACTCTAGGCTGATTCGTTTCCCCTCCACCCGGCCACCTCGGTGGAGCACGATGCCGACGGTGATAGGCGTCTCTGATTTGCTGGACTCGGGATTTACCCCAAAATCCACTCCCTCCACCATGGGAATCCCAGGTACTTCGCGGGTTGGCAGGCCAGCCAGCAGGCTTAGTTCCTTAGCGGTAAGAACTGTTGAGAGGCTCATCCCCCCGGACTCGACCGGATGCCCAAATAGACAAGGCACCTCTGCAGACATATTCAAGGAAATCCGCCAGGGGCGCATTCCGCAGAGCAAATGTTCAATTGCGCTGGCTTCATTGATCACGGCCTGCGGGATCGGATGGACTCGCAGCGGACTAAACCGCGAGGTGTCGCCCTGAAAAACGGATTTAATAAGCTGAGACAAACGCCAGAAGTCAGCACGATTTTCCGCTAACGCATAGGTAGCGACTTTAAACATGCCTTTTGACTGCCCCAACTTGATCCGATCCAAGAGTTCTTTGTCGATGTATTCGAGTAGATCAACTAATTCCTTTTTGATTTTCTCCTGCGTCATGCTCAGCGAGTAGCCCGAGCTTTCCCCTATGGAATCAGAGGTGTTTTTTCCTTTTGTGGTGCTCTTCCCCTGATTGGTGCCCTTTGAGCTTGTCCCATCTCCTGACGACGAACTCGATCCTTTTGATACGCTGATACTGTCGTTGCTTCCGGAGGTATTGGTATGGGACTTCCCCATATTTTCTGATTGTTGAATTGAAATTTTAGAAACGCAGTGCAGTTGGTTGTAAAGAGAAAACACCGAACGCTTTATGTCCTCAATTTCTTGGACGTCCATGGGTTGTCCGACAATCAGCAGCTGCCAGCGTTGCCCCAGCATACCGTTGATAAGTCGCTCAATTCCTTGGAATCCGGCATCCTGGGTTTCACCTTGCTCGTTGGAGGACGGAATGCCCATGACCAAACCGCCTCGCTGGGATGTGCGCAGACGCTCAAAAATGTCCTGCTCCAGTTCCTTCGTGCTCAGTTTGGGTAAGGAGCTGCCTTGAAAATTAGCGGCAAAGGCATCGTGGAGGATGGAGCCAAGGTCATTGGCGCTCAGACTTCCATTGTCGGCCGCATCTAGGGTGCGCACGACGCCCAAATGGATACTGACCCCGCTTTCATCTCCACTCAGCAGATACACAAAACGGCATTTCAGCCCAGCCAAGGCCGAAAGCACATTCTCCATGGCCTCGCGCTGGGGAAAGCTGCTGTCGTGCCGCAGTTCGTCCAGACGGTAAAACGCGCAGTCGCGGGATCGCGGCACGGCGTCAACCAGCGAAACAGAGGCCGGAGTCAGCCAAGCCTGGTTGTCGAGTGCATCCGAACTGCTCAATATTTCGATCCCAAGAAGAAGCGACTCCACGGCACGCACATCCAGAGCTTGAATCTGGCTGCTCCCGCGCATTTGAAGTGATGTTTCGCTCATGAACGGTCCTCACGATGGAGTTGCAGTGTGGCCGAGACGGCCTGTGATATTAGCGCAAAGGTATTGGTCACGTGGTGGCGCGTAAGCGCGCTCGAAACTTTATTGCCCTTGTAAACGTTTTTGTGCCGCATCTCGAACAGACTCATCCTGATCTTGGAGAAAAATTTTAATTATATTCTGTGGACAGTTAGGATGCCAGATAACCATTTTACGCAAATCACAATCTTTATTCTTTGATAAATTTTGCAAAATAGGTATTGGACAATCTTCTTCATCAAGTAAAATTCTAATAAATAATTTTTGTATATCAAAAGAAGTGTATATTAATTTTGAATTAAGACATTTAAAGAAATTTTTAATATAAAATTTGTTTGATTCAATTGAATTTAAAGAAATATTAATTTTATTTGTAATTATTTTTTCATCATTAGTTTTATGCAAATAAGTTGAAGTTAAATACACTCCTAATAACCTCTTCGCACTTGTTGAAAACAAATTACTATCTACAACATTGCCTAATGCATTGTCTATAATGCGGAACATAAAAGTGTTTATATCCTGTTTGTGTGTGCTTATCTCCACTTCTTGATCAGCTAATGCTTTTTGCAAATTTTCAATGTATACGAGAAGCTCTTTGTTCTGCAGTACGCTTTTATCCCATTGTATTGTCATATCTGCCAGCTCTGACGCTGTCCGCTCTAGTTCCTTGCGGTTTGTGGTAAATGCGTAGTCAGCCAGCAAGGCACTGGGAATGTCGAGTTCTGTCAAGCGCACCTCAGAAACTGTATCTTCCAGACATGCCACTGAGGACACGCGTCCTTCCTCCGTCAGGACCACTTGCCAACAGCGCCCCCCGATAGCGACGGTCACTGATCGGCCCAAAGTGATCGCCTTGCGCTTGAGCAGCACCTCTGGCAACAGGGATTCCAATGTACGCACTTCCAGCTTACCGGAGTGGTGCTGGAATAATTCGGTTATAACAGACGGAAGGACTGAAGAGGACTCGGAATCGTAAATGACGCCCACAGACCAGCCCCGCAAATCATCCTCTCCAAGGTTGCCAAGCAATTCAGACAAAAACCACTTCACCTGACGTTCTTGCAGCGGAAAGCGCTCCTCACCTTTGATACATACTGGCTCAAAGCGACCATCAATAGACTCAACCACGCACGCACGACCTTCTACAAGAATGATAAATATTGAATTCACTGCTACCCCGTCAGTAAAACATTAAAACGCTCCTAGCGTAATCAATCCTGAAAACTTATCCATTTCTTCGCGAATAAAGGACAACGCCATTATCCTTGCGACTGAAGAGGTCTCATCATTACTAATAGAAATATAATTAGCTATTTTTTCACATACAACGTCCATGCCTGATGCGCTTTCTTCAAAGAGTCTTTACACGGATCATTATCGCACAATGATAAACCCTTCTTTAAATTTGACGATATTCATATTTTTAGAATTGAAATAGACGTCTGCATGCAATTAACCATCTCTAATGCGACACATCCAGCGTTGTTTATACACTGACCATAATCAAATCCAGTTACTGTAAATGTAGTAGGAACAGCTTCAGTTGAGTGAAATACATCATAACGACTACACTCATTTCCATATGTGTTCCAAAACTGCCCTACATTAATAGTGATCCTTACTCGGTTGCCATAATTTTGAAGATCTGTAGTAATAGCATCTTCTCCGTACAAAAAAGTAAACTCTTCATTATTGTCGAGAAAAATTGTCGCACAACACTTATCCTCACATTCAATACCAACACATTTACCTTCAATCGTATACGTATCTAGAACCTTATCCGGACAACGATCATTTGCATAAGCAAAAAAATTAAATGACAAAATACCAGGATGCAAAAAATGATTTCTCTCATAGCACTCTCTGGTCAGGTTAAAGTCATCATATTGTCCGCACTGAAATTTCGTTTGCTGGCTTGAAATCAAATCGCTCAAAAACGCGCCTTAATTCATCAATTTTTTCCTTCAAAGTAACTGAAATGGATTTGGTCAACCTAATCGTCTGCAGAACATGCTCAGTCGTAACCCCTAGCTGATCAGAGAAAAATGCCGTCTCAATAGCCTCTTTTACAACCGACTCTATATCCGCTCCGCTAAACCCTTCCGTCTCCTGTATAAGCCTGATAGTATCGATAGACTTCGTCAGTTTGCCGCGTTTTCGAAGGTGGATCTCAAAAATAGTCCTTCGTTCTTCGCCATCAGGAAGATTGACTAAGAACAACTCATCAAAACGGCCTTTGCGCAAAAATTCAGGCGGAAGTTTGGAGATATCGTTCGATGTTGCGACCACATAGACCGAACTTTCTTTTTCTTGCAGCCATGTCAGGAAATTACCAAAAAGCCGGGTCGTCACATCGCTACCGCCTCCAGAACCACCCACACCAGCAAAAGCTTTTTCCAATTCGTCAATCCAGAGAACACACGGAGCCACTGCTTCGGCTGTTTTAATTGCCTTGCGTAAATTCCCTTCGCTTTCGCCCACATATTTACCCATCAACTTGCCAATATCGAGCCGTAACAAAGGCACTTGGAACAAGTGGGCTGTGGCTTTCGCGGTCAGACTTTTACCACAGCCGGGCATGCCAACAATGAGGAGGCCTTTTGGCAGATCAATGCCAAATTTCTTAGCTTCGCCCAAATTGTTAAAAATACGTGCCTTACATTGCAGATACTCTTTCAGCTTAGCCAATCCGCCCACGTCGCTCAGGCTCGAATCATATACCACAATTTCCAGCATTCCAGATTTTTTGATAATTTGTTCTTTTTCCTTCAGAATGAGCGCATTGTCATTTTGGTCGATAGTGCCGGACTCTTGGTAGGCCAAATTCAAAATCTGTCGAATTTCAAACTCGCTCAGGCCCTTGAAAGATACCGTGAGATCATTGATGACCTCTTCGGCCATGGGCAACCCAAAGCCCTGGGCATAGTCAACGATAATCCGCTGAATCTGGGCTTGGGTAGGCAACGGAATATCGAAAATAGTGATCATTTTTTCCAATTCTGGCGGAATGACCTGGATGGAATTGACCAGAAAAATCGTCACATAATAATAATCCGAATACATGGACTTTAACGCGATGGATTTGAGGCGGGCGATGATTGCAGGATTACTCAAACTTTCATGCACGTCCTTAAGGACCACAAAAATCTTTTTGGGCTCATTCGTATCAAACAACGCCAAGAATGTTCCCAGATCGGATCGCTGTAACGGGGCCTTGGTGCGGAAATCAATGCGGCCATCGGCATGGTTATATTCGTAAATATCAAAGCCCCGCCCTACCTGCGCAATCAGAGTGTCCACAGCCTGAAAATCAAATGTTGTAATGGAGATCAGCGGACGCAGCGCGTCCACATAACTGGCCAATTTGTGAGCGGCAGCATCCTGCATGGCTAGACCTCCATGTAGAGTAACTGATCGGCAGCATTATTGCTCTTGTAATCAATGCCATCCAATATAGGAAACTGGCCATTGACGTGCTCGGCGTTTAATTCTTCTCCGCTTCGACCACAATTGCGGACAAAATTCCCTGGCTCCATCTTTAAGATCATAAAATATTTCCCCCTAGGCTCTATATCTTTCCAGTAATTCGCTGTCTCACCACCATAGGAGAAGAATGGAGGTTTTGGTGCATCTGACAGCAAGATATATTCTACAGAATCAGTTGAACGATTTGAATAAAAAAACAAACCTTTCAATATTTTACCAATAGCTGTAGTCCCAGCATATTCATTTCCATCTAAATCTTTTACATTAACATCTCCAGATAAATTTTCTACACTTTCTATGCGCACTTCATCGTTTGTAACATGCTGCCATGTATGATTTGTATCTCTCTTAATATTTATATTTGATTTCTTTATAGAAGATGCTATATCAAACAAAGCCGCAAGATCAATTTTTGCAAAAACAGAATCCTGCCTGAAAATTTGGTTTGCAGTAATAGCAAAAAGGATAAATGGATAATTGTGAAGACAATGAACAAAAAATCTATCAAAATCAAGACGGAAAAGACCCATGTACATGTTCCAAATTTCACTGAGCGCGGACTTAATCAATGGATAGTCTTCTGGATGCTCAAACATTTTTTGAAGCACCCGTGCATAGCCACTATGGTAGTCGTCAATGACCTGTTGCCGTGCAAAGTCGCTCTTTTTCAATTCCTCCAGACGGGCAGCATGTTGCATTGCGTATTCCAAAGGATATACTGCAGCGGCAATGTGCTCTGGCGTACTCTCGGGATGAAAAGTTCGACACAGTTCCTGGGCTGCAGCCAGGGGGCCAGCGGAAGACAAGGACGCCACGCGCTCCGCCAGCTCAGTTAGGCCACGCACTTCCAGCCAACGCTGCAACAATCCACTTTGCTGGTGCGCCAGCAGATCATCCAAGTTGAAATGCTCATGCAGATCATTAATGTCCCGCAGGGGTGTTTTATCAACAAGGATATTAAACTTAATCGCTTTAGCCATACGCGTCTCCATCTTTGTGTTTAGGTCTTTGTGCTGCAGATCATTGAGGGCGAAGCGTCCGACATCCTTGCACGGGTTACCACCAACTGGTCGCCCATTTCCAGGCTGCCGAAACCTTGTCACCAACCCAACTGGCCGCGCGCTTCCCACTTTCCCAAGTTTTCTCCACCATACCGATGGCTGCGCGTGCAACCTTTTTGACTCCCTTGATAACAACGTCCCCCACAAATTTCCCTGCATATCTACCAATGGTTGACCCGATTTTTGTCCCAAACGCCGTCCCCGCTGGACCAAACAGAGAACCTAAAATTCCACCAATAGCTCCACCTGCCGCTGTCCCGTATGTGGCACACGTCGTTGTTACCACCGTGCCCACGGTGGATACAGAGCGATCAATCAGATAATCGGTGGCGTCCGTGACATCAATTTCCCCCTGGGCAGCCTTGTAGGCCAGCTTGGCACCAGACAAACCTTTGTCCACCACAGCCGCCAGTTCGTCGGTAGACCAGCTTGCCAACTTTTCGGGAAGCAAGCCCTGCTCTTTGGCTATCTCAATACCAGCAGCAACCACTTTCTTAAAATCACCATCACTCTGTACGTCCAGGCGCGCTTCAAAGTATTCTTTGACAATGTCTAGCTGCGGATATTCAATGTTGGGCGGTTGACAAAAACCTTCGACGCTGATGGCCCCCAACAAGGAGTTGGCTTCAATTTCCTCTTTGAGATTCTGGGCAATACCTGTCTTTTCTAGTCCTCTGAAGTCTCCAGCTCCGAGTTCAGGCACCCATGAGCCCTGCACTTCTCCCGTGGTCAACATGGCCGTGAACTCAGCATTGTTCAGTGCCATAGCCTGCTTTACCGAATGGATAATTAAATTTTTTTCTTCCTGCTGCATGGACGATGTCGCGGCATCCAGGGTGTCGCGCAACCAAACTCCATTGGAAAGCCCGCGTGATTTGTATTCTTGAATAGCTTCATAACCAAGGCGGATTGCATCAACAGCCAACGAAATATCCCGAGCAACCGATTCAGCCTTTTCTTTAGTGTCATAAGCTGTAGATGATAATAAAAAATCACTTATAAATTCTTCAATTTGTCCTTTATTGCCTGATTTAGAGTATTTATTTAAAACATCAAACAAAATTGAATCAATTTTGTTTGGAAATGCTGTAATTCTCTGATTGATCATACGTCCTGCTGTCCTTGTTGATATCATCTAAACACATAAAAATTCTTAAATTGCCATCACAAACTCGACCTAAAAATTTTATATCTCTTAATCTCTTCATCCAGCATCGCCACTACCGTTCCCAACACAAATGCATCGTCGATCCAGCCCAAGCCTGGAATAAAATCCGGGATTACGTCTAACGGGAACACCACATAGGCCAATGCGCCAGCAATAACAGCCCAGGTCGATGGACTAAGGTAATAGCCATCCTCCCCGAGCATGCTGAACAATAGCCTAAATGTTTCACTCCATCCCTTCTCCCTGTTATTATTGAGAAAGCGTTCTGCTTCAGCTAGGTTCAGATCCTTACCCATTTTCGAAGCCATGGACAAGCCTTGAGCCTGCATCGTTTCGCTTAAGCTCATTCAGTCCTCCCGTGCTTTGCTGTAGTTCAGCGCAAGTTTGCGTTGAAATTTTGCTTCTGAAAACCTATTTTACGTGTCTGACGGTTAGCTCTTTCCCTCGCAGCCTTTCCAGATAACGGAAAGATCCTAGTCAAAAAATTAATTGTTTCACACAAGGAAAACGTCGTGCCGCCCAAAAGAAACCCAGAGGGGAATCCCACCCGCAATGCTGTAAATCTTTTCAGTCTTCTTGTTTTTTCTGGCAGAGCCTATTCCTTGAAGCGCCTCTCCGAGATTCTCGACTGCTCTCGCCAAACCGTGCTGCGTCTGATTGAGCAAATCGACATGAGCGGACGGGTGGCCGTGCGCAAATGGAAAGAAGACGGCCAGTCGTACTACCAGATTCAAACCGTGCCTAATCGTCCCAAGGTTGTTTTGTCAGAAGATGAAATCGCCCAGCTCGTTCTGTGCAAAGAATGGATGCAGCACCTTCTGCCTACCGGTATTCGGCAAAAACTTGAGCAAACAGTTGAAAAAACGGCGGTCCTACTTGAAGACTATGAAGATCGGGCAGGGGCCTTTCAGCCACTTGGACAATGTGCGGTCAAAGGAAAGATCGATTACTCCGCTTATGAAAAAATATTGGAGCGGTTGATCGCTTCCATCCGCTCCAGGCAGGTGCTTGAAGTTTTGTACCAGTCTCCTCGCAGACAAGAAGCCAAAAAGCATGTGTTGGTGCCTGTTCACCTCGTGGCATTTCACGAAAGTCTATACATTCGAGGATGGCTGGTGACTGAGCGAGGGCATCCCGAGGTCACCAAGGACATCACATTGGCCATTCATCGCCTGGTTTGTGTTCAGCCCACGCGGCGCATCCTACCTGAAAAGGCTCTCTCCGAGCTTCCCCCTCTTGAAGGCGGACACTTCGGCCTTTCGCGTCAGACCATGCCCTTTGAGGTCAGGGCTCAGTTTTATGGAGGTGGCGCAAGCTATGTTCGTGAGAGACAATGGAGTAAGGATGATCGGCTTGAGGACGCTGCAGACGGCAGTGTGACCCTAAATTTTTCAGCCCAGTCTGAGCTTGAAGTCATCAAATGGATTCTGGGGTTCGGTGCTGATGCCAAACTGCTTGCGCCTGAATCTTTGCGCCAGAGAGTAAAGGATGAGTTGCAGCAGGCGCTGAGCTTTTATGACTAAAGTGCAGGCGCGGTGTTCCGCGCCCACACGATCAGTTTACCATGACCACGGTCTGTGCCCCGCAGTCTTTGCAGGTCACCACATATTTTCCACACGGCAAAGGCTTTTTGGGCAACAGATTTTCCAGTATAGCCAGGAGATTGGAAGAATCAGGCTTACAAGACGTATTCTTTGATTCACATTTTGGACAAGAAATGCGCATTAATACCCCCTGGTTCAGGTTGCAGGAATGATAATATTGGACTCAGAGTCAGCATTCCCGGCAGCTGTTTCTGGATAGACGGCCTCATCCAGCCAATCTGACATTGCCTCTTCAGACTCAGAGTCATCCCCGACTTTATCGGTATATACTGTCTCCTCTTCGTTTAAAGATTCGATAACTGCTGCAGCCAACAACCCTGTAGCGCACCCGCCTAAAAACCATAAGAACTTTCCCATAACATCCTCCTTAACAAAATGTTGCGGCGTCATCTTAGCGCCGTTGATCTCAAGATGCACCCATCACTTTCCAGAATCCGGAAAAGAACCCAGAGTTTTTATCTAATGCCTATCTTCCTAATATTACGAGATTCTTGCATTCTAACACTCCAACGATGACCAAACCCTGTGCTTAGCTAGCGACATACGGGACGACATGCCCCTCAACGATCGCATCTCAGTCGTCCAAATTGTTTTTGACGATATCCAAAACAGCAACAGCAATAGCGATAAATATTCCCCAATTCATGGCTCAAACCTCCCTGAAATAATTTATAAATTTTGTTGTAGTATACAACTTCCTGATTCCGGCAATATTCCATTAGGCTTTATCTTGAAGCACTGCTGATTCCAGTAACGAGAACATGGCCCCTGGAAGCTCCGTCATGGAACCAACCACCTTACTCTTACTCGGCATAAGATCGCCAACGCTCTGACTGACGATTCCCAGCCCATATATTTCAAAACCAGCCCGCCGACCTTGATCCAGAGCTTGAGTTGCGCTCGTTATGGAGTCTGGTTCTCCATCAGTCACGACCAGGATGATCTTGCGGTTTTCTTTGACCGTCAGCATCTCCTGCATCACCCACCACAGCGCCTCCCCCATAGGCGTGCCACCTGCAGGAGACAGATCCAGATTGGGGTTCACCTTCTGTCCATGACGTATGACGGGGGCAATCGTTGAGTACGAGCCCTCTGGGGTCTGCGTGCCTGGAAACGCGGTGACGGCGATGTTGATTCGTGAGGCCTCAAGGGCAGAGGCCACGGCGTAGCAAGCCTGGCAGGCCAAATGGATCCTGCGCACCATGGATCCGGAGCAATCAAGCAGGATGTGCACGGCGGTATCAATGCCGGTCCGTTCGGCCTTGATGCGAAACACCCGCGGATCGGACACGGCCAAACGGTGAAGCTGCCCGGTATCAAGACGCCCTCTTCGACCACCTGCTGCCCGGGCCAGAACTTTGGTCTGCACCAACCCGCCAAGCCTGCTTCGAAGTGCGTTGCATGCCTTCCTGGCTTCCTGGATATCGTCCCCTGAAAGTGGACCGGTACATTTGGATGTCTGGATTGCCACGGCGATTGAGCTTTGCACCGAATCGCGGGATGTCTCTTTCAGGACGCTGGCCAAAATGCTTCCCAGGTTTTGCGGAAGCGCATTCTCACTTGCCCCAAGCAGACTTTGGACATGTTCCCGGGCATGTTCTGAAACTTCACCAACTCCAGATGACTCCAAAACATCACCATCGTCCGGTTCGGACAATCCGTCCTGGTCCGCGTCAGCATCTTGCCCCTCGTCTGGCAACGGATCATCTGCCCCTTCAGGCCGGTCGTTCTTGTCGCCTTGTCCATCAGGATCACTTTGTGCCGAACGTGCCGAACTCTCCGAGGGTCCGCCTGCCGAAGGATCTGCTTGGGATTGACTTTCTGCCGAAGGCTCCGGCTGGCTCACAGGGTTTGCGTACTGATCCAAAGCGCGCACAATTTCGCGGGCGTATTTGATGGCGTCTTGGGTAGACATGCACTTGGTTCGGACCAGCTTCAGCACGTTCTCAATCTTCGTCCTTATCCCCGGAAAGTCTCTGTCCACTTGTCTTGCCAAGCTGTCTCTTTGCCTGGACAAAGACAGGACATCCCAAGACCGGACTTCGAGCAGCAGCCAGTTGAGGATATTGGCTGCAGGCTCAGCAGGTTCGTCCCGGTCGTTCGAGCCGAAGAGGTGCGCAATCAGCCAATCGAAGTTTTGGCGACACCCAGGGAATAAGGCCGCGAGTCTGTGTTCGACCCGCCAGTCTTCCAGGGTGTTCCAAACGTGCATTTCAATGGGTGAGAGCCTGGCCTCCTGCAGGGCAGTAAAATCCGTGTCCCGGACATGCCCTGCCTCGTGATCCAAGAATCCCCTGACCATTGCCAGCAAAGTGTCCGGCACCTCGCTTGGCATGGCAGGAAGGTGAATGGTCTTGCCGTCGGTGTAGGCGTCCGTCCCACCCATCTCCACCTTCACTCCGTATTTTCTGCCGAGCACGCTGGCCACCAGCGGCAGCGAGCGCATCACGGCCCGTGTATCGATCATGAAGTCCTCCAAATGCGAAAAGCCCCGGAGCTCGTGACTCCAGGGCTTTTCGCTTGTTTCTATTTGAAATAGCCTGACTATATGTCCGGCAATTGTCGTAATATATTTGTGGCTAGGGCTTTGTGGCGGGAGAATTTACGGATATCCAGACCTTAAGTTCCTCATGAGTGACAGGAGAACGCCGCATCAATGCCTTGAGGCCAAGTTCATAAATGGCATCATTTGGGAAGTCAGCGATGGATGGCGAGCACCGACCAAAGACATCTCGATACGCTCTTTCCACCCCGTATATTTGCTCTGCAGTCGCTCTCATTTCCCCTCCCCGATACTGAGCTTTCAGTATATCCGACAACCACTTCGTACTCAACCCTATTGAGCCAAGATGGTACCCTTTATATTCATGTCACCACAACCCGCAACTGGGTATGATCGGCTGCATGGGCATGTCCGCAAAGATGGGCGGCATGTCGTCCTCAGGTATAGCCGCGTCCAGGCTGTCATCGCCTTGGGCATCCAGCGCATGCGCGTCTGTCTGTCCTTCGACCAAGAGGGACAGGACATCCTTGGAGGACGTCCCGTCCATGATCTTCTGTCCATGTTCGATGAGCGCGTCCACGTCTCGCAGAAGCGAGACAAGTCCCTGCAGCATGAGCAGGTTTGCGCCTTCGATCCGTCCTCGCTTGGGCAAATGTTCGAACGCGGTGTGAATGAGGTCCGCAACCGGAGACACCCTTGGTTCGACAAAGCTCAGGCCCGAGAGTTTCTGGTGAATGGTCTTCAAGGGTGAGAGGGCCTTGCGGGTAATTTCCGTCTTTCCGGCAAAGCATTTGTGCCAGGCTTCCGTTGCTGCTTTGGACACTTCCCCGAACAGTGTCTGTCCCAGGCCTTCCACTTCGTCTTTGAGCCCTTCCATGACGGGGTCAGCAGGATCAGGCGGAACGATGCGATACAGCCTCCAGCAAAAGCCCATGTGACTGCGCACATAATCGGCGCTAACCGTGGAATCGAAGATGATCTGCTCCCATCCGGGGTGCTTTGCGATCCATTCGCGCACGGATTCGTCATACCGGGACAGGAAGTCATCTTTGGCACGGTTGAAGTCCTGCAGAATCTGCTCAAGTTCGGTCACGATGGCGTCCGCCTGGCTCTCGGGAATGGCCCAACCACCCAGAAAACGTACCCCATGCCTGTCCAGAAGGCTCACGGCTCTTGCCTTCAAGGTCCCAAAAACCTTCAGATCCTCCGGATCACAGACCCGCTTGCTGCCAAGGGACGCAAGGTCATCAGGTGGAAGCTTTGCGCCATCGAAATCCTCGGGGCTCAGCTTCTTACGTGCGGTCCAAATGTTCACTTCAAGATGCAGGGCCAGAAGGCTGCCAAGGACCTTGATGTCTGTTTGCGTATTCATGTTCTTCTCCTTCATATGAATTGAGCGCCTGGCGCCCCTAGTTTCCGTTCACGATGATGAAATCCTGCCGTTCGATTTTATCCATGGCCCTGCGCCACATCTCCTGGATGGGATTCTTGTCCTGACACTCGTGGCTGGCGATGGTCCTCACCGCGTAGCCGTCGAATGGTGCCCCGTTATTATCGCCAAGCCAGGTGCGGATGATCAGGCCAGCATTTTCAATTTCGGCTTTCCAATAGAAATGATGACCACCTTTTGGAACGGGCTTGGTCAGCTCGATGGACTGGCAAAAGGGGAAATCGTTTTGAACTGTATCCATAATAAACGCCCTCGTTCGTTTGGTGTGATGATTCTCAAAATGTGACCAGGCAAAGCACGTATCCCTCGTTGATCTTAGCAAGCGCCCTATCCATGAGTTCCTGCACCGGATTACCCCGGGCGCATCTGCTCAGGTCCAAAACCTTACCCTGTCCGGCGGTGCTCAGCCGTCCCCATTGCAGTGCCAGGCCGTTTGGATGCGCCGCACCTTTCCAGAACTTGCCACCATGAGGCGTGGATTTTTGCAGGCTTACGGAAGGTGGATTCGGATAGGTCGACAGGAAGGAAGGATTTGCGGCCATGGACTGTAGAACCGCAGCCAGGGCCTGGCGAACTTTGGTCAGGTCGTCAGGAGTGTTTGCATCTTTTTGCTCTTCAGCAGCTGCACCCCTGCCTACTCCCCCATGGACTGCGGAAACACTCGCTGGGCAAGCTCATGGAGCATGGCCCTGGTTTCCCGTGTTGCGCGAAAGCCAAGGGCACGGTCCAGTGCGTAGGTCACAGGCTGGATACCCTGACGCGATAGCGGCTGGAAACGTACCGTAAGGTCGGCCCAGCGAAGCAGCGTCCGAGTCGAGAACGTGATCTCGATACTGTTTGCGATACCGGCTCCTGCCTCGCCCATGAAAAGCCTACGCACCTCGCCCGCATACTCGACCATCTTCT
>JAJBAW010000153.1 GCA_020532545.1 Candidatus Cloacimonadota bacterium | reverse complement strand
TCAGCCATGGCGGCAAGATCTTAAGCGGAGTCTCAAAAAGCCTGGATTATCTGATCCTGGGCGAAAAACCGGGTTCCAAACTCACCAAGGCCGAAAAGCTGGGCACAGTGAAGATTATCAATGAAGATGAACTGCTGGCCATGTTGGAAGGCACAAGTTGATCCTGAAACGCTACATTCTCAAAGAGCACATCTCGCCCTTCCTGATCTCGCTTTTGGTGGTGACTTTCGTGCTTTTGATCGATCGCGTCATTGATCTGCTCAATATCATCATAGAGAAGCAATTGCCCGCTGGCATAGTGCTGGAAGTCTTTGCTTTGTCCATGCCTTATATGCTGGCTTTGTCGATCCCCATGGCGGTGCTCGTGGCCACCATCCTGGCCTTTGGGCGGATGAGTGTGGACCGCGAGATCATGGTCATCAAAACCAGCGGGATCAATATCTATAAGATGCTCACCTACCTGATCATCGCGGCTGTGATGCTCACCGGGCTCATGGTCTATTTCAATCACTGGTTCTTGCCGAATACAAATCACAAACTCAAAAACCTGATGCTGAAAATAGCCTACTACAAGCCCATGACCATCATTGAGGCCGGGGAATACAACAACCTTTTGGATTATACCGTCTGGTGCCGGGAAAATACCGAAACCGAGCTGCTGGACGTGCTCATCTATGACCGCAGTGAAAGCAGATTCCCCCGGACGATCTATGCCAAAAGCGGCCAGGTTATTCAGATGAACAACGGCAATTCCATGCGCATCATCCTGAAGGAAGGAGAGATGCAGCAGCGTAATGAACGCGAAAAAGGCAGATATAATAGCACCAGTTTCGAGCAATATATTATCAATATCCGGGATTTGGGCAACCGCACCGATATCTTTGAAACCGGCTATCGCAGCGACCGGGAAATGACCTATGGGCAATTGACTGAGACTTTGGACACCCGCAAAGCAGAGCTTGGCCTCAAGCGGGATGAAGCAAAGAAGCTACAGGCCAGGCTCGACAGGGCTGATTATCAGGGCAATCCCTATGAAATGCAGGTGGAACAAAAACGGCTGTACTCTATGCAACAGGTGGCCCAAAACCGGGTCTTGGAGCTCGAGGACAACATCCGGGCTCTGCAGGTGGAGTATCACAAAAAGTTCGCCCTGTCCTTTGCCATCATTATCTTTATCATGATCGGCGTGCCCTTGGGGCTGATGACCAGGACCAGCGGAATCGGCATGGCTTTCAGTGTCTCCAGCGTGATCTTTCTGGTCTATTATGTAGCCCTCAATATGGGTGAACAAGCTGGTGACAGAGGGATGATGAGTCCATTCCTGGCTATGTGGCTGTCCAATATTATCTTCTTCGTGCTGGCCTGTCTTTTGATCTGGGGCTCGATCTATGAAAAACGCATCCTGGATCTGCAGGTGCTTTCCTGGAGATTGAAACACATGAAACTCAACAAAAAGATCGCTCCTCCAGATGAGGTAATACACTGATGCGCCGCCTCATGGACAGATACATTCTGGGCGAGTTTCTACGCACTTATGTGATCATCTTCTTAAGCTTTGCTGCGGTCTTTATCGTGATCGATGTGGTGGACAATCTGCCCAAACTGCTGCGCGCAGGGGCTTCGGTGGATTTGGCCATGCTGTATTTTCTCCTGCGTCTGCCCTATTTGATCGTGCTTACATCTCCTGTTACAGTGCTGCTCACGGGCCTTTTCATGATGAACAATCTGGCCAAGCACAACGAATCTGTGGCCATCCGGGCTGCAGGGGTCAGCATCAAACGTGCCATGCTGCCGCTTTTTGCTCTGGGACTCATGATCTCGGGGGCGGTGGCTGTGATGGGTGAATACCTCTTGCCTTATGCTGAATCCGAAAGAAACGTCCTCTACAATGTAAAGATCAAAGGTGAACAGCCCGATGATCAAATGCTGAAAGCCCGCATCAACTATCGGGGCAAAGAAAACGACTTTTACTATTTTGGCTTCTTTGATGGCTATAAGAATACCCTGCGCATTATTGACCTGACCAAGATCGATTTTGAGACCGGCGAAATCACCGAAAGGCTGACTGCCAGTAGCGCAAGCTGGAATGGCACAGGCTGGGAACTTCAGGAATGCGATATCCGCAGGTTCTCTGGAGGCAGGCAGGTCTTTGCCAGATACTATCCCAAAACGAGTATCCCGGTTCTGAATGTGGAACCCCAGGATTTTATCCGCATCACCAAGAAGACCCTGGCGCTGAATTTCATGGAATTGCGGGATTACATTGCCCGTCTTCAGCGCTTGGGAGACGATGCCAGCAAGGAAATCGTGGATCTGCACATGAAGATCTCCTTTCCGCTCACAAACCTGATCGTTATCTTCTTCTTCATCCCCATCGCCACTGCCAATGTGCGTAGCAAAGGCCGGGGCTGGGTCTTCATGCTGGGGCTGGTGGTCTGTTTTGCCTATCTCATCGTGGTGCAGATCAGCCAGAGTCTGGGCTACAACGGCATTATCCCGCCCATCTGGGCTGCCTGGGCACCCAATCTGGCCTTCACCCTCATCGGTTTGGTTTTCCTCAAAAAGGCCGAAATCTAAAGCATGCTCTCAAACGATAAACTGCGCCTTGCCGCAGCCTTTTTGAAAGGTCA
>JAJBAW010000053.1 GCA_020532545.1 Candidatus Cloacimonadota bacterium | reverse complement strand
GGCTCCTGAAAATGCTTCAAAGCAGGATTACCTGTATTATGATGAGCTAAATGATCAACTGCTATGGTACTATGCTCTGAAAGCCTCCTCTGGCAGCCGGGCTTATATCCATAGTCTGGCAGCAGCAAAGAATCCCATTTTGTGGAGCGGGTTTAGAAATGGCGCAAGCGGAACATTTTATCACATGATTGATGGGGACACACCCCCGCCAGCGCAATCTGATATTGCTGCCTATGTGTTTCCGAATCCGGTAAAATCAGGAATATTCCGGCTCCGTCTTGCCGGCATAAGTTCGCCGGTAAAGCTGGAGATCTTTAATATAGCAGGATCGAAAGTATATTCGGATCGCTTGGCCTTTTACGGAAGAGAACATGATATTGAGCTGGATGCAGCAAGATTCGGCTCTGGAGTGTATATAGTGCATGTAAAAGGCAGCAATGCCAAGAAAACCTTTAAATTTACGGTAGAGAAATAAGGATGGAGCAAATGCGAAAGATAATACTATCGGTCATTTTGTTAGGCCTCTTGGGCAGCCTCATGGCTCAGGCAGATGAAGATTGGATTTGGGGAGACAAAGATCAGCCCAAAAAGGAAGAAAGCTCGGATGCGGATTTCATCAAGGTGAATTATGAGAAGAGAAATCCTCGTGTAGCCATGCTGATGTCTGCTCTGGTGCCTGGTGCGGGTCAATTTTATGCTGACAAAACGGCTATCACCACTTATATTTTCCCCGTTATCGAAGTGGGGTTGATCGCCGG
Organism: Candidatus Cloacimonadota bacterium; assembly: GCA_020532545.1. Classification (GTDB taxonomy): domain Bacteria; phylum Cloacimonadota; class Cloacimonadia; order Cloacimonadales; family Cloacimonadaceae; genus UBA5456. Next base: position 17,369 of record JAJBAW010000053.1, on the reverse strand, counting down.
CTTGTTTCTTTTTCAAAAGCAAGGTGATGACAAAACTAAAGACTTTGAGCGCTATGCAAATCAGGAAACCATTTCCTATACACTGGGCGATGGTGAAACCACAGTAAATACCACACGCTATAGCCGCGAGCGGCAATACCGCATCCAAAGCATCCTGCTAAACCTGAACCCAGTGGATATCTACGAACAGTCCTATTTTCGCCTGGAAAATGTGAATTGTCAGCACTTTTACGAAGACATCGGCAAATACCCGCATTATGTATTTGGTTGGGCGGATTGGTATTACACTTTTGCCACCGATGAGAGCGGAGCTGAAGAGACCCCGATCTGGTATCCCGGGGGCCATAGTGAAGAGCCTTACGATCCAGGCTGGACCTGGCGCGGAAACTATCCGCTGTGGGGAGATAATACCAGTGTTCCTGTGGAAATCAATACCCATGCTTCCAGCTCTATGCGCAAGACCTATGTGGGTATGCGCAATGAGGCCAAAGACGCCTATGCAAGAAGCGATCTCTTCAAATTTGGCCTGGTTTTTAACCATCTTGGCGCAGCTATCGATGCGATCCGGGTAACCCGCAATGCAAACCGGGGCTCGCTCTCAGACAGCGGTATCCGCATGCAGTATTATACCACAGTCCGGGATCAGTACCTTACACCTACGATAGCTTTAAACTGGAATTTCTAATGCAAGGGTCAAGATCAAAAGGTCTGAGCCTGATCGGCATTCTGCTGCTAATCTTAGGTAGCGGGAGCCTCTGGGCACAGTCTCGAATTGCCCTGATCGGCATGAGTGCTTTGGTCCCAGGCAGCGCTGAAATTGCCATGGGCAAAACCAACCGCGGAGTAGCTCTCATCTTATCCGATGTTTTGGCCACTTACTCCTTTTTCAAGACCAATCACGACATGGATCTCAAGAAAGATGCCTATAAAAACTATGCGCTTTCCTATGCCGGTGTGCCACTTTCCATGCCTCAAAGACACTATCAGGCGATACAGGATTACATCAGCAGTGAAGATTTCAACGATTTTCAAGACATGATGGCCAGAAACTTCTTTGTGATCTATCACAATGACGTCCAAGGCTATATCGACTATATGGAAGCCAATACCTACACTGGCGAAGAAAGCTGGGAGTGGCAATCCGCCCTGCATTGGGAAAACTATATAGATCTGCGCAAGCAGCATCAGAGAATCAAGATAAACCACAATCTCGCCTTGGGTGTGATGCTCTTCAATAGGGCTCTCAGCGTGATCGATACCGCCATCCTCAGCCGTGATATGAGCCTGTATGCCAGCCCTCATGGGGCAGATGGCATGATGTTGAATTATGAAATGAGGTTTTAATGCGCCATAAACATATACTGATCATGCTGCTCTGTCTGCTGTCCATCAGCGGAGCCTGGGCTCAGGGCAAGGAATTTCTGCTTTCTCTGGCGGTGCCGGGATATTCTCAGGTGAGACAGGGGAAGAGCTATGGCTACGCCATGCTGGCCGCGGAAGCTGCCTTGATCGGCACATCTTTGTACTTGGGCAGCGAAGCCGATCTTTTGATGGATGAATCTTACACTTATGCCTTGAAATATGCCCAGATCAACCCCGCGAATTATGGGCCTGAGTATTTGAAGAACCTGGGCAAATTCAATAGCAGCGGCTATGATGCCGATGGCTATAATGCCACGATCCGGCGTCAGGCGCAGAGCATCTTTCCGGGTGATCCCACAGCCCAACAGAGCTATATCGAGGCAAACGCCTATGGCGAAGAGCTCTATTGGAAATGGGAGAATGCCGGCAAGCGCGCCGAGTATAACCGTATGCGTAACAATTCCCAAGACCTAAAGTCCTATGGCAAGCTGGTGCTGGGAGTGCTGATTTTGAACCATTTGGCCAGCGGTATAGACGTGCTGCGCGCCAATGCTCAAGCGCGCCGGACCCAGCTCAGCCTGGACCTGATTCACAATGTCCCTATACTAAAACTCTCAGTGAAGTTTTGATTATGAATAAGAAGCCCAGAATCCTGCTCTGTGTGTGCGGGGGCATCGCCGCCTATAAGGTCATAGACCTGGCCAGCCAGCTTTACAAGGCTGGATATGAAATTCGCACTATCTTAACTGAAGCGGCTCAAAAGTTTGTGAGCCCGCTCAATTTTGCTGCCATTACCCACTCATCCGTACACAGCTCTTTGTGGGAAGATGCGAACCCCATCCCGCACATCAGTCTGGCGGATTGGGCAGATTTGATCGTGGTGGCACCTGCCACGGCAAACAGGGTGGCCAAGGCAGCGCATGGCCTGGGAGACGATCTGCTCTCCAGCGTGCTCTTAGCCCATACAAAACCAATACTCTGGGTGCCGGCCATGAACGTGAACATGTATGCAAGTCCCGCTACCCAGGCTAATCTCAGCATCTTGCGGGAACGAGGACACCACATTCTGGAGCCTGCCACCGGCATGCTGGCCTGCGCCTATGAAGGCAAGGGCAAATACCCTCCCAATGTGGAAGTTTTTCATGCCATCCGCAGCTATCTGCATTATGGCAAAGATCTTACCGGTAAGCAAGTGCTGGTGACCGCTGGCGCCAGTGAAGAGCAGATTGACCCTATGCGCCTGATCACAAACCGTTCTTCCGGCAAGATGGGAATCGCCCTGGCCCGGGCTTTGAGCCTGCGTGGCGCCCAGGTGAGCCTGATCTATGCCTCTGTGACCGAAGAGATTCCTTATTATCTTTTCGAAGCCGTGCAAGCCCTCTCTGTGGATGAGATGTACACCCAGGTCATGTCGCGTGCCGGCAAGATGGAATGGATCATCAAATGCGCCGCTGTGTCTGACTACAAACCCAAAGAGGTTTTTACCCACAAGATCAAAAAAGGCGGGCCGCTCACTCTGGAGCTGGTCTCTACGCCTGATATCCTGGCAGAACTGGGTAAGCATAAAAGCCCCGGGCAAAAGCTGATTGGCTTTGCCGCCGAGACCCAGAATCTGGCCGAAAATGCCCTTAAAAAACTCAAGAGCAAGCAGCTTGACCTCATCATTGCCAATCATTTGAGCAATGCCGGGAAAGCCAGCAATGCGATTCAGATCATCTCAGCCAAGGCTGAGCCCTTGCTGATCGAAGGCGACAAATTTGAGCTTGCCCACCAAATAATCGATCGGATGCTTAAGCTATGAAAACTATAATGATCACTGGTGCCAATTCTCAGATTGGCAGCTTTCTGGCCCGTCAATACGAAACTGAAGGACGGGATTTGATTCTCTTATATCACAAAAACGACCATCGCATAAAGGATCTGAAATCCCGCAAACTGGCTGTCGATCTCAGAGACCTTGCGGCTTTGGAGAAGGTAATCTCAAAGCTGAAAGTTGAAGTCGACTGCCTCATCCACTGCTCTGCCATCCGCAGTGAAGACGCGCAGGTTTTGGCCGAGACTGATCCTGTGCAATTCAAACAGGTCTTTGATGAGAACTTTTATCCTGCTTACAACGTCCTCAGAGCGATCTTGCCGCAAATGCTGGATCGACATTTTGGACGGGTGATCCTGTTTAGCTCGGAAGTCACGCGGAGCGGGCTGCCCAATGGCTCAGCTTACGCAGCCTCAAAAGCAGCCATAGCCAATATGTGCAAAAGCGCAGCTTTGGAATGCGCTTCGGCCAATGTCTTGATAAACACTATCGCACCAGCACCGGTGGATACTTCTCTGGAAGAAGACTTTAGCGGTCCTTACCTGATCTTCCGCAAAGCTTATTTTGCGGATCACATTGCCGGCTCTGCTTCCAAGCAATTGGTCTGCTTAGCCGAGATCAAACAACTTGCCGATCTGCTGATTTCTGAGGAAGTCAGGAGCTTGTGCGGCGAAGAAATCTTCCTTACCGGGGGTAAATTATGAAGAAGCTTCTAATTCTGACAGTACTACTGACCAGCCTGGCCCTGAGCCTGGGTGCCCAAGCCTTTATGGATGGTGAAAAGCTCACTTTCAAAGTAAAATATGGTATAGTCAGTGCCGCGGAAGCCACTCTGGAGGCACGTACCTCCGTGTATCAGGGCACTCCGGTCTGGTATCTCAGCACAAACGCCAAGACTTACTCTTTCTTTGACAAATTCTTTAAGGTGCGCGATCGGGTGGAATCCTGGTGGGACAAAGAAGAGCTATTGCCGCACAAATTTGCCAAAAATCTGCATGAAGGTAATTACCGCCAGCATAGAGTGCATATTTACGATCACAAAGGCGCCAAAACCACTTACCAGAGGTGGTCTTACAAGGAAGCCAGATTCAACAACTCTGAGTTGGAAATGCCGCGTGATTCTCAGGATATCCTGAGTGCATTTTACTATGTACGCAATCAAGATCTGCAAGTGGGCAAGAGCATCAAGGTGAATATCACTGCTGATGGCCGCAATATGCCTACCGAAGTAGTGGTACATCGCAAAGAAACCATCAAAAGCATCTTTGGCGATGTGGAATGCCTGGTGATCGAACCCAAGCTGAGAGGTGAAGCTCTCTTTAAGCAGACCGGTAGCATCTATATCTGGGTCACAAACGACAGATACAAGATTCCCCTCAAGATGGAAAGCAAGGTCAGCTTTGGCAGCTTTGTCGCCGTTTTGGAGAGCGCTCAGAAGGTCCCTCTAAAACTGAAATAATGAAGCCGGACTTGCTCAGTAAGGCGGCTTACTACTACGATCTACCGCAAGAATTGATCGCCCAGTATCCCCTTTCGCAGCGGGATCAATCCCGCCTCATGCACCTGAACTGCTCTTCACACAGCATCCAGGATCGCAGGTTTGAAGATCTCACAGAGATCTTGCAGCCGGGGGATCTTCTGGTTCTGAATAATAGCCGTGTATTTCCGGCCCGGCTCTTCGGCTACAAAGCCAATGGCGTCAAAATCCAAGTTCTGCTCCTGTATCCCAGCGAGGAAGAAAACACCTGGAAATGCCTCCTCATGCCCGCCAAACGGGTGAAGCAAGAGCAGGTACTTACTTTTTCAGAAAACCTGCAAGGCCTGGTCTATCCAGATGAAGATGATGACGGAATCCGCAGGATCAAACTGAGCTATCAGGGAGATCTATGGCAAGAAATCGAGAAGATCGGCCATATTCCCTTGCCTCCATATATAAACCGGCCAGATGAGCCCAGTGACCGCGCACGCTATCAAACCATTTATGCCTCCGAAAGCGGCTCTGTGGCAGCTCCCACCGCGGGTCTGCATTTCAGCCCGGAACTGATCCAGGCCCTGAAGGCCAAGGGTGTGCTCTTTACAGAATTGACCCTGCATGTGGGTATTGGTACATTTCGTCCTGTGAAGGCAGAAATGATCAATGAGCACATAATGCACAGCGAATGTGTAAATATTTCCACAACTGCTGCTGAGGCTGTAAATCAGGCCAAGAAAGAAGGACGGCGGGTTATCGCTGTGGGCAGCACCTCGGTAAGAAGCCTGGAATCCTTCTGGGATGGCAACAAAGTTCTTGACGGAAATCGCTGGACCAATATCTTCATTTATCCGGGTTTTGATTTTGGCGTTCCGGACGCCATCATTACGAACTTTCATCTGCCGGAATCCACGCTCCTCATGATGATCTCGGCTTTTGCGGGTTACGACTTTATAATGGAGGCTTATAAACAGGCTGTCGCCAGCCGCTACCGCTTTTTTAGCTATGGCGATGCCATGTTGATCGAATTATGAAAGAAAGATCTTATTTTTTTTATGATGAACTGGACAGCACTATGATGGAGCATAAACGGCTGCAGAATAGCTGTAAGGGGCTGATGTGCGTGCGTGCGGGCACTCAGGACGATGGCAAGGGTAGAGACGATAGGCTTTGGCTCTCTCCTCCCGGGGGTTTGTGGTTTACTTTTGATCTCAGGTATCAGGAAGTGGTGCCTTCTTTTTCGCTTTTTATTGGTTATTGTCTGCATCGCGAGCTGATTCGGCTCTTTGCCCCGCTGGAGGGCGATCTTAGCATCAAGTGGACAAACGACATCATGCACAAGGACAAAAAACTCGGTGGCATTCTCTGCAAAAGCCATCCCGGCCGCTACACTGTAGGCATCGGGATAAATACAAACAACAAAATCGATCCGGAATTGGGCAAGTTTGGCGCCATCAGTCTGAAAGAGATAATGAATTGTGACATCTCAAATGAAGAACTTTGTTATAGCCTGATTTCTGCCGTGGAAGCCCAGGAAAAAGTTTTGTCCCACAGCATCACCTATGTTACCTACTGCAATGAGCATCTTTTTGGACGCAACGCTATGGCACAGATAGATGTGGGTACGACTCCCTTTGAGGCTGAGATCTTGGGAATAGACCTTAGCGGTGCCCTGATCATCAAAAAAAGCAGGGGTGAGATTGTGAATCTGCACACAGGTTCAATCCTTAGCCTGCAAGCTTTATCTTGACAGATAGACCAAGACTAAAACTTTGTGAAAGAACAAAAATTAATATATGAACCCTGGAGGATCTAATGAACAGATTGTTGCTGATAGCTATGGTCGCCCTGCTGCTGATTTCAGCTTGCTCGGTGAATTCTGGCGTGCCACAACCTACTAAAGTGACCGAAGCCTTTACTGGAATTACTACAAAAGTAGCTATTTTACCACTCAAGACCATGGATGCGAGGAGCCGAAACATTCGTAAAATCCTCGAAGTTCGTGACCTGGAATACGTATTTTCCGGCTACCCTCAATTTGAATTGATGGATCTCGAAAAAGTTGCAGCCGATTTTAAGACCCACGGATATCCGGATGTGGATGATATGCTTCCCGAAGAAATGCAGGAAGTAGCAGACGAACTGGGCGCAAATGTGCTGATTACAGGTAATATCTCCGCTACACGTGCCGATCTTTTTGCCGTGGCGATGAAGCTTTACAGCACTCGCACTCAGGAATTACGTCAGGTTAATTTCACCGTACCCAATATAAAAGAACAGCGTTGGGACAAGCTGAATAAATCCCTCATGGCCGATCTGGATAGCTTCATTTCTACCGAAGTAGATAAGATCTTTAACTTCGCTACCAACTTCTATGCTGCCGGTAACTATGTGGAAGCCGAAAAACAGCTCAAGACCGCTATCGGTCTGGATCCTGAAAACAAGGATGCCTATTACTATCTTGGCGCTACATACTACAAGACCGACCGTTACGCCCTGGCCGAAGAAAACTTTAACAAAGCTCTCAAGATCGAGCCCACCCACTTTCAGAGCCTGATGATGCTGAACGAAATGTACGAAAAAACCGGTGACAGCGTCAAACGCATTGCCGTGATGGAAAAAATCGCCGGCATCAATAACGACGCAGAACTCTGGCTCGCCATTGGTAACCTCTATGCCGAAGCAAACAAGCTGGAAAAAGCCCAAAGTGCCTTTGAAAGCTCTCTTGCGATCGATCCGGAAAACGCCTTGGTCAAAGCCCGTCTGGCTTTCCTGCTTTATGATCAACAGCGCTATGTCGAAGCCATTCCATATCTGGAAAGCGCTTATGACAGCTTCCCGGAAAACGATCTGATCTCCAGACGTCTGGCTGTATCTTACCAACGCAGCGGACGCATGGATCAGGCTATTGCCCGCTATGAAGATCTGATCGTGAGCAATCCTAAAAACGTTCAGGCCTATCTGAATGTAGTGAGCTTGTATCGCAATCAGGCTCAAGAAACTACAAATCAAGAAGAGAAGAACGCCCTCAATACCAAGGCTATCAATGCCATGCGTCAATTGATCACTGTGGATAAAGACAATGCCATGGCCTACTTGAATCTGGCCAGCATCTATCTGGCACAAAGCAAATACAATGATGCTGAAACGAATGCCAATGCCACGATTCAAAGAGACCCCAGCCTCTATCAACCCTACGTGATCCTGGCCGCGGTAGGCCAATCCAGAGGGACCACAGAATATAACCGCTTTGTTGATCTTGAAAAACGCGCTGCTTCCGCAGTGGGTAAACAGGCCACTCAGCTTTCCAAAGATCGTGATGCTGCGAAATCCGCTGCCAATGCGCAGTTCCGCGGTGCCGTGCAACAGCTTGTTACAGCCCGTACCCTGACCATCGAACCAGAAAGTCTGGCCGATATCAACAGTCGTATGACGGTGCTGAACAACCTGGTAAGTCAAACCTCAGGTTACTAAACTTAGACCTTCCAATTAGATCTGAAGCCGCTCCCTTGGGTGCGGCTTCTTTTGTTATGCCGCTGGGGGCTTACTTTGGAGCTCTGGGGGAGTGGCACGCAGATTGCGCGGATTTCGCAGATTTTATGGGAGAAGTAACACTTTCTGTTCAGCAATGGCCAATCTTGTTTTCAAGACTTGCCCACCTTGTGCATTGCAGCGGTCTTTCTGAATAGGCTTTGGTGGAGATGCCGTGGAGATGAGAGGATTTATGCCTGCTATCTACACGGCAACTCTACCACAACAAACGGGCGCCGTTTGAGATAATGCTCTGGCCAGTCAGCCAGAAAAACTCTATCTTGAAGTTCAGACCTGCCCTGAGCCCATATTTATCGCATTTTGGAATGTCCTTTGCATATTAAATAGCCAGAGAAATAAAACAAGACAATAAAGGTTGTACTATGAAAGCATTTTCACTTGGTCTGGTCATGATTTGTACGGTTATGGCACTCGCAGCGGGCATTACTCAGACTTATGAGTTTACAAACCCGGAATTTTTAAAGACAGAACAGGGAATCCATATTAGTTTGGATGGGACCCGCAGTTTTGGCAACCCCTGTGAGCCGGATCTACCCTGGTTTGGCTACAAATTGCTCTTACCAGTTGGGTCTGAGGCCTCCGATGTGGTGGTGAAACGCTATGGCGAGATTCGCTTTAGCCTGGACGATATCGTCGTTCCCGTCCAAACCCAGTATCCACTTTCCCATAGCAAGATTGAGCCCCGGGACGAGCCCTCTGCTGAAATATATCTGTCCGACCAGATCTTTCCTTACTCGGTGCAGAAAGGCCTGAGGACGGAATTCCTGAATGGCCATCCCATAGCTTTTGGAGCGTTTTCTCCCTTTGATTATAACCCAGTAAAGAATGAACTGGTGTTTTATCCCAGAATAGAAGTGGAAGTGAATTATAGCTCTACTTCCAAGGCTAGAGTAGCCCAGAATTTGCTCAAGAAAGATGCTTTTATCATGCAGAGACTGACCACCAGCGTGGACAACGTCTCCGAGATTCCGCAGTACAGTTTCGTCCAACAAACCGGACACGAATATCTGATCATCATGGACGCTGCAAAAGCTGCACAGTGGCAGCCTTTGGTGGATTTTTATGCAGGTCGCGGCATCTCTGTAATGATGAAAGCTGTAAATGAAATATCTGCCAGTACTGCCGGGCAGGATCTCCAGGAAAAGATCCGCAATTACATCATAGACTTTTATGAAGACAATCCTTTGCGCTATGTGCTGCTGGCTGGAGATACCGATGTGATCCCGCATCGCGGATTCTACGTTAATTTGGATGGACAAACCGACAATGATATCCCGGCGGATATGTATTACTCGTCCCTGGATGGCACCTGGAATGCTGACAATGATACCCACTGGGGCGAAGCTCAGGAAGCCGATCTTACTCCCGAGCTCGCTCTGGGCAGAATCTGCTATAATAGCGATGCCGAAATAGCGAATCAGATCAATAAGATCTTCATGTATCAGGTGGCTCCTGTGGAAGATCAGATCAAGAGCGCAGGCTTTGTGGGAGAATGGCTCTGGGAAGGACCTACCTGGGGCGGAGACTATATGGATCAAATGATCGGGGGCAGCAGTGCTCACGGTTATACCACGGTGGGCGTGCCCAGTTCTTGGAATATCACCAAACTTTACGATCGCACTTACGGAAGCGCAGATTCCTGGGGTCCCACGCAGATTCGTCCTTTCCTATCTACCGGACCAAACCTGGTAAACCACTTGGGGCACTCAAATACCACCTACAATATGAGGCTGTCGAACAATCAGGTTTCCTCTACCAGCGTTTCAAATGATGGCGCTGCTCAAAACTTTTCCATTTACTTTACCCAAGGCTGCTATGCCGGTAGCTTTGACAATCGGAATACCGAGCCTGGCAGCTACACCCAGGACTGCATCACAGAAAAGTTCACCGGCCTGCCCACTTCCGCTGCCGGCATGATCTCGCATTCCCGCTATGGCTGGGGAGTGCAGGGTTCTACCAATGGAGCCAGCCAATACTTACACCGGGAGTATATCGATGCCATCTTTGGCGAAGATATTCACGCTCTGGGTTACACGCTGGTGGATTCCAAAATTGACAACATCCCCTTCATCACAGGGACTGCGGTGATGTATTGGGTAACATACGAGACCAATCTCTTTGGTTGCCCTGCTACCAGCATCTGGAGCGATACCCCCTCAACCATGACGGTGAATCTGCCTACAGTATGGCTGGTGGGACTGAACCAATACACGGTCCAAACCAACGCCCCCAATGCTTTTTTCAAGATCAAGCAAGATACCACCATTCTGTATGAAGGTTATGCCGATGCCACCGGTATAGTCAACGTCAATCTGATTCAGAGCCTGCTTCCCGGGAACTATGTGGTTTATCTTTCTGCAGCGAATTTCTACCCCAGCACTCACAATATCTTTGTGACGGCCAGCGATATGCCTTACATAGTGTGTGACAACGTGATGACATCTGATGCAGATGGCATCTTGCACACCGATGAACTGGTGAATCTCTCCCTGAATATCAAGAATCTGGGGATGGTGGCTCAGAATACCGGGGGCACCATCAACCTCAGCTCTGAATCCGAAAACATCCAGATCCTGCAAGGAAGCTATAACTTTGGCGCGATTGGCGTGGCAGACAGCCTCTATGCCGAAAATGCTTTCCAGATCAAAATAGTCGGCTCTTTTGCGGATCACACCATGGCTTCTTTGACCTTCACCACGACTTATGATGGTTTCGAAACTCATTCGTATCATCGCCTGGAGCTTTCTGCACCGAATCTTGATATACTTTCTTACACCGTGCATGGTCCTGGCAATTTTTTGCTGCCTGGCGATACGGCAGAGATCAGTTTCAAGGTGCAAAATACGGGTAGTGGTACAGCCTTTAATCCGCTAATGATACTATTTACCAACGATAACACTGTGAATACCAGTGTCTATGATCTATCCCTGTCTGCAGTGACAGCCGGCGAAGTACTCGAAGTTCCCAATGCCTTTACGATCAGCATATCTGATGCTGCCGAACTGGGCACAAACGCTTCGGTATTTTACATGCTCTCTGCCGAGAATGGCACTGTGGCAGAAGGCAGCTTCACCATTCATATCGGCATGATGCTCTACGATTTTGAGCCCGATATGCAGAATTGGGAAAGCATCCAGATCAGCCAAAGCTTTGCCAATCAGTGGCATCGCAGCAATGCCAAGAACGCCACTGCCGGTGGAAGCTATTCCATGAAATTTGGCGGAACCGGTACTGCTCAATATGCCTCCAGTTCCTTTGGCGCCTTGATCTCTCCAGAGATGAGCCTGGGCCTGAATAGCAGGCTGAAGTTCAAACATTGGATGGATGCCGAAAACCATGATAGTTATCCAGCCTATGCCTGGGATGGCGGCAATGTGCAGATCTCTCAAAATGGCGGAGCCTGGTCTGTGATTCAGCCAGTGGGCTCCTACACCCATCAAACCTATAATAACTCCGCTTCTCCATTCGAGACGGGCACTCCGGTTTATTCCGGCAGCTTTGGCTGGACTGAAGCCGAATTTGACCTGAGCGCATATTCAGGATCGGTAAGATTCCGTTTTGTCTTTGGCAGCGATGCCTTTGTGGGTGGCGAAGGCTGGTATGTGGATGATATCCGCCTCGAAAGCGATCCTAGCTCTACTGCGGACCAGACTTCTGTTCCGGTGATCCTGACTATGGATCAGAACTTCCCCAATCCCTTTAACCCCAAAACCAATATCAGTTTTTCACTGCCTCTAGCCCAGGCCGCCCGGATCAATATCTATAACCTCAAGGGCCAATTGGTGAAAAAGCTGCTTGATGCCAAGCTGCCAGCGGGAACAAACACTATTAGCTGGGATGGCAGAGATGATAATGGCAAGCCAGTCTCCAGCGGTATTTACAGCTACCGCTTACAAAGTGGCGGGATCAATATCACCCGCAAGATGATGTTAATGAAATGAAAAAATACCTAATACTCACTGGAGCCGGCATCAGTGCTGAATCCGGAATCAGAACATTTAGAGATAGCGGAGGCCTTTGGGAGGATCACGACGTCGAACAAGTCGCCAGTCCTGCAGGCTTTCAACAGGACCCCAAGCTGGTCTGGCAATTTTACAAAGACCGCTATGCCCAAAGCCTTTCAGTAGAGCCCAATATAGCACACCATGCTTTGAGGAAGATGGAAGATGAGCTGCAAGACAACTTCCATCTGATTACTCAGAACGTAGATGGTCTGCATAGTCGTGCCGGTAGCGAACGCGTCATTGAGATGCATGGTAGCTTGAGCACTGCTTTTTGCTGTGGCTGCCGTGCAAATTATCGCATGGAAGAGCTCGATCTCAGCATCGCTATTCCCCTTTGCAAAAAGTGCGGCAAGAGCCTGCGCCCGGACATCGTCTGGTTTGGCGAAATACCCTATTACCTGTATGAGATAGAACAGCATCTGAAAGAATGCGACGTCTTTATGGTGATCGGAACCAGCGGTTCGGTATATCCAGCCGCAGGATTCGTGATGACGGCAAAGCTCTTTGGAGCGCATACGATTGCCGTAAATCTGGATAGACCTGATAACCTCGGGTTTATCGATGAAATGCATCAGGGTAAGAGTACAGAGCTGCTGCCGCCTCTCGTGGAGAAGATCCTGGGCAGATTGTAGTGGATGATTTGTTCTTTGGAACAGATTTCCTAAGTGACGAGGTAGAAGAGAAAAAGCTGAGCCTCAAAGAGGGAGAGCTGCGCGAAGTATCGGTGCTTTTTGCCGATATCAAGGGCTTTACCAGTATTTCCAAGCTCTTTGAACCCGAAGTCATTCATGGCAAGATGGATGAGATCATGAAGATCTTCAGCCGCTGTATCAATTTCTATGGCGGCTTTGTGGATAAATATATGGGCGATGGGATCATGGCTCTGTTTGGCGCCAAAAAAGCAACCGAACAGGACACCCAACGCAGCATTTTAGCCGCGATCAAGATGCAGGAACAGCTCGCGCTATACAACAAATTGCTGACCCGTGAACCGGGCTTTGAAGGCCTGGAACTGGGCCTGCGCATCGGCATCAATACCGGTATGGTCTCAGTGGGCAAAGTGGGGGAGTCCCGTGAAGGTGATTTCACCGTATATGGCCCCGAAGTGAATCTGGCCAGTCGCATGGAAAGCAATGCCCCTGTGAACAGGATCATGCTGCCCAAGAGCACAATGCAACTGGTGGCTGATATCTTTGATTTTGAAAGCCAGGGGCCGGTATCTGTAAAAGGTATGGATGAACCCATAGATTGCTGGCTGGTGATCGGACAGAAAACCGAAGCCAGAACCGCTCCCAAAAGCGTGTTTATCGGTAGAGACCTGGAATTGAAGGCTCTGCATGAGGCTTTTGCCAAGGCCAAAAGCGGGACTCAGATAGTGGGCCTCAAAGGTGATGCCGGCATCGGTAAAAGCAGGCTGATTCAGGAGTTTACCACTCACGCTGAAAACGCCCTGATTCTGCAAGGAGCTTGTTCCACGATCAGCCCCAGCCCCTTCAATCTCTTCAGTAAAATCTTTGAAAACTATTTCCAGATCAGGCACAGTGCTCCGGTAGAACAAAAGAAAGCAGGCCTGAATGAAGCACTGAAGGCCTTGGCAGAGGAAAGCTCCAATCCACAGGAAATCCTGGATAGCCTGCCTTTGATCGGTCTTTTGCTGGAGATTCGCTATCCTGATCCCCGTATCGAGCAAAAAGGCAAGGATCTGCTGAATCACTGTCTGCGGGCAGTAGAGACTGTGCTCATGGCGCTCATCGCCAAAGCCAGTAAAGCAGGAGAGGGCATCATTCTCATATTGGACGATATTCATCTCGTGGATGAGCCCAGCGCTCAGGCCATCGACTTTCTTTTGGCCAGGCATGAAGCCCAGAATACCGGAATTCTCATTCTGGCACTTTATCGTCTGGACTATCCGATTCTGAGCAGCATCACAGATCATCCTGCCTTTCAGGAGCTGGAACTGACTGCTTTGGATCAGCACGGTATCGACGAATTGCTCAATCATTATACTACGGACATGAATCTCTCCGAAACGACTCTGAAGCTGGTGAGTGAGCTCTCCAATGGCAATCCTTTCTTCCTGGAAGAGTGGTGCAATTACATCGGCAATCTGCCCAAAACTGAGTTGGATGAATATCCCGTGCCGGGAAACCTGCATGCTTTGATATTGTCTCGTCTGGACAATCTGCCGCAAAATCTGAGAATGCTCCTGCACAAAGCTTCGGTGATCGGGCATGAGTTCTTCCTGGAGATCCTGCGCGAAGTGGAAGCCAAACTGGATGATCCGGCGAATGTGGAAGCTACCTTACATGATCTGGAAAAGCATTCCATGATCATGCGTATGCTGGGCTTCGACTTTTCCACCTACTTTTTCAAGCATATCACCACCCGTGAAGTGGCTTATCAGACTCTCTTGCATCAAAACCGCAAGATGCTACATGAACTCACGGCTGAGGCCATTGAGCAGCTCTACACGGGAGAATTGGATGAATTCATCTTTGCCCTGGCAGAGCATTATCAAAAAGCGGAACTGCCGGACAAGGCCATACCTTACATGATCTTAGCGGTGGACAAAGCCGCCAAGGTCTATGACAACACCCTGGCTTTGAAGCTGGGAGAAAAGCTGCTGGCCCTGCTATCTGATGATCTGCAGAAGACGGAGCTTTTAATCAAGCTTGCCGACATCCGCTGGCTCACAGGCAATTGGGAAGAAGCCGCGGCTTTGATTGAGAAGGCAGAATCTATCTGCCCCCAGCACTCTATCCAAAAGTGCGAGATTTATAGGTTCAATGGCGTCGCTGCCTTCTTTATGGGAGATTTTGACTCTGCTCTGAGCGAGTTTACCAGCGGCTACACTCTGGCTACAAATTTTGGAGACAAGCTGCAAATTTGCATCTCTATGAGCAATCTGGGGATCTGGCACCAGCATCACAGCAATTATGCTGAAGCCTTACAGTATCATCACAACAGTCTGGCTCTGGCGGAAAGCTTGGGTGAGATTCAGCGCCAAGCCAAGACTCATTCCAATCTCGGTCTTATCCAGCTAGAACTAGCGGATTTCGATGCAGCTTATTTGGCTTTTGAAACCAGCCTGAAGCTCAGTGAAGAGCATCAGTATCTGCGCGATGAATCCATCGCCCTGGGTAATCTGGGTTGGGCCTGTCTGAGCGCCAAACGCTACCCCGAAGCTGAAGCTTATCTGATGCGCAAGCTGGACTTGGCCAAGCGCATGAATGATAAACTTGAGATCATCAAAGCTGTGGGCAATCTGGGTAATCTGCATTTTGATCAGGGTGAATACTCTCAGGCTCTGCCATATTATGAAGAGAGCCTGGCCATCAAACAGCGTTTGGGAAATCAGCAGGAGATCGCCAATAGCAAAAAGATGATAGAGCTGACTCTGGCGGAGATCAAGGCTCAAAAGACTGAGTAATACGAAGCCTACTTCGTTTTTGACGTTCTGCGGGTTTTCTTTGTAAAAGACCCGCTTTTTTGAATGAGATTTGAGGCCACGATCAAGCACAATCCTACTATCGTGGCGGGATGAATGGCTTCTGCCAAAATGCTCCTGATCAGCACTAACGAGAGGAAGGGAGTGATAAAGACCAGATTTGAGATCTTCGCTGTATTTTCCGTGAGTTCCAGCGCTTTCAACCACAAGACAAAGGTAAGCCCCATCTCAAATACCCCTACCCACAATCCGGTAAGCAGAGCCCTGTGCACTATCGCTCCGGGAAGCAAGATCGGAGACCTGCGCAGGGTAGCATAGAGCAGGATCAGGATAAAGCCCACCATGAAGTTGTAGAGCAGCTTCACAGTGCTTTCGCGCTTGTCCTTCAGGCTCACAATCCAATACAAGGCCCAAATCACCGAAGAACCCAGCGCCAGAGCTGTACCCAGAGTGTCATCAAAGTGCAGCTTCTGAATCTGCCCTTTGGTGGAGATGATCATCACGCCCAGGAAGCTAAGCAACAGCATCAGCAGATCTTTGAAGCGGAACTTTTCTTTCAGCAAAATCACCGAGAACAGGGAGAGCATTATCGCCCAGGTGTAGTTCAGGGCTTGAGCTTCCTGTGCCCTGAGTCTGGAATAGGCAGTGAAGAGCAGCACATAATACAGAAAAGGATTAAGCAGTCCGGCAGGCAGGGATTTCAGGCAATTGGCCAGCATTTTGCGAAAAGCTGTGGGAGTAGTGATAGCATTGTATATCACCAAAAAGAGCGTAGCGATAAAAGATGAAAAGAGTAAAAGACCGATGGGGGTAAAGTGCACAAGGCTCAGCTTGAACGCTGTGGATACGGTGCTCCAGGCTAGAATGGCCAGAGCGGCAAAGATGTAGCTACGGGTTTGTTTGTCTTTCATCCGGGTACAAAACACGGGGGCGGAAGGGTCCACCCCCGTTTAATTAAATCTTCAAGGTCCGGTTTACTGTTTCTTTTGCATTGCTTGTAAGATTCTGGTATATGTGGTTTTCAGAGCTTCGTTTCCGGTCTGATCTGCACCCAGGATAATGAATTGCACTGGGTCTTGTTTGGTGTTGTCCCACTGATACCATTTTTGAGCGTAAGTAAGTAGATCTTCGTACTTTTCTTGCTCATAGAGAATCCGGCAGATGTCCGCAAAGTCGTCATCGTTGCTGCGACGATCGATCAACTGTTTCAGATAAACCACAGTCTGATCTTTATCGCCAGCCATAAAGGCTACGTCTCTGGCATTGAGCAGAATATCGAGATTACCGGGATCCATGGCCAAAGCCTGTTTGGTAACTTCAAGAGCTTTAGCATAGTCTTTCATTTCATAATAGGCAAAGGAAAGATTCAGCAGGTTGTCCACATTTGCCGGAGCC
Organism: Candidatus Cloacimonadota bacterium; assembly: GCA_020532545.1. Lineage (GTDB taxonomy): Bacteria > Cloacimonadota > Cloacimonadia > Cloacimonadales > Cloacimonadaceae > UBA5456. The sequence goes on along the minus strand of JAJBAW010000053.1, from coordinate 324 downwards.
TTTTCGCGGGCCTTGGCAAAGTATTTGGCAGCCTCAGAGTAGTTATTCTGATTAAAATAGAAAGCACCGGTTTCGAGGATGTAATCCAGATATTCCGGGTTCTGCTTGATCAGAGTAAGCAAGATCTCTTCAGCCTTGGCATCGTCCTTCAGCTCTTTTTGATAGATGTCTTTCAGACGGATCATGGGCTCAAAACGCTCGGGATTGAGCTCACCGGCCAGCTCGAATATTTCCATTGCTTCCTGGGTGTCTCCTGCCAGAAGAGCAGCATCTCCAGCACGATAGATACGAGTCCAGGCACCTTCACGTTTGCGAGTCATATCT
>JAJBAW010000052.1 GCA_020532545.1 Candidatus Cloacimonadota bacterium | reverse complement strand
CTGTGTCTTATTAGACATGGGTGTCTCCTTTTTTATTTTATTTAGGGGGAGACACTCTATTTTATAGAGGGAATTTTGTTAAGGATTTTCATTGTCGGTGGCGAAAGCTGGCTTTCAGTTAAGTTCAGCTCCTGCCCCATTTCCACGCCTCCAGTGGAGACGGACACGCTGCCATCGATATAGACCCAGATCAGTGCTGAGCCTTGATTCATCAGGGCTGTGGTGAAGGAGATGCCAAACTTTACCGGCATAATGCCGAGGCCCTGTTTATGATGTTCGTGGCTGGAATTAAAGCCTTCTACTTCATGTATAAGCTTCTGATAATCAGCCGCCTGCGCCACCAGCTCCAGCATGTCCAGAGCGGAGGCTTCGCTGATCTTCTGCCCGTAGGGAGTGATATCGCCATCCCGATAGCAATTGAGCTTGCGAATCTCAAGCGGATCTTTGTTCAGCTTTCTGGCGATTTGCCCCAAGGCAGATTCGATGGTGAAGATGCCTTGCGGGCCGCCAAAGCCTCTGAAGGCGGTATTGGGAGGCAGATTCGTGCGACAAGCTCTGCCTTTGATCCGTACAGCGGGGATGTGATAACAATTCTCCGCGTGGAACATGGCGCGCTCCAGAATGGCGATGGAAAGATCCACATAAGCTCCGCCATTGCACATGAGCTCGATATCCCAGGCCGCGATTTTGCCGTCTTCGTCGAAGCCGATCTTCCACTTGCTGAGGAAGGGGTGGCGCTTGCCGGTGACGCGCATATCTTCATCGCGGGTGAGCAATACCTGCACTGGCCTGCCACTCAGGAATGCCCCCAGGGCAGCCATTACAGCCCAGATCGTGGCGCTGCGTTCCTTGCCACCAAAGGCTCCACCCAGGCGCGGCACTTCCACAACGACCCGGTGAGCGGCTATGCCCAAGACTTTGGCAGTGATTTCCTGCACTTCCATGGTGCTCTGAGTAGCGCAGAGCAGATGGATCAGATCATGATCGCAAGGAATAGCGCGCGTCCTCTGGCTCTCCATATAAAAGTGTTCCTGCCCACCGGTAGAGCTTTGGCCATGAATGGTGTAGCGGGCTTTATTGAGGGCCTCATCCACATCTCCCCGGGCGATTTTGCGCTCTGGAATATACCAGTGCTGCAGCCGCTCTGCCTCTTCTATGGAAAAGACGGGAGGCAACTCTTCATATTCCAAAATAAGCAATCTGGCAGCAGCTTCGGCGATGCTTTCATCCTCTGCCAGAATCATCGCCAAAGGCTGACCATGAAACATGATTTCATCGATGGGGAACAGCGGCTCGTCTTTCATCACGTGGCCGATCATATTCTGCCCGGGAACATCCTGAGCGCCATAGACTGCATACACTCCGGGAAAAGCTTGGGCAGCGCTAAGATCCAGTTTGATGATCTTCGCATGCGCCACCGGGGAGAAGAAGAACTTCGCGTATAACATCCCGGATAAAGGGGCTTCATCACCGACGAAACGAGAGCGGCCGCTAACGTGCAAGGGGCCATTGATATGCCAGGGTAATTTAGCCATGATAAGCCTCCCGATATTGCAGGATATGATTGATGATCATCTGTTTGCGATAGTCGGCACATCCCCGCACATCGGAAAGCGGAGTAAATTCCTGAGCGACCTGTTCAGCCAAAACCTGCCAATCTGCCTCAGGACTGTAGCCAGAGGCAAAACGCTCTGAAAAGACAGTCTGTGCCGCTACACCACCAAAGGCCAGAACGGCCTTGCCACCTTCTTCGATGCGGATGGCAGAGACCACCGCAGAGATGTCCTCCGCTTTACGTTTGGAACTCTTCAGGCTCTTGATAAATGCAGTTCTGGGCGGGATGGGAATGATGATCTCATGGATAAACTCCCCCGGCTGAAGCGCTGTAAGGCGATAGCCGACAAAGAAATCCCGCAAGGCACATTCCCGGCTGGAGCTCTGCGAAGACAGCAGCAAACGGGCCCCATAGACCAAAAGCAGAGGCAGGGTATCACCGACCGGGGAGGCATTGCCGATATTGCCAGCCAGGGTGCCAAAATTGCGAATCTGTTTGGAGGCAATCAGACGGCAGAGCTTGACCAATTCCGGCAGATCGCACTTGGCGATTCCCGAATCCATGATCTGGCTATAGCTGACACCCGCGCCGATATGGATGCCAGATCTACCCATCTTGATCTGCCTGAGTTCGGGCAGATTGCCCAGATCGATCAGAGTATCAAAGTGTTTGCGCAGCACATTCACCTGCACCATGATATCCGTCCCTCCTGCGATCAAGGAGGCCTCCGGGTGCTGAACCAGCATATCTTTCAGCTCATCGACATCGCAGGGTAACAGGTAATTATCTATCGAAAATAGAGAGGCGCAAGGCTTCTCTACCTCCTGCGGTTTCTGATCAAAGGCGAAGAGTTTGGGCTCCACTTCACGGCACCAAGGGGGCACGATGGTGCTGGGGTCATGCTCCTGGGAAAGCTCTGCTGCTGCATCCAGGATGGATTGGTAACCTGTACAGCGGCAGAGGTTTCCCTCCAAAGCCGCCAGGATGCTCTCATGATCCGGATGCGCGACACTCGCCAGACAGGCAAACAGACTCATCACAAAACCAGGGGTGCAGTATCCGCACTGGGTGCCATGATGATCGAGCAGCGCTTTTTGGATGGGGTGAAGCTGCTCCGGCGTGCCGAGGCCTTCCACAGTAATCAGGTGCTTGCCATGCAGTTTGGCGGCAGGATAAATACAGGAGGTGATGGCTTCATAGGCGGTGCTGCCCTCCCGACACTCTGCTATCACCACCGTGCAAGCGCCACAATCCCCTTCGTTGCAACTGCATTTGCTGCCATACAGATGAAGCTGCTTCGTGACAAAATCCAAGGTGCTGATTCCCGGAGCGATATCGAGCTCCTGAAGTGCGCCATTCAGGTAAAAACTAATCCGGTTATAGCGGTAGGTACCGCCGGGTTTTTGCTCTTGCTTCATAATTATCCCCTTGCTTCCAGTAATTGAGACAGGGTAAATTCTGTAAAGTCTTATTTATATACAGGCGTTCCCCTATGCAGTTAATGGTCACAGGGATTGGCCGGATCAGACGGATTACGCGGATTTCTTATATGTAAATCTGTGTAATCTGTGAGATCTGTGAGAAACTATCAATAATACCGGATCAAGACATAAAAGGTGCTCACAATGATCGCATTCAGCGCAAAAAGCGCCCCAATCTTGGTATATTCCTTGAAACTGATATGAAAACCATTGCGGTTTGCAATGCCGATAGCCACGATATTGGCAGAAGCGCCGATCATGGTGCCATTGCCGCCCAGACAGGCTCCCAGGGCCATGGACCACCAGATGGGATGCATGGCATCGGGATTGTTGATCAGGACCCCAAGGCGTTCCAGAACAGGGATCATGGCAGCCACGAAGGGAACGTTATCGATCACAGCGCTGAAGATTCCAGATAGCCAGAGAATGGCCATGGAGGTGGTTTTGGGCTCCCCATGTGTGAGGCTCATTACACCGGTGGCGATGTGATTGATAAACCCGGTCTCCACCAGGGATTCCACGATCATAAACAGGCCCATAAAGAAGAAGATGGTAGCCCAATCGATGTCGTGGGCCAGGGTCTGTTCCACTTTGTGACGATCTGATACGATCAAAAGAAACAGTCCGGCCGTCATGGCGATGGTGGCAGTTTCGATCTTGATGACCCCTTGCAGCATAAAGGCTGTCAACATCAGGGCCAACACCAGCAGGCTGATTTTGAGCAGGGGCTTATTCTTGATCAGATTTTTGTCGTTGTAAGCCATCAGTCTAGCCCGGTTTTCATTGCTCACGCGCATTTTACCGCGATAGAGCAGCCAGATCAGCCCCACCGAGGTGATGGTTATCAGCAAAACCGGCGGAGTCAGGTTATAGATAAAGTCCAGGAAATTGTAGTCTGTAGCAGAGCCAATCAGGATATTCGGGGGATCACCGATCATGGTGGCGGCACCACCCGCATTGGAGGCTATAATCATGGTGGTGATGAAGGGTACCGGCGTGATTTTCAGTTCACTGGCAACCAGTAAGACTATGGGCACCAGGATCATGATGGTGGTGACAGAGCCCATAAAAGCTGAGATGAAGGTCGTGAGCAAATACATCAGAATCATGATGGGCAGGGGTCTGCCTTTGGCCTTTTTGGCGATTTTGATGGCCAGATACATGAAGACACCGGTCTGCCGCATTACCGAGATTACCAGCATCATCCCGATCAGGAAGAAGATCACATTCCAGTCTATAGCCGCGAAGGCAATATCCTGGGTCACAATGCCCGTGAGAATGATGGCAAATCCGCCCAGCATGGCAGCGAGCATTTTATTGATCCATTCTGTGATGATAAGCAGGTAGGTAACTCCAAAAATGAGGAGAGCGAGTAGCATTAAAGCCATTTAATTTATGCCTTTATTATCTTTCTATAGATGTCCATGGCTGTAACCACGCCCACCAATTTACCTTGTTCGTCCACCACGGAATAAAAACGCCTATGCCGCTGGATCATCTCAAATACCGCTTCCGGAATCGAAGTATCCGGTCTCAAGGTCTCTGCGTTGTTGTCCATAATATCACCCACTGTGAGGATGTCTTCCTGTTCAAAGAGTTTCTCCAAAGGCTCGTAAGAACGCAAGAAACTCACATCATCCAGCATCATCAGATAGTCCGGAACGCCTACCTTGAGCAGGCCAAGTATATTCACCTCCCCAAGGTAGGTTCCCTTGTCATCCGTTACCGGCACAGCGGAAATACTATTTGTACAGATGATATCGCCGAGCTCTTTCAGACGGGCACCCGGCCCTATGGTGGTAGGGCTGCTTACCATCAGATCCGCCACGGTGATATCTTTGGTCACATGAATCTTCAGATCGTGGAGCAGATGCACCACACCAGGCCCGTCGGTATCCATCATCTCTTTCAGCAGAGCGGTATTCTGGGATAATCTGAGCAGACCTGCCACAAGGTTCAGATAGAGCCTGGAGGAGCTTTTGTCTGTGATCACCAGGCAGACCCAATGAACCGGCGTACCTTCGTAATCCAGCGGATTATCCAAAAAAGCCATACCCACCACGGTATCCTCAAAATTCTCCATCCGAATATGGGGGATGGAAATACCGGTGGGATAAGCCGTGCTGCTGACCTGATCCCGATCCAGGATCTTGTTCAGCAGCGCATCATCGCAGATTGGTACATTGAGGCAATGCCTGCAGATTTTCTCCACAAGTATCCGATACACCTGCTCTTTGCTGAGGGGCTCGGCTATATGCAAAATCGCTTTTGCATTCAGAAGATCCGAAAGATACATCTTTTCCTACTTTATGCGTTTCTTTTTGCTGCGGCAGGTCACGATAGGCAGAATCATCTCTTCCATGGAGACGCCACCGTGTTGGAAAGTGCCGTTATATTGTCTCTGATATTGGTGATAGCTATTGGGATAGACGAAATAGTAGTCGTCTTTGGCGAAGATGAAGTTATCCACGATGCTCTTTGTAGGCAGACCAAAATCCACCGGCTTTTTCACAAAGAGGGCATGGCGGTCGTTGGCAGTGAGGTTTTTACCTTCTTTGTAACGCACTGTGGTAGAAGTATCGCGGTCTCCGATCACCTGGGTGGCACGGTTTACCTTGATGGAGCCGTGGTCTGTAGAGATGATCACAATGGCATCTTGCTTGGCGATGAGTTTCAGCGCTTCATAAAGAGCCGAGTGCAGGAACCAGTGCTTCGTAAAGGCTCTGAGGCCTTCTTCGTGCGGAATGGTTTCTTGCAGGATCTGATCCCGGGAACGGTGATGCGCCAGCAGATCCAGGAAGTTATAGACCAGGACGATGAGGTTGTCCTTGGTCCAGGTCTCGATCTTGCGCAGCACAAAATTGCCTTCTTCCATATTGAAGATCTTCACGTATTTTGAAGTGGGATTCAGCTCGTAACCCAGCTCCAGAATGTGTTCATCCAAAAGCTGATGTTCATTGCGGTTGCGGCTGTTGTCCATCTCGTTTGAGGTCACCCAATATTCCGGGAACCGTTTGGCGATATCGATGGGCAAGAGTCCGCTGAAAATGGCATTTCTCGAGTAGGGGGTCGCTGTGGGCAAAATCGAGAAATACGTATCCATCTCCACATCAAAGAGCTCTTGAATATAGGGTTCGATAGCCAGATACTGGTCCAGCCTCATGCAATCGATAATAATGAAGTAGATTGGCACCTTTTCTTCAAAGTGCGGAGCCACGTATTGGGAAACCAAGTCAAAGCTGAGGTTGGGACGTTCATCCGTCTTCAGCCAGTCCCGATAGTTGCGTTCCACATAGCTGGTAAATTCGGTGTTGCAATTGCGCTTTTCCAGAAAGTGCGTCTGGCGCAGGTTTTCATCGTTCACGGCATCGATGCGTAGTTCCCATTCTGCCATTTCCAGATATATTTGTCCCCATTCATTCCAATCCGGATTCGCAAAGAGGCGTTGATTCAGCTTGGACATATACTGGCTATATTGCTGGCCGATCTCATTGGCGCGGATCTCATCGGCCTGAAAGATCTTTTTGATGGCCATGATGATCTGAGAAGGGTTGATGGGTTTGATCAGGTAATCCGAGATCTGCGAGGCGATGGCTTTGTTCATCAGGCCTTCTTCTTCACTCTTGGTTACCATGATGATGGGGATGGCGTTGTTGATCCGTTTGATCTCCTGCAGAGTGGCCAGGCCGTCCAGCCCGGGCATCATTTCGTCCAAAATCACCAGATCGTATTTCGTTTCCACCACTTTTTCGATGGCGTCTTCGCCGTTGTTGCATGTATCTACTTCGTAATTTCTTTCTTCTAAGAAGAGGATAAAGGGTTTGAGCAGATCGATTTCATCATCGACCCACAGGATTTTCATCACTTTCATGGGGTTTCCTCCTTGCTTGTTTGAGTTTCTTGTTCAAAGGCGCGTTGTCGCTCTTTTACCAGTTTCTTCACGTCGTCCAGATCTGCATCTTGAAAATACAGAGCGAGCTTGAAATTAAGCTCACTTTTTGAGCAATTGAACCAGGTAACCATCTTCTCCATATATTGATCGATAAACACTTTTTTGAGGTCCGTGTTTTCTTCTTTTTCTTGTCTTCTCATCTCTTTAATTTCGCTGCGCAGCTCGTTTGTAGGAGTATCGGTAGCTTTTTTCAGCCATTCATCACGAATATCCCAATCTGCCTTTTGCACCAGGGGTTTGATCAATTGCAGACGCTCCAGGCCGATCTCTTTCATGCTGCTCTCATCCACATCCATCTCTACGATGTAAAGATCATAGGTAACAGCGAGTTTGGAGGCCAGAGATCCGGAAAGCTGATATTCCGCTTCCACAAAATCCTTGAAGGTTTCATAACCTTTGAAGCGGTACAGCTTGCTGCGTTTGATATCGCTCAAAAGCTCGCCCAGGGCGATGAAATTGTCTTCCAGCTTCTCTTTTAGGTTTGCGATCGCAGAGAATTTCTCATCCGGGCTCATCAGTTCACTTTTATTGTTAGACATATCTTATCCTTCTTGTTTATCGATTGGGTAGTAGGTGTGTTCCCGGCCAGGAAAGCTGCCCTCGCGGACCTCTTTGCTATACTGCATGATGCTGCCGGAAATGCTTTGGTTCAAATCATTATAACGTTTTACAAATTTGGGGCTCATATTGCTGTAGCCCAAAAGATCGTGATAGACCAGGACCTGGCCATCACAGTATCTGCCGGCTCCGATGCCGATGGTAGGAATGCTGAGGGCTTCGCTGATTTTCTTGCCCAGGGATTCCGGAATGGCTTCCAGCACCAGCATAAATGCTCCAGCTTCTTGAGTGGCCAGTGCCGCTTGGAAGATCTCTTCATAAGCAGCATCGGTCTTGCCCTGAACCTTGTAGCCACCATAGCGCAGGACGGATTGCGGAGTGAGGCCCAAATGCGCACAGACGGGGATCTCCATGTCCACGATCTCGCGAATAGCCTGGATGCGGCCGGCAGAGCCGCCTTCCAGCTTCACTGCATGTCCGGTTCCTTCATTCACCAGGCGAGCGGCATTGATGCGGGTTTCGCGGGCAGACAAATGATAGCTCATATAAGGCATATCTATAATCACAAATTTCTGTGGGGCACCACGCACAGTAGCTGCGCCGTGTGAGATCATATCCTCCATGCTCACCTTCATGGTGCTGTCCAGGCCCAAAACCACCATACCCAGTGAATCTCCCACCAGAATCACATCAATATCGGTGGCGGCCACTGCGCTGCCACTGGCATAGTCATATGCAGTGATCATCGTAATCATCTGTCCCTTCTGCTTCATAAGCGCAAAACTTTGGGGGCTGTGCATCTTATTCACGGCTGCTGTCATCAGTATTTCCTTCTCTTTCAATAATTTCTGTTTCATCTCCGACCCTATCCTCAGCCTGATCGGCCAGGTTGTCCGAGGCATATTTTCCTAAATTTATAAATCTGTCGTAAATCACCCCGCCATTCTGATACCAGCCCAGAAAGCGGCCGTTCAAAGCACCTTGCTTGTAGGTAGCGCTCATCTGCGGCTTGCCATCAGGATACCACATCAGGCTCTTGCCTTGCAGCCGGCCTTTTTGATACTGTGTGGCGGCCAGCAAAGTTCCTTCCGGGTAGAGCTCATAAGCCCAGCCCTCAAAAGGCTTGCCATCCAGAAGCAGAATCTCTTTTTCTAGCTGCAAGTCACTCATGAGCAGGGCGGTTTCAGGCAATTTCCAGTGTTGCAGAGTACCGTAATCTTCTGCCATTTCCTGGGCAAAGAGGCTGCCAAAAAGCAGGGTAAAAATAGAAAGCAAGACCATTTGTCTGACCTTAAAGCGGTAAAGGGGCGCTGTCCCTTTGGTTTTTTGCGGATCGGCATGTTTATAGTACTGAGAACACATTTTTTATCTCCAAACGGTAAGTCAACCTTTATTTTGTGATTTAAGCCTTTATAACAAAATAAGCCAATTAAGTCAAGAACAAAAAGGAATCTACTGTCTAGTCCTGGTTTTTTACTGCTCAAAATAGGGAAGCAGATGAGGCCGCTACACGCCTTGCCTTTGAAAAAAGCAGGTCGAGATTGGTCCAGTGGAGAATACAGGATTCGATGCGTCTCGCGTCGAGAATACAGGATTCGATGCGTCTCGGATCGAGAATACAGGATTCGATCCGTCTCGGATCGAGAAAAAAAGGATTCGATCCGTCTCGGATCGAAGGAGAACTACCTCCTTTTGTAAAGGCCTGTGCCCTTACTGGATGCGAGACGCATCCAATCCTGTAGCGCTGTCTTTAGACGGCGGTGAGGACTTGTGGTTTTACTGGACGCGGGACGCATCCAATCCTGTGGTGCCGTGCCCTGCTGATGATTTACAGAGTCCTTCCTGCATAGCTTGCCGTATAGATGACGTGTAGATAAGAGTATTTTTTCCTACTATCTGCACTTCATCTATACGACAAAGAACGGGGATGAAAGCAGTCTGGCCAAAACAGGAATCCGCCACAACGATAAAACCTTAAAACGTTAAAACCCTACAACCTCCACTAATACTTGCCTGTAAATGAAGGTACATTATACTATTATTTAGAATCTACAAAAAGAGGAGGAGAATATGGCTATTCTCGATGAAAGTGTAATAAAAGACACAACAAAGGCTTTACTAAACATGGTTAAAGAGGTGCGCCTGGTACTCTTTACTCAAGGGGTAGAGTGCAGCTATTGCAAAGAAACCCATCAACTTTTGGAAGAATTGCTGACCACAAATAAGCTGCTGGGGCTTGAGGTTCATCAATTTGAAAGCGATAGTGATGCCGCCAAAAAGTACGGCATAGATAAGATTCCGGCGATCGCAGTCGTGGGTGAAAAAGATTACGGTATCCGCTTTTATGGCATCCCGGCCGGCTACGAATTCTCGTCCCTCCTGGCTGCCATTCTGATGGTCTCCACCGGAAAACACAAGATCACCGAAGCAGGCATGAAATTCATGGATGGACTGAAGAAACCGGTTCATTTACAGGTTTTCGTGATGCCCACCTGCCCATATTGCCCCAAAGCTGTGATGCTCGCGCATCAAATGGCTTATTTTAGCGATAAAATCACCGCCGATATGGTAGAGATTTCAGGCTTCCCGCACCTCACCCAGAAATATTCCGTGCAAGGTGTGCCGCGTACTGTGATCAATGAAAAATGGTATCTGGAAGGCGCCGCTCCGGAAGCGATGGTGATGAAGAAGATAGAAGAGGCCATCAAACATGCTTAATTTTTCCGTGAATCTTGGCTCTGATGCCGATAGTTCCATAGTTTATGATCTTATCATCATCGGAGGAGGTCCGGCCGGGCTCACTTGCGGCCTATATGCTGCACGTTATAAGCTGAGGACTTTGATGATAGAGAAGGCTCCCATGACCGGCGGGCAGCTTACCACCACAGAGTGGGTGGAAAATTACCCCGGCTTTCCCGAGCCTGTATTGGGCGCGAAACTGGCCAAGGACATGGAAAATCAAGCGAAACTATTTGGCCTCGAAATCGAATATGAAGACGTAATCAAGGTGGACCTCGCCCCCAAGATCAAAGAAGTTATAACTGCGGAAAACACCTGGAAAGCGCGCAGCATTCTGATCTCCACCGGAAGCTCACCGCGCATGCTGGGCGTTCCTGGCGAACAGGAATTTTCCGGCAAGGGCGTATCCTACTGCGCCACCTGCGATGGACCTTTTTATCCGGATAAGACTGTGGCAGTGGTAGGTGGAGGCAATAGCGCCTTTGAAGAATCCCTGTTCATCGCCAAATACGCCGCCAAAATCCACATCATTCACATGCTGGATAAATTTCAAGCCGACCAGGTTTTGATCGATAAAGTAAAGGCAAATCCCAAAATTGAGCTGATCACAAACACCGTGGTTACAGAGTTCGATTTTGACCAGGACCCCCGCAAGGTGATCCTCAAAAACACTGAAACCGGCAAAAGCAGCGAACTGGTGGTAGATGGTGCTTTTGTCTTTATCGGAGCGATCCCGAATACCAAGATCTTTGAAGGCCAATTGGATCTGGATCATGGCTACATAGTTACAGATCAAGATCACAATACCTCTCAAGAGGGAGTATTTGCCGCCGGCGATGTGGAAGCCAAAGAATTGAGACAAGTAGCCACAGCCGTGGGAGATGGCGCCCTGGCTGCCTACAAGATTCATAAATATCTCGATAATCCCGAACTTTAACTGATGCCGGAACTTCCTGAAGTACAAACCGTCCTGGATGGCGTGGCCGATGTCCTGCAAGGCAAGAGCCTCACAGGCCTCGAGTGCTACTATCCCGGCACAGTGATCGTCGATCCTTTGCTGGACCGCGATCCCTTTCCCGCCAGACTCATCAAAGCAGAGCGCCGGGGGAAGTATATGATCCTGCATCTGGATAGCAAGGCCTGCATCATCATCCATTTGAGGATGACGGGCAAACTGGTTTACGAGCCCCAGCCAGATGAGCCGCACAAGCATGAACGTGCACGCCTCCTGCTCGCCACCGATGATGCTTTGCGCTTCATAGATATCCGCACCTTTGGCAAGATCACCCTGCTGGATAGCGCCAATCTGGATAAATATCTGCCCGCCTTGGGTCCGGAGCCGCTTTCTAAGGATTTCAACCCGTCCTATCTGCAACAGGCCTTCAAAAACCGCAAAGCACCGGTCAAGAATCTGCTCCTGGATCAGCGCCTTGTAGCCGGATTGGGCAATATCTACGTCTGCGAACTGCTCTTCCGTAGCAAGATTCGGCCAGATCGGCCCGGCTCCAGCATTGCAGATCATGAGCTGCAGAGGATCGTGAAATATACCAAAGAGGTGCTCCTGGAAGCTTTGGCAGTAGGAGGCACCAGCATCTCAGACTATCGGCAGATCGATGACAAAACCGGGGAGTTTCAACACTTCCTCAAGGTCTATCAAAAGCGAGAATGCCCCTTGGGACATGCGCTAGAGAATCTCAAACTGGCCGGCCGCTCCAGTTTCTTTTGCCCGGAGTGCCAAAAATAAAGCCGCGCAAATATATGAAAACTTTTTGTTGATTTTTGTTTGGCCTTGGCTATACTATTCTTATAGCCTTATATAAGTATCTTAAAATATAAAGCTTGACTACTCAGATGAATCTTCTGAGTATGTAAAAAAGAAAGAAAATTAAAGAAATGAAACCCTAATTAGGAGGAACAATGATCAGTGACAAGATGATAGCAGCAATAAACGAGCAGATTAATAAGGAGATCTTTTCCGAGTACATGTATATCTCCATGCAAGCCTGGCTTGCAGATCAGAACCTGGACGGCATGGCGAATTGGATGGATGCCCAAGCCCAAGAAGAGCATTTCCACGCCATGAAATTCTTCAATTATCTGATAGAACGTGGAGCCAAGGTCAAGCTCCAAGCTATCGCAGCGCCCCCAGTGGAATTCAAAAGCGCGCTCAAGGTCTTCCAGGAGTCTTTGGATCATGAGAAATTCGTCTCCAAATCCATCAATGAACTGATGGACCTGGCAATCGAAGAAAAAGATCACGCTACCAAGAGCTTTTTACAATGGTTTATCGATGAACAGGTGGAAGAAGAAGCCTCTGTGGATCGAGTCGTGAATATGCTCAAAATGGTGGGCGAAAACGGCCATGGCCTCATGATGATAGACCGCGAACTGGCACAACGAGTCTTTGACCCGGCAAATGAAGCATAACAAAAAACAACTGCCCCTATCGAAATAAAAGATGGGATCCTAAGGCTTGAGCGCCTCAGGATCCCATTTCTATATGTTGGCTAAAGAATAAGGAGGTTTAGTGAAAGATGTCGAACTGAATGCTATCTACAGTAAGATTTTCAATTCCACCGTAGTCGCAATTGGGATCACCAATGTGGACGCCAAGTACACCATGGTGAATCCTGCCTGGACCCAGTATCTGGGCTACGATCAGGAAGAGGCCAAGAAGCTCAGTTTGTTGGACGTCACGCCTTTAGAAGACAGGGAAGGCAATATCCTGAACTTTTCCCGCCTGGTCAATCAAGACATTCCATCCATCCGCACCACGCGTAGATACCTTTGCAAAGATGGGAGTACTTTTTGGGCAGATCTTCATGCCACGGCCCTCTTTGATGAAGATGGTGAAGTAATCAGCGTCATGGGCCAGTTCGTCAATATCGATCCTCAGAAACGAGCTGAGCTGGATCTGGAAAGGCTAAACACCCGGCTCACTGATGCCAATATAGAACTGCAGGAGGCCATGGACAAGCTGCAGATCATGGCGCGCCGGGATCCTTTGACCAAGCTGTACAATCGCAGAGTGCTGGAAGAAGTGATCGAACACGAAATCCACCGTAGCTTCCGCAGCAAAAGGGGACTGGGAGTGGCTATAGGCGATATCGACGACTTTAAGAAGATCAACGATACCTACGGGCACGATTGTGGAGATTTGGTATTGGTAGAATTGGCCAAAGTGCTGCGCAGCAATATCCGTAATTCAGACGTTGTAGGGCGCTGGGGTGGCGAAGAGTTTCTGTTTATCCTTCCTGAGACTACCCTCAATGGCGCGATGGTGGTGATCGAACGTATCCGCAGAGCTGTGTCCAAGATGCGCATAGATTGCTCCGGAACCGAGGTCACCTTTACCATGAGCCTGGGGCTATCGTATCAAACTACCGATCCCCAACGGGAAACCATCGTATCTGAAGCGGACAAGGCACTTTACAAGGCCAAAGCGGATGGCAAAAACAGAGGTTACTGCTTTCAGGAGCTTAAGTTATAGTTTGTTTTGAGAAGGGACTAAAAACGCAAGACTGACAATCTGCACGAAGGCAGGCTGCCAATCTGCGCTATTGTTAAACTATTTATTCGTATTTCTTCATCTGCTTATCCAGTTCCTGGAAGGACTGGGAAGCCTTGAATTGGTTGTAGAGGGCCTCTTCATTGCGAATGCCCTGCCAGACTGTTTTCTCGACCTGTTCCTTGGGGATTTTCATCTGAACCCAGGATTTGAATCTGGGGCCATTGCCTTCATTCACTTTACGGGTCTCGATCTTACCAATGATGGCTCCGGCAAACTCCGCTTTGGCAGAGACTCTCACCACATTGGAGGTGAGGCTCAAGAGTTGTGGATCCACCACGCCGGCTTCTTCCAGATAGAATTTCATCATGCTTTCCACGTTGGTCTGCACATATTGAGCAGCATCGGACATAGCGATACTGCGCGCAGCCGTAAGGGAAGCGTTTTCACTCAGGTTCACGCTCTGCCCGTAGGTGCAGACATAATCCGCGTCTTTCTGCTCGCTCCACCAAGTGGGACGATAGACCAGATCTCCATCCGGTTTTACTTTCTTCTTGTTCGCTCCGCAGCCAAAGATGACCAGAGCCAGGCTCAAGAGCATCAGGGCAAAAAGGACTTTTTTCACTTTTCCTCCATACGCTTGCCAGCGTATCCTTTATTTAATATGGGCAATGTATAATTTCGCTTCAAACTTACTATCTGTCAAAATGCGAGCACTGCTATTCTCTGTCAAGCAAAAAGCCTCAGAGCTTCATTTGTCTCTGCAAGCGCTGATGCTCCTCATAGCTCCCGCTGAAGACGTTATTGCCCCGGCGGTCCGCAAAGAAATACAGATAGCCCTTATCTTCGGGACTCAGTGCGGCCTGGATGGATTCCACTCTGGGATTCGAGATCGGAGTAGGTGGCAGGCCCGGATTCTGATAGGTATTATAGGGCGAAGGAATCCTGGTATCGGATGTAGTCAAAACCTCACGCCTGATCCCTCTTTTTTCCAGGACATAATCCACCGTGGGACAGCTCTGCAAAGCCATGCCGATGCGCAAGCGGCGCGCAAAGACACCAGCTATAATGCCCCGTTCGGCAGCGTTTCCTGCTTCTTTTTCCACGATCGAGGCCAGGATCAGTTTATCATAAAAGTCTGGGATTGCACTGATGTCTATCCCGCTATTATTCAATTTTCGGAAGAACTCATTAGTCATGATCGCCAATATACTGTCGCTAGTGCAAGGCACTGGAAAGACATAGGTTTCGGGGTAGAGAAAACCCTCCAGGCTTTTGAGAGGCATGCCGGTAAGCCTGCGTACCAACGAGGTATCCGTAGCCGCAGCAGAAAGACTGTCAAAATCTGCCAGATTGCTGGCTGCGATGATCCCAAGGCTGCGATACATGGATAGACCCTCGGGAAAGGTGAGCCGGATGGATTCGGATAGACCATCCTGCAAACGGGAGACCGTATCCCAGAGATTGGTATGTCCCCCAAAGATATAGGTGCCGGCCTTGAGCTGCCGGTCTGCTCTTCTCAGTTTGGCCACAAGGCGGAAAATCCGGGCGTTTTTCACGATCCCTGCTTTCTGCAGACGTATGCCGATGGTGGCAGCGCTATCTCCAGGCTGCACGTTTACCACCCTCTCTCTCACGGTTTTCATCTGAAATAAACCGTAGGCGGTGAAGCCGGTAAAGATCAGCGCCGCAGCGATCACCATGATATAAAGGTAATTCCATTTGCTCGGCAGCTTGCGCACCTTCCACTTGCTGAGCAATGTGCGTTCGTTCAATTCATTGGGCATCTTTAGACATTCCCCAAATAGCTTTTCAGGATCATGGCAGCGGCCATTGCATCCACCATCTTGCGGGCTTCTTGCCAGGTTTTGCCCATCTTTTTGAGTTCGTCCTCAGCCTCGCAGGAGCTGTAACGCTCATCATGCGCGATCACTTTGGTAGTTAGTGCTTCTTGCAGATTATTCATAAAATCTTCTGTTTCCTTCGTTTTAGGTGTAAAGCTGCCATCGATGGCATAGGGCATTCCTACCAATACCAGGCTCACGGCCTGCGTCTTGATCAGCTCTTTGATTTGCAGAAGCAGGGCTTCAAAACCGGCATTTTCCAGCACGGAATGCGGTGTGGCAAAGATGCGCAAGGGGTCGCTGAAGGCAATCCCCACCCGCTTTGTGCCATAATCTATCGCCATGATGCGGCCCCTCATAGATTCGATTCATCCCTCCAGATGATTATCTTCCAATTCCCAGCCTCTTCCACCAGATAGAACCTGGCGATGCCATTGGCCATATACACGCTGTTTGAGGCGGTATAGCTGAGAATCAGATCAAAATAGCAGGGTATCACGATCCAGGTTTCCCGCCCCACGGCAGGATCCGTCTCCCAGACTTCCTGTGGAGGTATCTGCAGGCGCAGCTCTATCTTATCCGCCACCGGAAAGCTGCCATCGCTGGATCCGCGTTCAAACATATTGCGCGTGAGCTCGATCTCCTGATCGTAACCCCACCAGGAATCGCGAATGCCATCGCCATCCATATCGATGCCGATCTGCGTATATTCACTGGAGAGCAGCTCAAAGCGGTAATCCTTGTGCAAGAGCTGCCGGAAGATATTGATGCTTTTTTCCTGATAGGACTTTTCCAGATTGCGCAGTAGCTCTTCCGGGCTGCGGTTCAGAATCACCGAAGTGGAAGAATCTATCAGCTTGGGCCGAAAGGGATTTTGACAGCCGATGATGATCAGCATCAGGAAGAGAGGCAAGTATTTAGCTGTTTTCATACTTCAGCCGTCCCCAGGTGTGTCCATCGGCAGAACGGTAGTCGTACCAACGGTAGATGTACCAATATCCGTACTGTTTTCGGTAAGAAAGTTCCAGATTTCCCTGCACCACAATGTCTGCATCTTCAGTATTTACCGGCTTGGCTGTGAGCGTATAAGAGCGGTAAATCCTGGCCTCATTGGCAGAGATTTCATCCGCAGTGGGCAGGTGCTCCAGACTCACCTCTATCTTGCTGTAGCGGGTGTGCAGATTGAGCAGCATATCCTGCTCCTGAACGCTCGTCCATTGGGCATCGGTACTGAAATCTGTGATATCCTGCGGGGCAAAATAAAAGCGGAAATCCGGGGTAAATATGCGGCTATAGTTAATGGTATTGCGCGAATCCTCGTAGGCATATTCCAGATTTTGCAGAGCAAGCTCCAGATTTGTGGCAAAATCGTTCCACTCAGCCTCCACAGTGGGAGGCTGAGAATCCCGCAGATCAAAGATCTCACAGGAAGTCAGTGTGATTAGCACCAGGAGCATTAACGCAATTTTTCTCATGTGAGCAGACTAATCTTAGCTGAATATGTGTCAAGTCAAAAGCGGCAGACCCAGATCTTGCGGCATGGGAGACCGCCATAAGCTGTGCACCGTTTCAAGCTATCTTACAGCTATACCTTGCCTTAGCCGAAGCGAGACAAGTGACATCTCAAAGTTTGGTGTAAAAAAATCTATCCCTACAATCTGCCCAGACAAAGCCCCAACTCAGCATGATATAGCGGATAATCTTTGTGGATGTTTGCGCTAGCTTTGGCGCGCAAACCGATCCAACCGGTCAGATTGTACTTGGCTACCACAGAGATTGGCACAAAAGTAACTGTTTCTTTATTCACGGTTTCCCAATGATAAGTGCCCCCAAACCAGCCGTCCGAATGTATCAGATTTTCACCAGTCGTGAGCTTGCCAAATTCCACCCCAAGGCTGGGAATAAGCTTGAATTTGCCTTTGCGAAATACAGGGCCGACCTGCACGCCATAACCATGAAAGCTGTATTTATGTGGCATCTCGATCATCTTTTCCCTATCATCCTGGTAAATTACCCTGTAAATGGTAGAGTAGATTTTTTGATTGTATTCATACACCACCCCACCTTCTGAAGCAATGATGACCTTTTCTTTCAGCTTCCCTTTCCCCAGATCAAAGTAGATCCAGGTGCGGTCCAAAGTCAGCTCGTCCGCTGTAGATTTTGCGCCCAGAACAGCAGATGCAATCAGCAATATCACCAGTAGTTTCACTTTCATCTCAAGCTCCTTGCTCTTTCAGAGAATATATGCAAGATCTGTTCCATGTGCTGTGTGGGTTTGTTCAATGTGCCATGTGAATCCTCCTGTGAAAACTCTCATTTTGGTTTACAAATAATTTGTTGTTTGCTGGAATCAAAAAGATACAGGACAATTAAAAGCTTAACGGCCAGATCATCAAAACAGGCCGGTGAATACCGTAGGCATGTCGGATAGACCCCCAATAATAAAATACCCTAACTACTGCCGTAGGCACGCTATTTTTACATGAAAGCTGTGAGTTTTGGAGTTCAAAGTGAATAATATTCCGGTTTTGAGCCACCTGTATTCCCAAGTTGAGCCACCTATATCCTTGTTTAGAGCCACCCAATATCATCACAGAGCCACCTTGCAATAAATGACCTACTAAATAACATGGGTAAT
>JAJBAW010000152.1 GCA_020532545.1 Candidatus Cloacimonadota bacterium | reverse complement strand
AATTGCGTATCGTCGTGATAAAAGATGCCATGTCTGAATGCATACATGCCTCGCTTTTTTAATTTAAAAATGCCGTATAGTTCTCAATTATTATCTATAGTATAGCATAATGAAGTTAATAAATATTACTGTTATTGACGATTCGCTCATACTTGAATGTTTTCCAGACTTATTCATCATCACTATAGTAAAAATTTACAAACCATCTCACTATTATATGACACTATTAGTCTCGATTGATAATTCATCGTCTAGCAGTGTTAAAATAAATATTTTGGAGGTTTGAGATGGAAAATGAAAACTTTAAGATCTTGTATGCTGGATATGCAGATAAGATCGAAGGCAATGGCAAATCTTGGAAAGTTATCCAGGACAATGAAGACTCCCGGAAAATAGCTCTAGAGGAGGGATACACAGCCCTTTCCACGACATCTTTCAGTTACGAGCCCGAAGCTGGAAGGCCTGAGCCCATTCGATACGGATCTTTATTTATGGATATTGATTGTAAGTCAGATCCGACACGGTCGATCAAGTTCGCAAGGGAGTTTATACTGGCTCGATTGCATGGAAATTATGGAGTTAATTTATCAAGTTTGAAGTACTGGATATCTGGGGGCAAAGGCTGTCACATAGAAATACCTGCCGAGACTTTTGGGGGCGAGGACGGGCATCCGTATTTGCCTCTTATATATAAAGATATGATGAAATTTATGACAAGACGATTCAGAGACAAAGATCTTGAGAACATAGTCGATCTTCAAATGTACAATATGGGTAAAGGACGTCTTTTAAGATGCGAAAACATTATGAGGCCTAATGGGCGGTATAAAGTTCAAGTTAACGCTGACGAGATGCTAAATCTTGAAGCTGAACAACTCCTCGATATGACTGATAAACCTCGGTTTGATTTGCCTTTTGTGACTCTACCGCCGCACAGAATTGGGCTTGCATACTTGTATGAGTCTTCGATGAATCTGTTAAACCTTCTGAACAAAAACAAGCATGCAAAATTGGGATTGAATGTATCGGTCTACGGTTTTTTGGACACATTTTGGTTAATCAAGCCGCGACGGTAACGGCCTCTTTCTGAGTGGCCCGCACCGCTGCTGGAGTCTTGTAGCCGTGGCGCCCAATGATCCATTCCCGATTGTACGTGTCCTTGAACTCCAAGAGAGCCAGGCGGAGTTCCTCCACCGTGTCGAACCGCCGAATCCAGAGCAGGTTCTCCTTCAGGGTTCGAACGAACCGCTCCGCGATCCCGTTGCCTTGGGGCTCTCTGACGAAGGATGGCGAACTCTGAATGCCCAGAAAGGAAATCTCCTCTTGAAACACTCTGGAAACGTATTGGCTGCCGTTGTCATGCCGCAGGGTCAGGCCCTCAGCCACCCCAGGTCCAAAGATACCAAAGCTGTGGCGTACACCCTGGCGAATGGGCTCCAGGGCTTCAAAACGCGTCCCGCACTTGGCGGCATGGATGCCGACACATTCCAAAGAACAGTGGTCCACAGCCAGAAAGATCGATGCGTTACCCTCCCGCACAGTCATCGTAGTGGTCATGTCCGTGCCCCACATTTCGTCCACCCGCTCTGTCTTGATCGTCCCGTCATGCGCCTTGGGGCCGTGTGGCCGGCCAGGGTTTCGCACTGCAAGCAGGTTGTTCTCACGCATGAGGCGAAGCGTCCGCCGAGGGGATGTCCTGATTCCATCGAAGCGCAATCTGGCCCACACTTTTCGGTACCCTTCGCCAGTGAAGGGCGAACTCTGAATGCAGTCAGCAATGTGGTCGAGCAATTCGTCGTCGCTGTGGAATCCGATAGGCCCCCTGCGGCCAGGCACACTCTCATCCCCAGCCCTGCGCGCGTAATGCGTAGACCTGGGGATGCCCCAAACACGGCACACCATCACCAGTCCGTACTTCTGACCTGTGGAGGGCGAGGAGGACTGGCTCATTTCCTCGACCTCCGCCACCCCAAAGGGTCCTTTGCCTCCAGGAGCCGAATTTTCTCGCGGAGCAATTCGATCTCCATGGTCTGCTCGCCGATTTTCTCATTGAGACGCTTGTATTCGGCTTCCTCGGCCGGAGAGCGTTTCTTGAGACTATCCGCGCCACCGGCCAGAAAGGTATTTCTCCATTGTGAGAGCTTGGCCGCCGTCACTCCGAGTTCACGACTGAGTGTCTCGATGTCTTCGCCACGCAGAAGCCGAAGGACGGCCTCGGACTTGTGCTGAGCCCAGAATCGCTTGGGAGCTGCCTTCGTCTCCCCGGTTCCAGTCGGCCTACGGCCTCCCTCCACCGGGGAGACGGCCGACATACCCTTGTCGTTTTTCATGCTCATGAATCACCTCATGGGGAGTCTCTCTACTCCCAATTCGGTGTCCAAGAAAACCCTATCCCAGAGCATTTTTTATATTATTTAATTTGCCAAATAGTGACTACCCCTTTTTCTTTGAATGCAGCATTCTTCGTTACAAATGTTTAGATAATGAATGCATAATAATCTTAAATTTCACAATCAAAGACAATAATGACAAATTGAAGATACAAGAATATCTTCACAAGAACGAATTCACAGAAATAGTAGACATTTAAAGATATTACATTACAATTTAGTTTATAAGGATATTTACGATGACAGCTAGAGCATTGTTAAAAAGACGAGTATTGCGTGATGATGTTGCAGAGTATTTGATGGAATCCATTCTCAAAGGAGAACTCAACC
>JAJBAW010000151.1 GCA_020532545.1 Candidatus Cloacimonadota bacterium | reverse complement strand
TACTGCGGCCTTGGTGTTGATTTCAGCCAGAATCAGCTGGTTGGCTGTTACTCTGGATTCATCACCGATCCATGCCACGATTGCGTTTGCGATATTTGCGTCGGAATCCGCCAGAAGTTCGTTGGTTACTGGGAAGTATCCAGCGTACTTTTCAATCTCATAGGACAGTCTGGTGAACTGAGGTGTTGCCTTAGCACCGATCTTTCCGCCTTCTCCGACCTTGGCGAATCCTGTCTGATTAGCTCTTGCCTTGAAAGTCCTGGATCCGGTTGGAGTTGAAACCTTTTCGACGGTTACCAGATCAAGCAGGGAAGACTTTGCAGTCTTATACTCGTTGATCTTGGTCTGGATGTCGTCGGGTACGGTGTATCCACCATCAGCAGGAGTGCCTTCGGTCATGGTCTTTTTGACCTTGAATCCCATTCTGGCCGCCTCTGCGAATTCCTTCACAGCATCTTTCTTATCAAGCTCACCTTTGGATTTGTCTACGGTGGAATTTTTAACCGCTTCTTCATCCGGTTCATTGTCGGCCTTCTCGGACTCGAATAGACGCTTCTCGATCTCGTATTCCTTCTTGAGCTCATCGATTTCATCTAAGACTCCTTTCGCTTTCTCGAGATCTTTGTTTTCGCCCTCACTGAAAGCCTTAGCCAGAGTTCTTTTCTGCTCCATTTTTGCAAGTAATTCTCTCATTTTCTTGTTCATTTACTCATTCTCTCCTTCCACTTGTGTGGTTTTATTTATAAATAAAAAGATATCGAGGTCCTTGAACCTGATATCCACTGCGTCAGCGTCGGTATTCTGTTCGGGTAACGTGTCGGAAGGGGCTTCTTTTACAGGCTTTCCACCATAGTTTTTAGTGGTTCCGGCTCTCTGCTGGGCTGGGACTGCAACAAATGAAACCTCATACGCATCATTAGGGTCCTCCAGGCTGAAATGACAGATCTGTTTGTCGTATTCCTGGCCAGGGTAATGCTTACACCACTGTTTCGCGTTGTCCGTTCCACAGATGGAGCAAAAAGCCTTATTGACTCTAAGTCCTACAGAGACTTCTTTCTTGATGCCGCCTTTGATGTCGGCTATGAGTCCTTTGTTCGCTTCGCTGTTAAGCATGTAGCAGTGTGCGACGAGCTGAGTATATACTTCATTGGTTTTCGTGACCTCATTGTCACTGGACTGCAGCTCAGTGTCGTAGATTCTGGCGACCTGGTTGTCAGATCTTCGCATGTGGTCCTTGATCATCGTCTTTCCGATGAAAAGCTTCTGCATCTTCTTCAGGCTGGCCAGTGGAAAGACTTCACTTGTGCGGTCGATTTCGTTGTCACACATGGCCACTTTGAAAATAAAGACATCCTCGGCCTTGAGGGGCTCGAGAGTCAGCTTATTAATCTTGTTCAGCTCTTTGTCCGTCACAGCCAGTGTGGAGACTTGAGCTGCTTTCATGATTACGCCGTGCTCGATTCCGATGCCATCTCTTTCAGAATTTTCCTTATCCATTCCTTTGTTTCCTCCTTTCCATCAATATTTGTATATTGAGCGCCTGCAAACTGTATCGGTATGCTTGCGCCGTTTCCGAGAAGCTGATCGCCGCCGTCCCTGTCTTCCAGGTCGAGCAGATTTCTGGCCTCGTTCGGTGTATAAATAAAGCTGTTTACAGCTGTACTTAATGTGTTGATCTGAGTCTCCTGGTCAGCTCTCAAAATGACAGCTGTATTGAATTTGAAGTGATAGCCCGCACCTATTTCATCGTTGCTGAGAAGCTTGTATGTGATCTCCTCCTCATACTGCTTGATGATGAAGAGAAGGGTATCAACATAGAATGAGAGCTGCTGCGCTTCGGCTGAAGCATAACTCGCTTTGGTGTAGTCGCCGATCTGATACGGCTTTATTCCAAAAGCAGACGCGATCTGCAGCGCGCTGTACTGCTTCACTTCTATGAACTGGTTATCCGCAAGCTTAATGTTAAGAGGTGTAAGGGTGGAACCTAAAGGAACCGGGATGATATTCTCGATGCCTTCCGCGCTTAGTTTTCCGGTCATATATTCCTCAATACCCTTACTGAATTTCTTGGCATTGTCATCGGATAGAGAACCGGTATACTGCAGCACGGCTTTCGCGGTGAATCCACTGTCGTACATTTTATTGACCAGCTCCTGTGCCTTGGCATTTCCGGAGATCGTCGCTTTCAGCTGATCCTTGACGGATATTCCGACCACTCCATCGAAGGTGTTGGAAGTCTTGAAATGGAGAATCTCCTCAGATGAGAAGGTGTATCTCTTTCCGCCTTTGGTGTAGACATAGTAGATATCCGGAACTTTGTTTAAAAGCTTTGCGTCGTCATACCATACGGTGACCTTTTCGCTCTCCAGTATCCAGAGCTGCGTTTTGCTTCCAGCTCCTGAAATCAGAACATAAGCATTCCCGTGGTGATTTCGGTTGTATTCGACCGTGCTCCAGAAAGTGGAACTGGTCATATAGGGGTTCGGTCGTCTGTTGAGTACGCTGTATAAAGGATGTTCACGGGCGGTTCTTACGCCGTTTCTATCGGTGTATGTCAGAAGCTTTAATGGAAGCTTTCCGACTCCTTCTCCTAATACTTTGAGGCAGGCGAAGTATGTGGCCTCTGACAGAGCGTCGGATGGCGTGTCTGCCAGCCCCAGGAAATCCAGAAGCTGTTCCATGGTCATGTCATCCGTGGATGTCGTGAGAGCCTTGAATGCCTTGTT
>JAJBAW010000150.1 GCA_020532545.1 Candidatus Cloacimonadota bacterium | reverse complement strand
TCAAAATTCCACCCCATTGTTGCGTCTTTTTCGTCAGATAATTTCAGCTTCAATTCCACTTTTCACCTCCGCCACATAACCAGTCAATCAACCGGATTCGCTACGCTCCCCGGTTATTTCGTTCGTTATCAGCATCAGCGGCCGGAGCAGCGCATCAGCCACCTACACACCCCCGGCCACCGCCACAATCGTCACTTGCTCTTGAATTTTACCATATGCCCCCCCGTTTCGTTTTAAGCCCTTCCGATCACCAAACCCTTATCCACCTATTACTTTGCTTCCAAAAACGCCTCACGCCTCCAACCTGTTCGCCTGACATTACTTTCCATCGTCAGTCAATACCCGTTCAACGTAATCGCAAACTGTTCTGATCGCATCAATCATAATCGCTGGTTCAGTAAACCTGACCTGTAGCCCTCTCAACACTTCCACTGCTTCCCTTACTTCCACAACTCCCCCTGTTTCTGGTCCAGGATAGCAATCGCCTCTTCCTCGGTCATGCCTCCGTCAAAAATCATAATGCTGATCCGTTCTTCGCGGAGTTGGTCCTCAACGGAGAGGGTGAGGAATTCTTGGTGAGTCATACAGCCAGAGCCTCCACTGTTCTGCTCTTATCGTGCATCGTCATGACGCCGACAGCAACGGTACATTGCGCGGCCCGCCGATGAAAATAATCTCTTCTGATTTATCCTTCAGCCCGCGAGCACTATTGTCCCGCTCGGCAATACCGGCGAGGTGTTCAGGTATCTGCAACTGTGCCACCGGCTGTTGAGAATATGCCCGATAAATCTTCTCAAAATCCTTCCGTGACCATTTCCACTCGGCGGCCTCCATGCTGCACAGCTTCACCCATCCGCCCATCGAGTGAACAACCGCCATAATGGTGGTATCAGCAAACGCCACGCTTCGGTATTTCCCGACGCTTGACATGGCACGTTCCAGCCGGTCCAGGGCAAGCACTGCTTTGTCTTCGGCTTTCCCGCCGTTCAGGTATTCCCGGATCTCGCCCGGTTTCGGGAAGCTGGCAAGCGTCCGAGTCCGAATTAGTTCCCATGCCGCTTGCTCGATTGCTTCTATCGGGGCATCGGCTAAGGCTTGAGCATATACCTTTTCCTTGAAAGGGTTCGTCTCTTGCCCGTAAGTCTCAGCAAGGGCCGTCATTACAAAAATGAATCTTTCGTCGCTCGTATGGTCAAACATTTTCCCGTGCCTCCCGTTCTAATTTATCTCGCTGCATTTCTGCTATTCTAGCCAACCCACCGGCTGCGCCTTTTGATGCCTGGATTGTTCCGTTAAAGTGTTTTTTTTCATATTTGCCTTCCAGCACTCGGGCTGAATTCTCTTGATTTTTTGTTATCCAATCAAAATCGGCTCTCCATCCTCTATCGTTGTCTCCTTGGCAGAATGGGGAATCCTTTACTTTCTGGAATACTTGCCGCCATTCTTCCAGCGTTCGCTCGTTCATCCTCAACCGGCATTTAATGGCACGGGCCTTTGTGAACTCTTTCACGAACGGCGTCTTGACGACTTCATTCCATAAATCTTTAAGCGCGGAAGGGGGCGGCGACTTGTCGCCAGGAGTCGGCTCGATGACTCCCTCTTCTTTTACTTCTTTTACTTCTTTACATTCTTTACATTCTTTACATTCTTTTCTTGTGTCCAGTGAGCGTTTCCTAACCGTTTCTTTCTCGTTACTTTCTAACCTGTCTGTATGGTTATAAATATCCCAATTTATTATAGAAATTAGCGTTCCTTGCGCGTTACTTTCAAAAGCTATCATTCCCTCAATTTTCATCCAATTCAATATCGTTAGAATTGTCTTTTTATTTGGGATGATTTCCTTTCCCCACTCACTCCATTTCACACCTTCGGCTATTTCTTGTAGGCTCGTGAGTCGTTGCCCTGGCAACACCCATACCCCTATCCCTTTGTGAGTGGGAAACAGGAAAGGATCGTGCTGCACTTTGTGGCGTAACCAGTACCAGACTTTCAAATACAACGGAGGCATCAGCCATATCTCTGAATCAAGCTCTTTTCTCCATGCTTTTGTGTAGCCCTTCTTCATGCAGTCTCCTCGACCGCCGCCCCGATCTGAAAAACAAAATGCCCCAAACTGGATGATCCGATATGAAAGGCTTCAACTGTCCAGGAAGAAGCATCGAATCAACCAATTTGAGGCATTTTGAGTATACACGTTTGTTCCTTTCTTGACTACTTCCTGGACGCCCACATAATACCCCACTCTACCCATCCGCGTAAAGTGAATGTTTTTGGACTATGCTGATTTATACTTCGCTTCATACACTCGCATCATCTAATCAGGATTTTCTATCCTATCTAGCTCCTCTCCCGCCTCGCAAAGACAGTAAACCATCCTCCCATCTTCCAGAAACTCTCCTGAGCCGTGACAGACTGTGCAGGGTGCTGAAGGGACGGGAGGCTGGTCAAGGTTCAGGGATAGCTGAATCATGGCGGTTCAACTCCTGGTAAAGTAACTCAAGCGCATTCCAAGCAATCTGCGCCAGGTGGTAAACTCCCCCATCCTCTTCGTTTATCGCAAGCGGGTTTCTCTCGCATTCCTTCAAGTGACGCTTTAAGGCTGCATTGAACCGCCGCCGGGGATTTGTGAACTCCTTACGCCAGTTCTCGTAGCCGTATCGCTCTTCGCCGATCTTGAAAATCGGGACAAGCGGTTCCACGAAATCGAGGGGGAGGAGGGACCAGTCT
>JAJBAW010000149.1 GCA_020532545.1 Candidatus Cloacimonadota bacterium | reverse complement strand
ATCACCAATGGCGCCGCCTGGTACAGCATCACCGGAGGTCGTCAGGACTGGATGAATTGCACCCGCAATGGCCGCGAAGTGACTATCGAATGCTCCAATACCAAGATGCCTTCTGCGGGAGCGATGCCAAGCTATTGGAACTACAATTACGAAGCTATACTAAGTTACACAGAACAAGCCCTTTATGGCATCCACGGCACTGTGAAAGACGCCTATGGTAATCCCTTGCAAGCGACCATCTCTGTGATAGGACATGACAACACGTATTCCATGGTAGAAACAGACCCCAACCACGGCGATTTCTACCGCTATCTGCAACCGGGAAACTATAACCTCTTAATATCTACTGCCGGTTATGCCGATAAAACTGTCAATGTAAGCGTCTCGGCAAACGCCAAGACCCCTGTGACCATCGTCTTTGGCGAACTGCCAACCGTGATCAATCTGAATACCGGCTGGAACCTGATCAGCTTGAACAGGATACCTTCCTCGCAGTCTGTAATCGATGTTTTCAGCGGTATCTCCGGATTATTGCAGATCAAAAATGAGACACTGAGCTATGCCCCCGGCCTGGATGAGCATTTCAACACCCTGAAAAACCTTGTTTTGGGCGAGGGTTACTGGGTGAATATGTCTGCCCCTGGCACTCTGCATGTGGAAGGCAGCTTGGCCGCAAGCACGCCCATCTCCCTCAGACAGGGCTGGAACCTCGTGGGCTATCTGCCTGCCGCAGCACAAGCTACCGCTACGGCTCTGGCTTCAATCTCTGCCTATCTGCAAGAAGTGAATCACCTGGGCAATAGCTATGTTCCCGGAGGAAGCTCCTCGCTCAATTCCCTGGAACCGGGCAAGGCCTACTGGATCAAAGTAAGTCAGGATTGCACACTGATCTATCCCTGATTTTTTGGCTTAGAGCCACCGCTGCCAAGACTGCCTTCCCCCATTTGATGTCGTGTAGATCTCGTGTAGATAGTAGGAAAAAATACTCTTATCTACAGCTCATCTACACCACAAGCTATCCGGCAGGAAAGCTGGATAAATAAAGAAACGCCAGACCTTTGAGTCCAGCGTTTCGGAGACCTGGGGCAACACAAATTGATGTCTGCCTGAGGAGCAGCTTGTCAGTCTCTGATGCCTGTTATTAAGTGTTTTATAAGTCTTTATGCTTTTCAGCGATCTTTGCAGCCAGTTCTTTCAGTTCTTTGAAAGCCGCTTCGTCCGGATCTCCCTTGCACAATACTGCGCCCAGGATTTCAACTTTCAGATTGGGGATCATGCCGGCAACTGTTTCCACCGCTTTGGTAGCCCAACCGTAGGAGCCGAATACGGCAGCATATTTCACTTTGGGTTTGATCGCATTGGCCAGAATGGCAGCATTCGCGACAATAGGATGCGGACCCACGTGTACGGTAGGAGTTCCGATCACCACTGTGGCAGCATCCACCAGGGCCATGGCGAGCTTACCGATATCGGTAACGGATAAATCAAAGAGTTCCACTTCTACGCCGAGTGCAGCCAGCTCACCTGTGAGGTAGTCTGCCATCTTTTGCGTGCTGCCATGCATGGAGATATAAGGAATCACCACTTTGTTATGCACAGTGTCCGAAGCCCAATCTTCATAGGCCGAAAGTATGGTTTCGGGGTTATCCCAAATAGGACCGTGACTGGGGCAAACGAGGTTAAAATCCAGTTCGCGGAGTTTCTTCATATTGTTTTTGATCATGGATCTAAAGGGCATCATAATTTCGCCATAATAGCGTTTGGCGGCTTCCACTACAGCGGGTTTGTCTTCGGCAAACATATTGGTGCCAGCCACATGGGAGCCCAGGAAATCACAGGAGTAGAGCACTTTATCTTCCACCAGCAAAGCGCTCATGGTCTCCGGCCAATGCACCCAGGGGGTATATACAAAGCGCAGAGTACGGCCGCCCAGATCAAGCTCTTCCCCGTCTTCCACGGTTTTGATGCGAGCGGGATCCAGATCCAGATGCTCTACCAAAAGCGGCTTGGCTTTGGACGAACAAATCAGCACAGCCTCGGGGTATTTTTTCATTACCAGCGGAAGGCTGCCAGAATGATCCTGCTCTGCGTGCAGAGAGATCATATAGTCTATTCTGGGAATCCCTTCCAATTGTTTCATAAATACGTCTGAAAACTCGGGATCCACGGTATCGATCAGAGCGATTTTCTTATTACCAGGAATAAGATAAGAATTATAGCTGGTTCCATCAGGCAGCGGAATCAGTGAATCAAAGAGGCGGCGTGACCAATCTTGCACACCCAGCATCTTCAGTCCATTACGAATTTCTCTTGCATTCATATTGTATCTCCTTGGAGTATTTTCAGGGCAGGACCCTTACGCAAACGGTACAAGAACTGACCTAAGTAAAAGCATAACCATATATTTGAGGATTCCAAATACTTTGTTATATTCTCCGTAAGCTAAACGAATGGACATGGCAGTTCAGATAGAAACCCAATAACAACTTAGCTTAAAGAAAAGCATGGCAGTTCAGATAGAAACTATGAAAATGACTTTGGGATTGACATAAAGGAATCCATTTATTATATGGCTTAAGTAACGGATCTTTAAAGAAGATCACATTAAAAAGACAAGTGAGTTTGCCTTGCAAATCAGGTGGAATAATGAAACAGGATGCACTGCCAATAAGCAAAGAAATCTATAATGAAATCGTCGCTTGTGTGATCGATATGGTTCAAAGCAACTTTGAAA
>JAJBAW010000148.1 GCA_020532545.1 Candidatus Cloacimonadota bacterium | reverse complement strand
CAATTCTCAATTCTCAATCAATTATACATCATACATTCTAAATTCTACATTGACCCCAATTTCACTCGACACGAGACGTGTCGAATCCAGCACGCCAATTCTCAATTCTCAACTAATTATACATCATACATTCTAAATTCTAAATTACAAGTGCTGCTTAACCACTTCCACCAGTTCCGGCAGATCCATGCCGATTTCCCTCAGGAATTCCAAGGTAGGCACTCCGTCTCTGGTCCAGCCTTTGCGGTCATATACGGCATCCACGAGCTGTTGATACTGATCTTCACGGTATTTGCGGGTGATCTCCATCTTTTCAGCAGTACTCTTACCGGTGGGATCGATCCCGATCTTGTCTTTCATCAGAGTATCATAGCGCTCGATGCGGGAGAGGTATTCTTCCTCGGTTACGGGTCCCACAGCGCGGTATGGCGGTATGTCATCTATGCGTTTGCCGCCACCCATTCTCAGGCAGAAGATCTTTTGGAAAGTATATACCCTTTCGCTTTGGCGGATCAGCTCATATTTATCCATGGGTTTTCCGGTGACAGCCTTGTAGATATCCACGTAGTTTTGCACATGCTCGGGAACTTTGGCCGGCTCATCGGTGGTGGCGTTGTCGGCAGGTTCGATATCGTTCCAGGGCAGCTTACAGAGGCCTTGCAGGCCAAACCAGGTGCGGAACATGGGGAAATAGTGCAGCGCTTCGGCTTTGTCTTTGAAAGTAGGAATGTGGTTATTGACCATATCCATAAAGATCAGCCAGGCTTCATCGTGCTGTGGGCCTTTCAGAGCCAGCGTGTATCCCCCTTGTTGAGCCAGAGATTCTTTGCTCATGTATTGGGAGTATTCCAGTCCCTTGGCTTCCATGCCGATGTCTTGTAAAAAATCAGGATCAGCGCCATACTCTTCGGCAAAGATCTGTTTCATGCGACGCGTGCCTTGACCCACAATGAGGCCAAAGCCTTCGCCCCGAGCCATCTGATGCAAAAGCTCCAAAGCGGAATCGGCATTACCCCAAGTGAGGTCCAGCCCACCCGTTCTTTCCAGATTCAAAATGCCATTCTCGAAGCACTCCATGGCAAAAGCCACACTGGTGCCAAAAGAGATGGTATCCACTCCGTAAGTATCGCAGTAGAAATTGATCTCCACCACGTCTTTGGGATCCCAGATGCAGATGTTTGAGCCACAGCCGGCGGCAGTTTCATATTCGGGACCATCCACAGAGACGGATTGTCCCTTGTAAGGTCCACTACGCGGCTTGAAACCATCCACCGCCTTACAGCAGGAGAGCGAGCAGCCATACCAGCAGCCATCCGCCATGCCCTGGGTAAAGAGTTTGGTAAATTCGCGGGAATGCAGGCCTATCGCTTCCGGCATCTGCCCGTATTTAAAGTTTTTGATGGGCAAAAGGTCATAATCATTCATGATCTCCATCAGATGCGCTGTGCCCACCTGATGCATGCGGCATTGGCTATCATCGCCAGCCTCGATTTCTTTGTGCAGCTTGAGTCCGGTCTTTTGCAGAGTAGGCAGATCCACGGGATCGTTTGTATCCACTTTGAGTCCAGAATATTTCACGACGAGAGCTTTTAACTTCTTATTCCTGAACGCGGTGCCGATGCCTCCACGGCCGGCTTGTTTGAGACGGGCTACCTTGCGGCGTTTGTCCCAAAAAGAGAAATTCAGGCAGGTGATGAGCGTGTGATTGGCCGCTTCTCCGGTGGAAACCACAGAAACATTCTGGTGCTTTTCAGGGCTATCGGCAAATTCTTTGATGAGATTTTCCGCCAGAATGTGGCTATTAATCTCTGCATCCGGCGCGCTCATGATCTGCACTGTGCCTTTGTCGCCATCGATAAAGACGATCACTTCTTCATCGGCGATGCCCTGCAATTCCAGAGCATCAAA
Organism: Candidatus Cloacimonadota bacterium; assembly: GCA_020532545.1. Taxonomy (GTDB): domain Bacteria; phylum Cloacimonadota; class Cloacimonadia; order Cloacimonadales; family Cloacimonadaceae; genus UBA5456. The sequence goes on along the minus strand of JAJBAW010000148.1, from coordinate 839 downwards.
GCCAGAAAATTTCGTGTAAGGGCCGAAGTGGCCACCCACGTTGGAATCGATGGGGATACCGGTGAGCGGAGAGATGGTGGTAACGATGGATTTTCCGCTGCCGGGATAGGAAGTATTGCCACACAAGGGGCCAAAAGCTATGCAAATCTCATTTTCAGGATCGTCCCACTTCGTGGTTGCTTTGATGCCGTGCCACATCAGATAGAGGTCAAAGCCCTTTCCACCACAGAATTTATCGATCATCAGATCGCTCACGGGTTTCTCTTTGATCTCCCCGGTGCCCACATTTACATATAAGGTACGGCGGTTGTAGCCTTTCACGATCGGTGCGAGGGTGTAATTATATTCAGCAAGTATTCTGCGTTTCATTGTTTTCTCCTTATTCTTCCACTATTTCCAAAGCATCAGCAGGGCAGGTCTTCACGCAGGCACCGCAAGCTACACATTTGAAGGGATTATGTTTACCAAAGGCGGTACGCATGGAATTCGTGGGACAGACCGCCACACACATCAGGCAGCCGACGCACAGGCTCTTGGACAGCAGCACCACGCCCTGTTTATTGATAGTAAGGGCACAGGTAGGGCAGGCCGCCACACAAGCCTGACATTGATTGCAGACGTTCATCACTACAGGACTGGCATCATCATGAATCTGAATGCAAGACAGTGCCGCATTGTCCTCTTTAAAGAACAGAGTGGAACAGGTGCTCTCGCACACGTGACAGGATATACATCTATCCGGATAAGTTTTCAGCATTTTCATCGCCTTATACTCCTATGATTTTCTCTTAGATTTCCATATTTATCTATGGCTGATAGTGGTCAACAAAAATCTTTCC
>JAJBAW010000051.1 GCA_020532545.1 Candidatus Cloacimonadota bacterium | reverse complement strand
GTATTGAAGCTCCCCCTGTTTTAACTCTCATTTTTGGATTGGGAATAAATGTAGTTTGCCTGGATAAACAAGACACAAGGACAATCTGAAGCCTGCTGCCAAATCAAAAATGAAAGTCAAAACAGGAGCGGGGTTGACTCCAAGCAAAGTCCAGCGTAGTTTCGCAGAAACGGCGTTCTGCGCTAGTGCGCCAGTGAGCGATACATATCAGATAGGTGAAAGTCCTATTCAGAGTTACGTCATACTCTGTAGCTGAAGGTAACTGCGTCACCGCGAGGTGGGGTGGAGAGCAACCGGAAGCGAAAGACCAGTCCGTAGGATAACGAACTCGATTCGGCGTTATACATCGTCGAGCCTCCTAGTGCAAGGCTAAGACCAAAGTCAGCGACATATGCGAGGAGCAATGTCAACCAAACCCGATAAGCCTGCTTGGCTAAGAGACGTGTAAAAGCCAGAGCAGGGGTGTATGATGTGGTTGGAGACGGAATGGAAAGAAGGTAAGTATCGTTAAGCTGGGAGACCTGCCAGTTGAATGAGAGGCTGGCAGGAGTCAGAGTGCTCATAATAGTGATGATCCTTGGGACAACATAACCCAAGAGGAGCGAAGGGGCACAGGAAAACAGATTTTGAAAGGAGTATTAGTGGAAGAACAACGATCGACAGTGCCGGAAACGGCTAAGCAAGTACGAGAAATCCCGCCCCGATGGGACTGGGTAGAACCACTGGTATGGACTGACAAGATGCTGGCAGCCCTCGAAAGAGGAGTCAAAGGTGGAAAATGGTTCAGTCTGATTGACAAGGTTTACTTTTTAGCAAACCTTGAATCAGCCTGGAAACAAGTAGCGGCCAATCGTGGCAGTGCCGGTATTGACAACGTCAGTATCAAGCACTATCGCAGGCATGCCGAACAACGTCTAAAGCGAAGTTCTGAGCTGCTCAAGCAGGATAAATATCAGCCTGCCGGAGTTAAACGGGTCTGGATTGACAAACCCGGTAGCAAAGAGAAACGTCCTTTGGGAATACCAACCGTAACCGACAGAGTGGTACAAACGGCATTGCGAAATGTCATCGAACCAATCTTTGAGCAAGACTTCTGCGAATACAGCTATGGCTTTCGTCCACACAGATCATGCAAAGACGCCTTAAGAAGAGTCGATAGACTTTTGAAGCAAGGCTCTAATTATGTGGTGGATGCGGACATCAAGGGATACTTTGACAGCATCCCTCAAGATAAGCTTATGCAATTGATAGAAGACAAGATAGCCGACAGCCGCGTTCTGGCCTTACTGAGACTGTATCTTTCACAAGAAGTGATCGATACTGCAGCAAGCTGGACACCGGAAGCCGGAACACCTCAAGGAGCGGTGATAAGTCCTATCCTTGCCAACATCTATCTCAATCCACTGGATTGGATGATGCAGGATAAAGGATATGCAATGACTCGATATGCAGATGACTTTATCGTGATGTGTGAAACACGCGAAGAAGCCGAAAATGCGCTGGAATTGATTAAAACCTGGACAGAAGGAGTAGGATTAACCCTGCACCCTACCAAGACCAAGATAATCAATGCCGACGAAGAAATCTTTGAATTTCTGGGATATAAATTCAAGCAGGGAATGAAGTTCCCTACTGACAAGAGTATCAAGAAGTTCAGAGACAATATCCGAAAGCATACTAGACGCAGTAATGGGAAAAGCTTGGAGCAAATTATCTTGAAGCTAAAACCCATACAAAGAGGATGGTTCGAGTATTTCAAGCATTGTCATAGGAACTCATTCCCGGATCAAGACAGATGGACAAGACGTAGATTGCGCAGCATACTGAAAAAGTATGAAAAGCGTAAAGGTATCGCCACAATCCATAACGATAATATCCGCTACCCCAACCGCATCTTTGATAGCTATGGGTTCTTCTCATTAGTCAGAGCCCATAGGGAATTATGCCAGTCTCTTAAATGAGATACCTGTTTTCTGGAGAGCCGTATGCGGGAGAACCGCACGTACGGTTCGGAGGGAGGGGAGACCAGTAATGGAAAACTCCCCTACCCCTATCGAAAAGGCAAAACGAGGCCTGTACGGGCATTTATTATTGGTGACGAAGGCAAGAATCTTTAAGCAAAGAACGTCCCAAAGAGGTATCCGGTGATGGTGGATAATATTACCACCAGAGTGACGAAAGCGGAGGTTTTCTTCAGCCCCAGTACTGTATTTATCACCAGCATACTGGGCAGTGAGAGCGCAGGTCCAGACAGCAGCAGCGCCAGAGCCGGTCCCTTCCCCATTCCGCTACCCAGCAGCCCCTGCAAGATGGGGACTTCGGTAAGGGTGGCGAAATACATGAAGGCTCCGGAAATGGAGGCGAAGAAATTTGCCCCCAGGGAATTTCCGCCCACCGCAGTTTCTATCCAATAGGAAGGAATCCAGGCTTCGTGTCCGGGGCGTCCCAAGAGCGATCCGGCGATCATCACACCCACAAAGAGCAGGGGCATAATGAGCTTGGTATAGCTCCAAGTGGAGCCCAGCCAATCCTTCAGCTCGCCTTTTTCTTGGGTCAAAAAGCCTACAAGCATGACCAGGCCGATGATATAGGCGATGAGCGGCTGAGAGGGAAAAAGGATTCCCGCGGCAGTCACCACCAAGGCAGTGAGCAGCACCTTCCAGAGCTTGAAACCATAGATCAAGACCAACGACAGCCCCAGGCCAAAGGCCAGGATACCTGAGATGATCCACTTGTAGGCATACATAAAGCTCATGAAAGCAGAGTTGGAACCCCCCGGCTTTGCCCAGGTCAAAGTGATGAGGATCAGGATCATCAAGGCAAAATAGATAATCTTCTGCCAGAGGGGACTGCTTTCCTGAAGATCAACATAATCGAATTCGCCCTGCCGCTGCAGCTCTTCTTTGCGGAAGATAAAGTGCATAATCAGTCCCAGGATGATACTGAAAACCACTGCTCCCACGGCTCTGGCGATGCCGATTTCCAGGCCCAGGATGCGAGCAGTCAAAACTATGGCCAGGACGTTGATGGCTGGGCCGGAATATAGAAAGGCCACAGCCGGGCCCAAGCCTGCCCCGCGTTTATAGATCCCGGTAAAGAGAGGTAAGACGGTGCAGGAGCAAACTGCCAGGATCGCACCTGAAACCGATGCCACGGTATAGGCCAGGATCTTATTGGCTTTCGGTCCCAGATATTTGATTACCGCGGATTTACTGATAAATACGCTTACTGCTCCGGCGATGAACAGGGCCGGGATCAAACACAAAAGGACATGCAGGCGGGCATAATCCTGTAACATAAAAAAGGCTTCATGCAATCCGGAAAGAAAGCGTGGAGCCCCAAAGGGGATAAAGTAGGCTGCCAGAAATACTCCCAGCATGATCCCCAGGATTTGTAGCTCTTTTAGTTTCGCGTTCATGATGTTTTACTCCTTATCGGTGGACTTCAGATCCAATACACACTCCAGGGCATTTAGCACACAGGGGTATTGGAGGCGGTAAATCACTTGGTTGTTCACTTTGCGGCTATCGATGATGCCAGCGTTTCTTAGTACGTTGAGATGGCGAGATATGGTGGACATATCAAAGCCGATGATCTCCTGAAGCTCACAGACGCAGTGCTCTTTCTCCTGGAGTTTTACCAGGATCAGCAAGCGCGTGGAATGCGCCAGGGCTTTGAAGATGCCGGCCATTTGTTCGTAATCTGCATTATCAGTCATCTTGACCTCTCTATTGTCGTATTTGGCCAAATAGCCAAGTAGGCTGGATTTGTCAAGCAGATTTGTGAGGTTTTATCGTTTTAACGTTTTATAGTTTTAAGGTTCTGGCAATTTCTGAGCTTTCCGGCAGAATGGAATTATCAGAGCGCATCCTATTTAGTCCGTATTCCAGCAGAACCTTCCGGGTATTGGCGTTGTGGCTTCCAGTTTGGGATATTCTCGCCAGTATATCTGTGGTATTGCATCAATAGAGGCATAAAGCGCCTCTTCGCCACGACGTCATATTAAGATTATTGAGATATGTTTCAATAATCTTGAAGATTTAGCTTGACATCTATTCATAATATTGAATTCTGGTTTTAAGAACAGCGAGGTAGTTAGTATGAATTTAATAAATTGTCCCATGTGTCATCATGAATTAGAGATTCGTGAGTATCACTGCCCCAAGTGCGATGTGAGCTTTCAGGGCAGATTTCAGAAGAACTGGTTGGAAGGCTTTTCTGCTTCCCAACTGGAGTTTATCAAGCTCTTCCTTTTGGTTCAGGGTAATCTGAAGGAATTGGAAAAGAGATTGGGGATTTCGTATCCCACCATCAAAAGCAGATTGTCAGAGATCAATCAGGTGATCACCCGCCACCCTATAGCGGATAGCGATTTCACTGATATCCTGGCAGATTTGGATGAAGGCTTTATCGATGTGGATGAAGCCCTCGGTATGATATTAAAAAGGAGAGACAAATGACAAAAATCACACTTCAACAAGAGTGGAAATATGACGGACTCAAAACCATAAAGCTGGAAAATCTGATGGCACCAATGGTGATCGAGGCCAACGACGAAGATTCCGTGATCCTGGAAGGGGAACTGAATCTGAAGAAACAGGAAGAGTATTTTGAGCTTAAAGATTATATGACAGAGAATTATGAAGAGGGAACTCTAAAGCTGGATTTCGACGAGATCGGGAACCTGGATCATAAAGTCAAAAACTCTCAGATCAGGCTAAAAGTACCAGCCGGTGTGCTGCTGAAAATTGAGATCGAGAATATGCCGCTCGGCCTTTCCGGACTCAAAAACGATCTGCATATCGAAAGTGAAAACGCTCCGATTTCGGTGCGGAATTGCGATGGCGACAAACATCTGGAAAGCGAAAATGGCCCCTTGAGAATCCATAATTCAGCAGGTAATCTCTTTGCTGACTTGGAAAATGGCCCCATTTCAGCAGAGGACATTTCGGGAGAAAGCATCCATATAGAAAGTGAAAATGGCCCCATCAAAGTGCGCCTGGCCAGCTATCAAAAAGTGGACATCGAAAGCGAAAACGGACTCATATACTATGAAACGCAGCCGGTGGAAGGTGGAGACTTTAAGTTCAAAACCGAAAATGGCATTGTGCATCTGGTCTTGCCACTGGCTTTTTGCTTCTCTTTGCATGCAGAAAGCGAAAGAGGAAATCTCAAATCCAAGCTTGATGCCGAAGTGGTGAAAAAAGACGGCACCTTTAAGATAGAGAATATCTACGACGGAGAGGAAATTACCAAGATCAGTATCGAGACCGAAAACGGCTTGATCAAGCTTTCCAGCGATGGACACATCAATCTGGACTTTATCAGAAGTGGCTTTAACCAGCTCAAAGAAGCCTATCAAAACGCCAAAACCAGTGAAGAGAAAACCAAAGTGGTGGAAATGGCCAATAAAGTGATCGCCTCTCTGCAAAAGGCCGCAGATTCCATCAATGAAGAGAAGATCAAAGAAAAAGTAAGCGCTGCGATCTCCAAGCTGAAAGAGCTCAGCGAAAGCTTCGATTTTGACGAAACCAAGACCATGGTGCTGGGTAAGCTGGAGGATCTGGGTACAGAGATCTATGATGGCGTCCAGGATGGTCTCAAAAATGTAAAAGCGGAGTTTAATGAGCTCAAGCATGAGCACCTCAATACCGACTCGATCAAGGATTATGTGATGAAGGTAGTCAATTCCCCCTTGATCAAACCCTATCTCTCGGCTGAAAAAAAGAAAATGGAAAAAGAAGAAATCGCCGAACGTAGCAGGCTCAAGATATTGGATATGCTGGAATCTGGCAAGATTAGCAGTGAAGAAGCAGAGAAACTGCTGAAGGCTATCGGCAAAGAATAATCTTGACACTATTGCATCGGTTAAAAACTGTGTCAAAACACGGTCGGGATGTAGCGCAGTCCGGTAAGCGCGCTCGGTTCGGGACCGAGAAGTCGGAAGTTCAAATCTTCTCATCCCGACCAATGTGTTTTTTGTCCAGATATGTTCTTTGCTGATGTCTTTTATAACTCCAGCCCCAGCTCTATACCTGAGGTCTTGCGGCTGATTCAATGGAAATCGGACTGGGAAATTCTTGAAGCCCAACAGCTAAATAATCTTATTGTTGAACTATGGCCGCAACACGATACTTAAAGTCTTATAGGTAAACCCACAATGTCTGAGCCAGAGCCAAAGCCCAAAATCTCCTATTACCTGAAACTGATCTATCCTTTTATCAAAAAGGATATGGGCCTGCTCGTCTTCGGTTTGATAGCGATGCTCATCACCTCTGCCCTGAGACTGGTGGATCCCCTGATTCTCTCTCTGATTATCGACAAGAGCATTCCCAATCAGGATATGACAGAGATGTTTCGCTATGGCTTTATGTTTATCGGAGTGGTACTCATCTCCGGGCTGCTCTCGTATCTGCAAATCGTCTTGCTGAGCCGGCTGGGGATCAAGATTATCACGAAGTTCAAGGGTGAAGTCTTTAGCCATCTTCTCAAACTCCCCATAGGCTGGTTCAACAAACAACCGGTGGGAGAGCTGATCGCTCGTGTGGAAAGCGATAGCGAACGCGTGAAGGTGCTCTTCAGCGATCTTTCCATCACCATCATCGGCAATCTACTCTTTTTTGTGGGTGTATTTATCGTGCTGATGGTGCGGGATTGGAGAACCACGATTTACATCATGCCCGTCATGGTCGTTAGCATCATAGCGTATTCCTTTGTCTTTAAATACATCTCCAAGTTCTTCCTGAAGATCCGGGAAAAATACGCGATCATCTCTGCCAAAGTGACAGACTATATACAAGGCATGCAGATGATTCAGGCCTTGAATCAAGAGGAGCGCGTGATCGATGATCTGGCCTTTGCCTCCAAAGACAAACAGCGTACAGAAGTAAAAACGAGCTTTATAGAATATGGCTTTCAGAGCTTTTTTATGTTTATCTTCGATGTGTTTTTTGTGGTGGTGGTGATCATGCTCTCGGCACCAAAGATTATCGCTGGGGTGACCACACTGGGTACCTTGGTGGTTTTTATCCAATACATTTACCGGATGATTTGGCCACTCATGCACCTCAGTGAAAACTTTATGCAAATGCAGCGGAGCTTTGTCTCACTCAAGAGAATCCTGGAGCTCACCGAACTGGGCACCGAAGATGAGACCTTCACCGGCACAGAGCTGCCGACTTTTGAGCGGGATATCCGCTTTGAAAACGTGAGCTTTGCCTATGAGGATGAGGACTGGGTCTTAAAAGATGTATCTTTTAGCATTCCCAGAGGCAAGAAAATCGCCTTGGTGGGTCCCTCAGGCAGTGGCAAAACCACCGCGGTGAGCCTGCTTTGCGGTTTTTACCATGTGCAAAAGGGCAGAGTCCTGATCGACGGCGTGCCAATGCGAAGCCTGGATTTTAGAGCCTGGCGCCGCAAAATAGGCCTGATCTTGCAGGATGTGTTTCTTTTCCCAGGACCGATCCTGGAAAATGTACGCGTGTATAACGATAACGTGAGCCGGGATGAAGTGCAGAATGCCATTAATATCGTGCAATTGGAAGACTTTGTAAAGGCTCTGCCCGAAGGCTTGGATTCCGAACTGGCCGAACGCGGTCAAAACGTGTCTCAAGGCGAAAAACAGCTCATTTCCTTTGCCCGGGCCCTGGCCTTCAATGCCGAAATCATCGTGATGGACGAGGCCACAGCCTCTATCGACCCTCAGACCGAAGCACGCATCCAACGCACCATGGACCAAGTCTTTTCGGGCAAGACCATAGTGGTGGTGGCGCATCGGCTGACCTCAGTTCTGGATGCAGATGAAATCTTATACTTTAGCGAAGGCAAGATCGCTGCCCGCGGAGATCACAAGACTCTGATGCGAGAAAGCAAGGACTACCGCAAGCTCGTGGAGTTACAGCTTTTGGGGGATGGCAATGAATAAGCACATCAAATGGATCCTGGATCAATACAAGGCACAAAAGTGGTTTGTACTGATCATGGTGATCTTCACCCTGGCTTCTTCCGCAGTGCAAATTGCCTATCCTTATGCCTTCAAACGCATGATCGATCTGCTCACAGACATACTGGCCAAGCCGGATCTGTACCCCGCGCCGATGGTGGAAGTAAAACGGATCATCATGCTCCTTATCGTGATCGGTGCAGCACAGTTTCTCACCGGATTCTATCCCTGTTTCCGGGCTTGGGTCAATCTGCGTTTTGAGCACAGCGTCCGGATGCATTACTTTAAGCATATCACCAAAAAAGATTACCGCTTCTTCCAGAAATTCCGCACAGGCGATGTGGTAACCCGGCTCACAGACGATCTTTCGGAATACCCCAAGATTAGCTGGTTTATGGGTAGCGGTATTTTCAGAGCTTTTAATTCCTTCTCGCTGATTATGTTTTCGCTGCTCGTGATGTTTAGCATCAATGTGAAGCTCACTTTGCTCTCTATCGCACCTTTGCCTTTGATGATGGTAGCCTTTTATTTTACCTCAGAAAAGCTCTATACGAATTTTGCGCGCAATCAAAGGGCGATCTCAGATATCAACAACCAGCTTGAAATGAGCTTTTCCGGAATCCGCATCGTGAAGTCTTACGTGAGTGAAGATAAATACAATCGCTTCTTTGACATCGCCCTGGCCAAACGCTTTAAGACCGAGATGAGCGTGGTAAAGCTGAACGCTATCCTCACCCTCATCTACCAGTATATCGATTATTTCGCCCAGATCGGAGTGATCCTCTTTGGCGGCTATATGGCAGTGAAAGGCCAGATCTCAGTGGGCACCTTCTTTCTGTTTTACACCTATCTTTCCATGATGATTTTCCCGCTTTTGGATCTGCCCCAACTCTTTGTTTCCGGCAAACAGGCCTTTGTGAATATCGACCGTCTGCAAGAGATGAAGTACCATCCTACCTTTAATAAGGAAGAAGAGCATGGCAAAGATATCGATACCTTTAGCGGCCTTGCCTTTGAAAAGGTGAATTGCAGCTATCCTGAAAAGGAAAGCACTGTGATCCAAGATGTCACATTCCAGCTAGGCCCCACCGAAAAGATGCTGATTCTGGGCGCCACCGGCAGTGGTAAGACTACCATTGCCAATCTGATCCTGGGTTTGATCAAGCCGGATAGTGGCAAGATCATCATCAGTAACGAAGATCTGGAAGATATCAATATCAAAAGCCTGCGCCAGATGGTGGCTTACGTCCCGCAAGAGCCTTCACTCTTTAGCGGCAGCATCAAAGGAAACATCATGCTGGCCAATGACCAGGCTTCGCAGGAGGAATACTGCATCGCTCTGGCTGCCTCACAGATGAAGGATGAGATTGCGGCTTTCCCCCTCAAGGATGAAACCACCGTGGGGCATAGAGGATTGGGAGTGTCCGGCGGACAAAAACAGCGTATCACCATAGCCCGCGCTCTGATCAAACGCCCCAAGCTCTTGATTTTGGACGACATCACAGCCTCTCTGGATGCCGAGAACGAGGAAAAACTCTGGCATGATATCAATCGGGATTATCCCAATACTGCCGCCATAGTGATCTCACACCGGCTATCTACCTTACGTTATGTAGATACCGTGCTCTTCATCGATTCCTCTGGCAGAGCACACAAAGCTACCCACGATAAATTGGTTTTCGATAATAAAGAGTATCACGACTTTCTGCATGAACATCTTAAAAAGTAAGTTAGGCAGTTAAAGTAGCAATATTCATATAAACTCATTGACAGAAAAACGTGCGATCTATTAATGGACGCAAAGAAGACAACATTGGAGATATGTATGAGCGACCAGCTGCAAGACCTTTTGACAAAAGTGTACGATGAGGGTGTTGCCAAAGCCAATACCGAAGCAGAGAAGATTTTGGACAAGGCTAAAGCAGACGCCGAAACCATGATTAAAGACGCCAAAGCCAAAATTGAGCAAGATAGCGCTGAGGCAGCAAGGCAAGTTCAGGAATTGAAGAAAAACACCGAGGGCGATCTCAAAATGGCGGGCAATCACAGCATTACCGCCTTGAAACAAAAGATCACCGATCTCATCCTCAAAGTGAATGTGGATCAAGCCAGCAAAGAGAGTTTTCAGGATACCGAGTTCGTGAAAAGCCTGATCAAAGAAACATTGGCTGGGTGGAAACAAGGTGATGCGGGCATCATTATCTCAGAGAATCTGCAAAAGAAACTCGATGAAGCCTTTCTCAGCTCTCTGAAATCAAGCTTCGGTGGCAAACTCGAGATCGATTTTAGCCCCCAAATCAAAGCCGGATTCACCATCTCCCCCATCGACGGCAGTTACAAACTCAGCTTTACCGACGAGGATTTTGCCGAACTTTTCAAAAACTATTTGCGCCCCCGTACAGCCAAGATCCTCTTTGATAGCTGATCATGGCCAGGCAGTACTATTACTTTATAGCTGGCTTGCCCACTATCTCGATAGACGATAGCAAGCTGGCAATCACGCCAGAGCTATTCCGGCAAGAAGCGCAGCAGCAGCTCAGCAAAGCAGATTATCATCTGCTGAAGCTCTTGCATCTGCCGGATGAGATTTCCAATCTGCTCCTGGAGCTATACAAAAGACACGATAAGCAGCCTAATCCTGAAGGCCTGAATAGCCGTGAATACTGGGTCAAGTACCTTGATTTCTTGCGGCACAAGGCGAATAGTCCGAATTTGGACACCCCTGAAGAGTTTGCTTACCTGCCTTCCTTCATAGCTCAAATATTCCTCGATGCTTTCGCAGAAGAAGAGCTCCCGCCCTCCTCAGTTTTGGAGCACCAGATGCTTTCCCACTTTTTTGAATTTGCAGCAGAGCACCCTAATAAGTTTATCGTAGAGTGGTTTGATCTGCAACGCAATATCAAGAACATCCTCTCTGCCATCAATGGCCGCCATCACGAACTGGATTTTGCCCCTTATCTGATCGGTGATGACGAGACGGTGACCAATCTGAAGAAAAGCCACGCTGCGGATTTCAGCCTGGGCAAAGACCATCCTTTCTTTGATGAACTCATGCGAATCTGGGAGCAAAATAACATCCTCTATCGGGAACGCAGCTATGACGTGCTGCGCAACAAATGGATCGATGAACAGAACTTCTTTGAGTACTTCAATATCGATCGCATCCTGGGATACTACAGTAAACTGCGCATCATCAACCGCTGGCTGGTGGCCGATGCAGAACTGGGTAAAGAAGTATTTCATGATACTCTGAACAAACTGGAAAACAGCTTTGAATTTCCAGACGATTTTAATATAAGAATAAAGCAAAAATAGAAGGTAACACGATGACCAAAGGTATAGTAAAAGCGATTATCGAAAACCTGGTCCAGGTAGAGGTTTCGGGGCCTGTGTCCCAAAACGAGATCTGCTACATTGATATGGGCGGAGTGAGATTGATGGCGGAAGTCATCAAAGTGCTTGGAAATATCGCCTATACGCAGGTGTTCGAAAGCACCCGCGGCCTGAAAACAGGTAATACGGTAGAATTTACCGAAAAGATGTTGGAAGTAAAGCTGGGGCCGGGTATGCTCGCCAAGAGCTACGACGGTCTGCAAAATGATCTCAACAAAATGCAGGGGATCTTTTTGACCCGTGGTGAATATACAGACCCCCTGGATGAAGACAGCGTCTGGGAGTTTACCCCGATCGCCAAAGCTGGGGACAAAGTTTCCGCGGGTGAATGGCTGGGCAGTGTGCCCGAAAGCTGGATTTCTCATAAAATCATGGTTCCCTTTGGCCTTGTTGGCGAATACACCCTCAAGAAAATAGTTGAAAAGGGCAGATTTAAGCTTACAGATACCATTGCCGTGCTCACAGATGAAGAAGGCAAGGACATCGCGGTCAATATGATCCAGTACTGGCCAGTAAAAATCCCGATAAAAAGTTACGTCGAAAAGCCCCGTCCTTTTAGAATCATGGAAACCGGAGTGCGTACTATGGATACTCTGAATCCGATGGCAGAAGGCGGTACTGGTTTCATTCCCGGGCCTTTTGGCGCCGGCAAGACTGTATTGCAACACTCCATCTCCAAAAACGCTGATGCAGACCTGATCATCATGGCTGCCTGCGGAGAACGGGCAAACGAGGTGGTGGAACTCTTTGTGGAATTTCCCAAGCTGGACGATCCCAGAACCGGACGCAAGCTGATTGAGAGGACCATCATCATCTGTAACACCTCAAATATGCCTGTGGCTGCGCGCGAAGCTTCGGTTTATACCGCTATGACCATCGGTGAATATTATCGCAACATGGGCCTCAAGGTCTTGCTGCTGGCAGACTCCACTTCCCGCTGGGCACAGGCCTTGCGTGAAATGAGCAACCGCATGGAAGAATTGCCTGGTCCTGATGCCTTCCCCATGGATTTGCCAGCCATCATTTCCAGCTTCTATGCCAGAGCCGGTTTTGTACATCTCAAGGGTGGTGAAACTGGATCTATTACCTTTATTGGCACAGTATCTCCCGCCGGCGGAAACCTCAAAGAGCCGGTTACCGAATCCACCAAGAAAGCTGCCCGCTGTTTTTACGCTCTATCGCAAGAAAGAGCTGATAGTAAACGCTACCCCGCAGTGGACCCCATAGATTCATATAGCAAATATCTGGAATATCCGGAAGTGATAGAATACCTGAATTCAAACATCAATCCGCATTGGGTAAAAGACGTCATCAAAACCAAGGATATCTTGCTCAGAGGCCGCGAAGCCCAGGATCAGATAAACATCTTGGGAGACGACGGTGTGCCGCTGGCCTATCATGACAGATATTGGAAGAGCGAACTGATAGATAGAGTTATCCTGCAACAGGATGGCTTTGACCCAGTGGATCAATCCACCCCCATGAAGAGACAAGAATATATGCTCGAGCTAATTCTGAATATCTGCGACACAGACTTTGTACATGAAAACTTTGAAAAAGTGATGCCCTTCTTCGTGAAGCTGGTAAACATCTGCAAGCAGATGAACTATGTGGAGATCGATACAGAGGAATTTAAGCGATATGAAACGGAACTTCATAAAGAAGTTGAAGAAAGGAGCGCTAAATAATGGCTACGCAAGCATTTCAAAAGATATACACCAAGCTTAATCAGATTACCAAAGCCACCTGCTCCGTACGCGCTTCCGGCGTGGGCAATGAAGAACTCGCCACTGTGGCCGGACGCCTGGCTCAGGTAGTAAAGATTGTGGATGATAACGTTACCCTGCAGATCTTTGCCGGCACTGAAGGTATCGGTACCGACGCAGAAGTTATCTTTTTTGGCAGGGCTCCCACCCTCAAAGTCGGTCCTGCTTTGGCTGGACGGTTTTTCAATGCCTATGGCGATCCTATAGATGGAGGCCCGGAGGTGGAAGGCACAGAAGTGGAAATCGGTGGTCCTTCCGTGAACCCCGTGCGCCGCAAACAGCCATCTGATCTGATCACAACCGGTATTGCCGGTATCGATCTTAATAACACTTTGGTTACCGGACAAAAGATCCCCTTCTTTGCCGATCCGGACCAACCCTATAATGAAGTGATGGCCATGGTGGCGCTACGTGCCGAGAGTGACAAGATCATTCTAGGCGGTATGGGGCTTTCCAATGACGACTATCTTTTTTACAAACATTCATTTGAAAACGCCGGTGTGATCGATCGCATCATTTCCTTTGTGAATACCACCGAAGATCCCACCGTGGAGCGTCTCTTGGTGCCAAATATGGCGCTGAGTGCGGCCGAATATTTTGCCTCAGAACATAACGAGAAAGTGCTGGTCTTGCTTACGGATATGACCTTGTATTGTGATGCCCTAAGTATCGTGTCAAACCGTATGGATCAGATCCCCTCCAAAGACTCCATGCCGGGCTCTTTGTATTCGGATTTGGCCAAGATCTATGAAAAAGCAGTGCAATTCCCGGATGGCGGCTCGATCACCATCATCGCTGTGACCACTCTCTCCGGTGGCGATATCACTCATGCCATCCCGGATAACACCGGTTACATCACCGAAGGTCAGCTTTTCCTGAAGCGCGATACGGATATTTCCAAGACCATTGTGGATCCTTTCCGCTCTCTCTCCCGCTTGAAACAATTGGTGATCGGCACCAAGACCCGTGCAGACCATCCTCAAGTGATGAATACCTCTATACGCCTATACGCAGATGCGGCCAATGCCAAAACCAAAATGGAAAATGGTTTTGACCTCTCCGATTACGATGAACGCGTGCTTGATTTTGCCAAAGAGTATTCTGACAAGATCCTGGCCATCGACGTCAATATCGATACAGAAGCTATGCTGGATATCACTTGGGAACTCTTCCAACGCTATTTTGAGCGGGCAGAAGTCGGCATCAAAGACGAACACATGAAGATCCACTGGAAAAAGGCATGAATCTTAAATTTCAATACAACAAAATCTCGCAATTGCAGCTAATCAAGCAATTGGGAGTGCGTGAAAAGGCTTTGCCCACGCTGAAAAACAAGGAAGCAGCCTTGCGCGTGGAAGTGAAAAAGGCCAGAGGCATGGCCTCTGAACTGGATCAAAGAATCGCTGAACGCACCCAGGAGCTGGAAGTCTTTATGAAGCTCTGGGGCGAATTCGATCCTGATCTGATCTCCATCAAGAACGTTGCGATCAAGACCCGAAAGATCGCCGGAGTCAAGACTCCCCTTCTGGAGGACATCAGCTACGAGATCGCGCCCTTCAACCTCTTCACTGCACCAAGCTGGTATCTGGATGGCATAGTCTTGCTCAAAGAGCTGTCCCGCCTCCAGATCGAACGTGAATTCTTTCTGCGCAAGATGCACATTCTGGAACACGTGCGTAAGAAGACTACTCAGAAGGTTAATCTTTACGAAAAGGTGCAAATCCCTGCTTTTGAGGAAGCGATTATGAAGATAAAGCGCTATCTGGAAGATGAAGAAAACCTCAGCAAAGCCGCTCAGAAGATACTGAAAGACCGTACGGAGGAGCTGCAATGATCGAGAAAATGAAGAAATACACGTTCGTACTCTATCATTTGGAGTATGAAGAGTTTCTGGCCAAATTGCAAGGACTGGGCCTGCTGCACATCATCCGCTCTACCGATGAAAAGACCGGCAGTCTGCTGAGGAATCAGGATTTATTGCGTGAGTATGCTGAAGCCCTGAAATTCCTGGGCAAGGTAGCACAAGCCGAGAGCAAAAGCGGCACCAATCTGCCTACCAAAGCAGTCTTGAACCAGATCAATAAAGCCCGCGAGGAAAAAGACAAGCTCGAGCATAAACTGGATATCTTGCGCAAGCAAATCCGCGATCTGGAACCCTGGGGCAATTTTGATTATGACCTGGTCAAGAAACTACGTGAAAGCGGAGTTGGTATAGATTTTTATCACTGTCTAAAGAATCATTATCAAGCGGAATGGGAAGATCAGTGCACCATCAAGACAATTGGTGAGCGTAGTGGCATCCTCTATTTTGTGGCTCTGTATCAAGGAAAAAGCCCAGCTCTGGAAGCGGATAAATTCTCCTTCCACCAACATACCTTAGAAGAGCTAAAACAGAATTCTATTGAAGTCGAAAAGAGAATCGAAGCTGTGAAGGAATACTTTAGCTCGATTGCTGCCACTGCCACCGAACTCTTTATGAGCGAAATCACCAAGATCACCACAGAATATGATTTCGAAGACGCCAGCCTGCAAGCGGTGAAAGAAGCTGAAGATCATCTCAGGATCATCGGTGGCTGGATTCCCGTCAGTAAAGAAGCTGGCCTCCTGGATTTTATCAAACAAGAGGAATTGATCTACTTCTCCTCTGCTGCCAAAGTAGAGGAAAACCCGCCCATCAGTCTGAAGAATAACTGGTTTGCCCGCCTCTTTGAACCCATCAGCAAGATGTATATGTTGCCCAAATACAACGAATTTGACCTCACTCCTTTTTTAGCACCTTTCTTTATGCTCTTCTTTGGCTTCTGCAATGCGGATGTCGCCTATGGCATCGTCTTGATTGCTTTGGCTTTAGTCCTCAAATGGAAAGCCAAAAATGATACCATGAAGGGCTTTATGAACCTGGTCATCCTCTTTGGAGTATCCAGCATCATTATGGGCTTTGTGGTAGGCTCGCTCTTGGGCTATGACCTCAAAGAACTACCTGTGGTGGGTGAAAGGATCCTAATCCGAAACAACGACCAAATCTTCAATTTTGCCCTGCTTTTGGGAGTGATCCAGATTCTCTTTGGCATTAGTATCGCCATAGTCAAAAAGATCCATCAATCCGGTTTTATGCATGGACTCAGCGAATTTGGCACCTTCCTTTTCATCGCAACTCTCTCGGTCCTTGGCGCTTCGCAATTGGGTACAGATATATCTGCCGTGCAGCCTTATCTGAAATACCCTCTGTGGGGAGGCTTGGGATTGATCCTGCTCTTCAACCAACCGGGGAAAAACCCCCTGATCAATATCGCAGGAGGCCTCTGGCTCCTATACAATATCGTTACAGGATTCTTTGGCGACATCCTGAGCTACATTCGCCTCTTCGCTTTGGGTGTATCCAGTGCGATCCTGGGCTTTGTCGTCAATAGCATCGGAGCCCAAATGTCCTCCATTCCTTGGGTAGGACCCGTGATCTTCTTTGTCTTTATGCTCTTTGGTCACGGACTCAATCTGGCATTAGGCGCGCTTTCCGGTTTTGTGCATCCTTTACGTCTCACTTTTGTTGAGTTTTTCAAAAACGCCGCGTTCGAAGGACCCGGCATGGCATATAAACCCTTTTCAAAATCTACAAAGTAAAACACAGGAGGTTTAATGGACCCGAACACTGTAAATCAAGTAGTAACAAGCACTGTCATGGCGGGCGGAAATTTGGCCTTTTTCCTAGCCTGGATCGGAATATTCCTGATGGTCGCGTTAGCCGGAACCGGCAGCGCCATCGGAACTGTTATCGGTGGCAGCGCAAGCATTGGAGCCATGAAAAAACGGGATGATATCTTCCCGAATTGTATGATCCTGTCCGCATTGCCCGGTACCCAAGGACTCTATGGATTTGGAGCATTCTTTATCCTGAAAGCCCATGTCGTACCTGGAATCAATATGCTGCAGGCATGTGCCATTTTAGGCGCCGGCCTCATCATGGGAGTCGTGGGACTCATTTCTGCATACCAACAAGCCCGTGTGGTTGCAAATGGTATCGAAAGTATCGGAGCCGGAAATGACGTCTTCGCAAACACCCTGATTCTGGGCGTATTCCCAGAGCTCTATGCCATCGTCGCCTTTGCGGCTTGCTTCCTCATCGGAGGAATGGTCCCCGGCCTGGCATAAATCCCCAGATAACCACTATGAATATAAAGCGTGTCCTTGGGCACGCTTTATTCTTTGGGGGTTGAGAAGGTTGAGAGAGTTTAGAGGGTTGAGATCACAGCTTTCACGAATGATGAGCTTGGGGATATTCAGAAGTCTGAACGACTGGAAGGCTCTACGTGACAAACCACAAAAAATATAACAGATAATCGAGTCAAAGCATTGCCAAAGTTAGATCTGAAGCCCTGCTCCGTAAGAAACGAGGACTATAAAGTTTCTCAAATAGCCGTAAAACTATGAGTTGAATTTACACCAACGTTTGGGACGTAACTGGTTACATTCCCGGTTGTAAGAATATACTGGGTTGTATTTGCCGGATTCATGCTGACCAAGCACCCCAAGTTGTTTCCAGAAACCCCCACTCCTGTAATTACTACGGAGGGGTTACTGTTGGCAATCTTCCATTTTAAGGTCGTATTTTTCAGAACTTTTATCGGGTATAGGAGTATTCCCCCAGCGGCAATCTCTGGAAAATCTGGTTGTGGTGGTATGTAAGTGTTGTTTTTGTCAGGCGGAACATTAGGAACCGCTTTTGAAAATTTTCTTCGTCCGTTCATCTAACGTCTTGCCTGTAAGACCCATTCCACCTTGCTGGTCAAAGTAGAATTTTCCCGATCTGTGCTGGTAGACATTAGCTCCTTCCTGTTTAGTTGTTACGCGATAAGCGTTAAAAGAAATTGCAGGTGGCCTACTTGTCTTGGAACTCACAACTCTGGTAGTATCAATGGGCGTAAAATACGTAAAGCCACCATCGTCCATCTGAATAGGCTTAGATTTATCTCTGTAATGTACCATCTGTAAAGTCAACTTACCCTGTAAAGAACGATCGTCTGTAATTACCTCTAAAGTGTCAATATCGGATTTAATAATCCTCCAATAATAGGGTTCGCTTCCACTGATTTGATGACCGGTAACATTAGATGACAATAAGTAGTAGGTTCTGTTTGGCATATAGCCACGCGATGAAGTATCCACACGGATATCATACGTTACTGTTATGATCTCACCATAGTCATAATGGAGTTTGTCCTCTACGAATTCATACTCATATTTTATGGCTACCACCTTGTCGTCGCTTCGCCAACGCAGGTCAATGTAACCTGATTCCGGCCCTAAGATTTCGTCTGGTTCACGGGCGATCATTGGTGATATAGCTCCCAGTAAAAAAACCATCAAAACTATCCACATGAGATACATTGGATTTGCATGGCGGGACAAGTGACTATCACTTCTGTTTGTTGATTTTATATGAGTCCTAAAGAAACCTTCTATCATTCTCAAATCTCTCTATCCAGATACTGATATCCCGGGATTTGCGGCAAGAGATTATCTTCAACCGCGGTTTTCACAGAGCGGCAGGGCAGATTTTGCTCCACTATCTGCTCTCTGGTAATAGTTTTCAGATTCACCTGCTCCGGATACCTGGCCTGCATCGCCCACAGCATCTTGATATACAGGCTATACTGGCGTGTCACCCTTATAAGTATCCACCCTAAGGAGCTGGTTATAATGCCACAAAAAGATGTAAATAAGATGACGAGTTTGATTCAGAGCCTATTGCCAACATATGGGATAGCGGCAATTGAGCTTA
>JAJBAW010000147.1 GCA_020532545.1 Candidatus Cloacimonadota bacterium | reverse complement strand
TGGGCCCCCACACTGCCATCTGGGATGGCAAGGATTCCAATGGCCGCTCGTGTGCCAGCGGTGTCTATTACTACAGATTAACCAACAGCTCACAGCAGCTTATCAAAAAGATGCTGATGCTGAAATAGGCTTGCAGGAGCCGGGCTCACCGCCCGGCTCCTCTTGCTTTCACTATAGAAGGATTATCTTATGAATAGCATCAAACGCATTATCTGTCTATGGGCAGTATTGACGGGCTGTCACTGCATGGCAAGCACGCTTCGGGTAGCCCTAGACGGCTCGCAGCCCTATGGCTCCATCCAGGCAGCAATCAACGATTCATCGCATGCGGACAGCGTAGTGGTCTATCCCGGTAGATACCTTGAAAACGTTCTCTTTGGCGGGAAGAATATCACGCTCTGCTCCCTGGAGGCCACCACAAATGATAGCAGCTATATCGGCAGCACCATCATAGATGGGAATCACAGCGGCAGTTGTGTCCGCTTTTACCATCAGGAGCAGGGTGCTGTCCTTAGAGGTTTCACCTTGGAGCATGGGCGCGGCTTCCCCTTTGGGGCGCAGAATTACTATCATGGAGGGGGGATCTTTGCTTATAGCGGTTGCAACGTAGCTCTGATCAATTGTGATATCCGCAACAACATTGCATCACTCGGAGGAGGGCTTTTTGCCTATAAGGCCTCATTATTTCTGAGCGGCCTTAGAATTCACCATAATCAAACAGCTGCGGCAGGAGCTGGGATATCACTCAATGGCACCACGACAAGTTTCCCAAATATTACTTTTGATCCTATCAACCGCTGCTCAATATATGAAAACCACGGGAGCAAACCCTGCGATTTAAATGTAATTGATCTGAGGGCTGATTTGGATATTTATCTTGATCTGGTGACAGTTCCAGCACCCGGGGATTTTTATATTGGCCGTCATGCCAATTTCGATCAAACTCAGGGTTATGCGGATACGATACACTATCAAAGAGCCTTTCGCGAAGAGATAAATCAGGATCTTTACGTAAGCCCCACAGGTGATAATGAGCTCAGCGGGCTCAGCCCTGCTGCAGCTTGGAGAAACATCGCCAAAGCCATCAATTATATCGCCTCAGACAGCTTGAATCCCAAAACGGTGCATCTTTTGCCGGGGATTTACGAAAATACGGATCAGTATCTCTGTCCGATTCCGCTGAAATCCCATGTTAACGTAATAGGGGGCGGAACCGAAAGCACCATATTTAAATTCGTGAATAGCATCCCAGGAATTCCTAACCCAGTGATATATTCATACAAAGTACACGATGTCAACATAGGAGATTTTTGCATTACATCCAATACAGATGATGAAGTCAGACCTGTATATCTGAGCACACTATCAGACAATGTCACCGTCTCAAGACTAACAATTCGGGATCTTTCGGTTTCTCGTCAGGGTAGCATATTGATAAACATGACAGAAACAATAAGCTTAAACAAGATAATCGTCAAGAACATCATCGCGGTAGAAGCCGGAGGGATCCAAGCTATTCCCTGGAAGCGCGGCTCCATTACGGATTGTGAATTTAGCAACATTCGCTGCATTGCCGGCAGTACAGAGACGGTTTTATTTGACTTTTGGTTTACCGAAAGCCTCAAGCTCCAGAACTGCATTTTCCGTGATTTCTATGGTGCCACGGACCAGCCTGCTTTTCACATTTCCAATTCGGCCCAGTCTGATGTACCAGTCGATGTGAATATCGATAACTGTCTTTTCAGCAACCTTCAGAGCCTTGATGAATTTGCTATACACTTCATGAATAGAAACGTGGATAGCTATCGGGTGACAAACTGCAGCTTCATCGATAATAGTGCTATTTATGCCGCCATCAGTGTAATGGGAGACATTGAGTTTCGCAACAATATCTTTTACAATCGGGCCTGCGGTTATGAGATTGGGGCAGTCGCTCACCCTCATAGTGTCCCTGCAACCAACGTTTATCTGGATTATAACAACATCCGTGGTGGAGCGGGTGGGATTCACTATAGTCCCTATGAAACAAACCTGAATTATGGCCCAAACAATATCAGTGCTCCCCCTATGTTCAGCAGTTTGCATCACGAGAGTCCGCGCTATGCCCAGCTTGCCGAGGGTTCACCCTGCATCAATAGCGCTACGCCGGATACCACCGGTTTGGGGCTACTGCCTTACGATCTGGCCGGCAACTATCGCGTCTGGGATGGCAGAATAGATATGGGCTGCTATGAGTATGACGCAATCTCATACGTATCCGTTGCAGACCTCTTTGATGTCCTTCCCCCGTCCGGCTTTGTGCTGAGCACGTATCCCAATCCCTTTGCCGGGCAGGTAAATATCCGCTACAATCTGGAAAAATCCTCTCAGGTTAATCTGCAAGTCTATAATCTAAGAGGACAATTGCTTAAAACCCTGATCAGTGACCAGCAGGGCAAAGGTGAACAGCTTGCCGTGTGGGAAGGTTATGATGATGCTGGCAAACAGCTTGCTTCTGGGATCTATTTCCTGCGCATGAGTATAGATGGAAAGCCACAAAAACCCCAGCGCTTAGTTTTAGCTAAATAGCAGGATTCTCTATTTTTAACAAAGATTTGAACAGCCTCCGAAGAATGGGGGGCAAAACAGACAAATCGCTTGACAGTAAATGAGATAGTATAAACACTGGTTTTAGACCTTATGGAATTGAAAACTGAAACCTGTGAAATGCTTTCTTGTGCATATGGGAACGACAGATTTGATGTGAGCTAATCTTTTATTATAAGACTTCGGTCTATCATAAAAAAAGGAG
>JAJBAW010000146.1 GCA_020532545.1 Candidatus Cloacimonadota bacterium | reverse complement strand
GCTATGAATCTGAAAAACTGGCTCCAGAGCAACCACATAAAAGTGGAGCAAGTGCAAGAATTTACCCCCACCCCCATGACGATCAGCACCTGTATGTACTATACGGGGCTTGACTTTGACGAAGGTACGCCAATCCCTATCCCTTCTCCGGGAGAAATCCGCAAACAAAAAGAGCTGATTCTGGGCCGGCCCCAAAGACCACAGCCCGGAAGATCTAGAGACTTTCGCAAAAAGTCGCACTAATCACCATAATCTGTCCTGAAAATAACGGCTCAAAAACAAGAGAACATTCTTTCTTGCCGGATTAATAACAGTTTTAAAAATTGAGATATCATTTGCATGTCCAACTTTTTAGATTATACTAGCACATATAGCCATGTATCGAATAGCTTTTGATAACAGAGGTACGTTCGAATGTGGCATAAGGAGTTATTATGATGGATCAAGTAAGTGTTTTAGTCGCATCGTTACCCGCTTTAGTTCTCACTTTTGGTGGAAAACTGTTAGTAGCGTTAGTTATCTTTATCGTGGGCAAATGGGTAGCCAAAGCCCTGGCCAACGTCTTAAAAAAGGTGTTGTCAAGAGCGAAACTGGATTCCAATGTAATACAGTTCTTTGGAAACATCGCCTATGGCATAATCCTGATTTTCGTGATCCTGGCCGCAGTTGCGCGCTTGGGTGTACAGACCACATCATTCATAGCCATTCTCGGTGCCGCCACTTTGGCCATCGGTATGGCTTTGCAAGGCACTCTGGGCAATTTCAGCTCCGGTGTGATGCTGATGATCTTCAAGCCTTTCCGAGTGGGCGACAGCGTGACCGCAGGTGGAATTACCGGCATCGTCCATGATATCGGCATCTTCCAGACCATCATCCTGGCCAGCGACAATCGCAAAGTGATGATACCAAATGGCAAACTTTCAAACGATACAATTACCAACTTCTCTGCCATGCCTACCCGCAGAGTGGAAATCAGCGTGAGTGTACCTGGAACCGCAGATATCTCAGCCGTACGCGATACCCTCTTGGCTGTGATAGCAAACGAAGCCGGCGCCCTCAAAGATCCTGCTCCCAGCATCGTACTCACCGATGCCAATGCCACTGCGATAGTCTTTGGACTGAATGTCCATGTGAAAAATGCTGACTATGGCACAGTGCATGCCAGACTAGTAGAAACAGTAAAACTTGCCCTTACTGCAAACGGTATCTGGGCTTAACTAATAGGAGAACAAGTGAAACAAACGTTCATTATCATCATGATCCTGGCAGCATTTACCCTTCTGCCGGCACAGACCTGGAAATTGGATTCCAATATGTCCCTCACCCTTTCCCAGAGCGCATTTAGTGACAATTGGGCTGGCACAGAACTCAGTAATATTACTTGGGTGGCAAATTCCACCAGCACCGCAGAAAAACAGCTTGCCGACTGGCTGCTGAACAAAAACACCCTCAAGCTCGCCTTCGGCCAGACTCACAATCAGAAAACCGACGAAGTAAGCAGAGATAAGTATTGGGAAAAACCCGAGAAAACCACCGATAAGATCGATCTGGAATCAATGTTTCGCTTCACTACCCATACTTGGGTAGATCCCTTCCTGGCCGGACGCTTTGAATCTCAGTTCCTGGATCTTTCCCAGGACGAAGCCCGCCTGGTGAACCCCATGCTCTTTACTGAGACTGCGGGTATCATTCGCAGCTTTATCGATGAAGAGCATCAGCTACTCACCGCTCGCTTGGGCGCTGCCTTGCGCGAATCAGTGAATCGCGATGTACTCATCGGAACTACCAAAGAGACCCAAACCACCATCGATGGCGGTCTGGAAATGGTTTCCGAATACACCCGGAAGCTGAAGATGCCCCTCGAAATGGATCTGCGTAGCCGCCTGCAATTGTATCAAGCGCTCTTCAATTCCAAATCCGATGATCTGCCAAACGATAATTGGAAATCCTTGGATATGGTATGGGAAAACATCGTGAGCACCAAGCTCTTCGGCATGGTAAGCGCAAACCTTATCTTCGAGCTGCGCTATGATAAAGAGCAGGTCAGTGAACTGCAATGGAAGGAAATGATCGGGCTGGGCCTGAGTCATAACTTCTTCTAAAACATACATTTAGTCATTTATAGAGCGATGCGGTATATGCATCGCTCTTTTTTGTGCTGCACATTCGGGGTTTTGATCTTGATCGCCATTTGAGAATGAGATAAACTCCCGCTTTTCCCATCCAGCCTCAACGCGATGCGCTTTCAAGCTCCGATATCGCTCTGTCCAGATTATCTTATCCCTGTTAGATGTCGTGGAGATGACGTGGAGATAAGGTGGAAAACATCCTCCTATCTCTACGCCATCTCCACCATAAGCCATGGGGGTGGATGCCTGCAAATGGCAGAATGGAAAGACTGAAGGATAGTCCACCAGAGACAATCAAAGAAAACCAGTTAATCCAGAGGGAAGAAAGCAGCCAATTAAAGAGCTTGACTGAAATAGCAAAGATAAAGAGTGTTGCAACGAGTCATATGTTTTAGACAAATTGCCAGAACGGAGAACTTATCATGTTCTGAGCAAAACCCTTACATTATGCCTTGGAATTTACACCAAGCCCTGAGACATCACTAAAATACTTTGAGGTAAGCCAATGAAACGCATTCAGCCCTACAATCCAGAGAATTTTGAACGCATATTTATCGCAGTCATCGCCCTGATTTGCGCCGGGCTACTTATTTATCTGGGTATCGAAGGTCCTCTGATCAAGGGCAATATAGTGTACCGGACGCATCCTACTGTCTATAACCAACTTATTGCGCAGGATGCAGTAAATACTTTTGTCATTGCCCCCATACTGATTCTGG
>JAJBAW010000145.1 GCA_020532545.1 Candidatus Cloacimonadota bacterium | reverse complement strand
TCCTGCGAAACGACAGACCCCAAGCCAGCGGAACAATAGCCTCCCAATCCCCCAATTTTCCCCATAGCAAACCCGGATCATCTCCCCACTCAGCCCCAAGCGATAAACCAGGCTTCATCAAGAGACATTATTTGTTGCAAAAAAGCGCTTTCAGCCTGCCATGTAGAATTATATCTACTCAAATTCAGGAAATGGCTTAATATATCTCTTGACTGATAAACTGCCCTTACAATAAACTGGACACAAAATCTGATCTATAGATACAAGGAGGAAGTATCATGTTTTTAACAGGACAACAGCTCATGGAAGTATTTCACAAGGCGAAGAAAAATCGCTTTGGCATTATCGCGTCAAACGTCGTATTTGACACTCAAATCAGGGCCATCATCCAAGGCTACAACAGCGCTGGCTCGGATGGTCTGATGCAGATGAGCTCCGGGGCCGTGAAATATGCGGCTGGAGAATCTCAGGATATGCAGGTGGGTGCAAGACTCATCTCCACCATCATCAAGACCTTTGCCGCTCAATTCCCAAAATCCGGAATCGGTCTGCACCTCGATCACGCTACCCCCAATTATTTTGATTTTATCGTGTTTTGCATTGAGAACAATCTGGTGACCTCGGTGATGATCGATGCCTCTCAGGAAAAACTCGCTGAAAACATCCGCGTCACTCAAGAAGTGGTAAAAGTAGCGCACAAACACGGCATCCTGGTGGAAGGCGAAATAGGCCATATCAAAGGCACCGAAGATGAAATCGTCTCCGATACCGAGCTTTATACGCATCCTGAGGAAGCGCTGGAATTTGTGCAAAAGACCAATGTGGATCTCTTTGCCGCCTCCGTGGGTACCAATCATGGGGTTTCCAAAGGTGAAAACATCGTTTTGCGCCTTGATCTGATCAAAGAAATCGACGATCTACTGATCAAGCACAAGGTGGAGCGCGGACTGGTCTTGCACGGAGCTTCCGGGCTCACGGACGAACAGCTCACCCAGGCGATCAAAAACGGTGTGGTTAAGATCAACAAAGACACTCATTACCAAATAGATATGGCTGAAGAGATACAAGCCTATTGGGAAAAAGAAAAGTATGCCATAGTTTGCCCGCCGGATATGGATCCTAAGGATTATATGCCGAACAAGAGCAAATTTGATCCCCGCAAATGGCTGGTCAAAGGGGAAAAGAGAATGCAACAGGCTGTTGAAGAGTTTTGCCTCGTTTCGGGCAGTGCCAAAAACAGTATCTTACTATAACTCAAACTAAAAGGAAGTATTTATGATAAAAGTAGCAATTAATGGTTTTGGCCGCATTGGCCGTCTCGTGCTGCGCGCGTTTTTGAAGTATTACCCGGATATAGAAGTGGTGGCGATCAACGATCTCACCGATGCCAAAACTTTGGCCTATCTCTTTAAGTATGATAGCGTTCACAAGATCTTTGATGGCGATGTGTCCCACGGGGAAAACCACATCACTGTCAACGGTAAAAACATCAAAATATTCTCGCAAAAAGACCCTGAAACCCTGCCCTGGAAAGACTTGGGAGTAGAATATGTGGTAGAAGCCACCGGATTCTTCAATAGCAAAGAAAAAGCCAGCAAACACCTCATCGCCGGAGCTCAAAAGGTAGTGCTCACTGCCCCCGCCAAAGATGAAGTGGATGCCACCATCGTGATGGGCGTGAACCATCTGAACCTCAAGGCTACAGACCTCATCGTGTCCAATGCCTCTTGCACCACCAACTGCCTGGGCCCCATCTGCAAAGTAATGCACGATAGATTCGGGATCGTGGGCGGACTGATGACCACCATCCACGCCTATACGAACGATCAAAACATCCTGGATCTGCCCCATAGAGACCTGCGTCGCGCTCGCGCTGCGGCCATGAGCATGATTCCCACCACCACCGGTGCGGCAAAAGCCATCGGCCTGGTAATCCCGGAACTCAATGGAGTCCTGGATGGCCTGGCTGTGCGCGTGCCCACCCCGGATGGTTCGCTGGTGGATCTCGTTGTCACTCTGAACCGTGAAGCAAATCGGGATGAGATCAATGAGGCCATGAAAGAAGCTGCGAATAGCTATCTCAAAGGCTTCCTGATGTATTCTGATGAACCCATCGTGTCGATTGATATCGTGGGCAATCCGCATTCTGCCATTTTCGATAGCGGATCTACCTATGTGAAAGGCAATATGGCCAAGATTTTGGCCTGGTATGACAACGAATGGGGCTATTCCTGCCGTGTGGCGGATCTTTTGAAGTATATGAGTGAATTGTAGGGAGTTAAGAGTTACGAGCTACAAGTTACGAGTTACGAGTTACGAGTTTCCAGTGCTGGATTGGATACGTCTCGTGTCCAGTGAAACTTACCAGTTACGAGTTACTATTAACAAGTGGACAATAGATTTCAGGCCGGCCTGAGTAGCAACTCTGGCTGGCCTGAATGTTTCGTGGCGCTGTCTTCAGACGGCGGTGTCGCAGACCTTATGTGGCCGTGCCGCAGAGAATCACGAGTCTACAAATAAATAGTCACACGGATTGTACGGATTTTACGGATTCACAGGGATGAAGAGTATTCTGGTCTCGAAGTTCAGCTCTAAAGTTGTAGGATTGCAGACCTCTCGTCTGCAGAGCGCGGGACATGCTCTCTCTGGTCAAATCCTGCCTCCCTCTTCATCCAAAACTTCTCCCCTTTTCAAGCTTACTCCCCCTGTTCCCAAGGCCTCCGGCCTTGCTGGACGCGAGACGCATCCAATCCAGCAACCCCCTGCCAGAACGCTAAAACCCTAAAACGCTAAAACCCTAAAACCCCCTAATTTATCCAATCGATCCGCCCGATCCTATCAATCTGCGTT
>JAJBAW010000144.1 GCA_020532545.1 Candidatus Cloacimonadota bacterium | reverse complement strand
GATCACGCGACCCGGCATCTGGGAGATGAGATAATTCGGCATCACAGGTATCTTGCCGCCACCACCCGGAGCATCCACTACGAAGGTAGGTACGCAGAGTCCGGAGGTATGACCCCGCAGGGATTCGATGATCTCTATGCCCTTGGATACAGGGGTGCGGAAATGCGAGATGCCTTCGGAGAGATCGCATTGATAGATGTAATAAGGGCGCACACGGTTGCGCACGAGATCATGCACGAGCTGCTTCATCACGTCCACATTATCGTTGATGCCTTTTAGCAAGACGGATTGATTGCCCAGGACGACTCCGGCTTCAGCCAAAGCAGCCAGGCCCGCTATCGAAGTGGGAGTGATCTCATGGGGATGATTGAAATGAGTATTCAGCCAGACGAACTTGTACTTTTTGAGCACGGTGAGCAGCCCCTCGTCTATCCTCTGAGGTAGCGTGACGGGCAAACGGCTGCCAATCCGAACGATATCCAGATGCTTGATCTTCGCCAATTTGCCCAGGACTTCATCCAGGCGTTCATCACTCAAGGTGAGAGGATCCCCGCCGCTGAGGATGACATCGCGGATCTCGGGGTGCTCTTCTATATACTTCAGAGCAAGTTCTACATTCTCATCCGGCATGGGTGCATCATTCTCACCGGCTTTGCGGCGCCGGGTGCAATGCCGGCAATACACTCCACATTGGTCTGTAAGGAGCAGCAAGACACGGTCTGGATAGCGATGCGTCATGCCCGGTACAGGGGAATCGGTATCCTCATTCAGGGGGTCCGGCAGATCGGAGGCGGCGATGGAATTCTCCTGGATGCGCGGAATGGCCTGCAAACGGACAGGGTCATTGGGGTTATCGTGATCGATCAGAGAAAGGTAATAGGGGGTGATGGCCATGCGGAAAGAAAAGCCTTCGTCATTGGCGACAGCCTCTTCATCGGGCTGCAATTTGATGTACTTCCTGAGGGTGTCGAAGTCTGTGATTCGGTAGCGCAATTGCCAGTACCA
Organism: Candidatus Cloacimonadota bacterium; assembly: GCA_020532545.1. Lineage (GTDB taxonomy): Bacteria > Cloacimonadota > Cloacimonadia > Cloacimonadales > Cloacimonadaceae > UBA5456. The sequence goes on along the minus strand of JAJBAW010000144.1, from coordinate 1,951 downwards.
GTCATTCCAGTCTTCAGCAGAGGCGATACTTTTGATGTCGATTAGATCAGCCATGTTGAGCTCCTTAAGTGCTGTGTTGTTTTTTAAAATGTTTCATTAATATGAGGATTCTGCTCAGCGGGTCACCAGAGCCAATGGCGGGATGGCGAACATAGATATTTCCCATCATCGCCTTGGATCTGTAGTGATAAAGCTGTGCAGCATTATGAACGGTCCTGGCAAGACACCCCGGGCATCTGGTGCGAGGTGGGGTCTAAAACAGTGTCCGCCTGATCTCATGGGCTACTCCTATTAATGTGTAATCTATGGTAGTTGAGGAGAAATTAACCGAACTTCATGCTTTTGCAAGGGGAGATATTGGCAGAGGTCCTATTTCTTGATTTTTACGTTGAGTCTCAAAAATAGCCGGTTTCGAATGCTTATCCTGGATGAAGACTCGAATATAGTGCCCAATTCAGGCAAGGCTCAAGATGCTGACTATCATGGAGATGACTATAAAAATGGCTTTTTTTTCTTGACAGATCAACCGCCGGAGATGACTGTCACCCGATGTCTAAACAAACAGAACTAAGGAAAATATGAGAAAATTCAGAAAGAAACTTCTGATCACAGCTCTCGGTTTGCACATCCTTTTGATAGGACCAGTGATCGCAGAATCTGTGGCAGGAATAGGTAGTGAGGAGATCAGTCAGGATCAAGCTGCGCTGGTATTGGACTCGCTACACGTACAGGAACCCCCAGGGATAGAGCCCCAAGCCATGGTTGCTTCTTATTATGCAAGTCGCTTTCATGGTCGCAAGACAGCTAGTGGCGAGACCTTCGATCAATACGCCATGACTTGCGCCCACAGGAGTCTCCCCTTTGACACACAATTGATCATAAACAACCCCAAAAACGGTAGATCCATACAAGTGCGCGTAAACGATCGCGGTCCTTTCCGACACGGCAGAGACCTTGATCTTTCCTATGCAGCGGCCAAAGAAATCGGGCTTATTCTTCCCGGTGTGGCCACTTTAGAGGTTTATGTGCTTCACCCTGAAAATGACGAACATAGAGAAGATCTCGCCATTAACTAATAAAGGCTTATAAGGCTATACAGCCCCCAAGATTCCCCTCAAATGAAAGCATTTCCCCTAAAAATCTCCACTAAAGTGCAATATGCCCTGGATTCTGCTAAGCCGGTTTTGGCTTTGGAATCCACCGTAATCACCCACGGTCTGCCCTATCCGCAAAATATCGAGTATCTTTTTGATATTGAAGCGCTGGCAGAACAGCAAGGAGTGATTCCCGCTACGATTTGCGTGTTGAACGGAGAATGCTTGATCGGCCTTGAGCCCCAAGACATCGAAATCCTGAAAGGCAAGATGCAGAAGGAGGAAGAGCTGTACAAGCTGACTCTGCGAGATTTGGGCCTGGCCCTTGCTCAAGAACAAAGTGGCGGAACCACAGTTTCTGCTACCATGGCTTTGGCAGATATGGCCGGCATCAGGGTCTTCGTAACCGGCGGCATCGGTGGCGTACACAGAGGCTGGCAGGACAGCCGGGATATATCGCTGGATATCAAAGCTTTGTCGCAGATTCCCGTGATCGTGATCTGTGCCGGCTGCAAAGCGATTCTGGATATCGGCACCACTCTGGAAGCTCTGGAAACAGAAGGCGTGCCTGTCTATGCCTGGCAGACCGATGATTTCCCCAGTTTTTACTCTCGGGAAAGCGGGCACAAAGCAGCCCGAATAGATAGTGCCCAAGACATCGTGCAGGCTTTCCAAATGATGTGTAGCCTGAAGAGCGCGCATAGCGGCATGCTGATCGCTTGTCCCATCCCTGCCGAAGCTGAGATTCCTTTTGGGCAAATCGAGCCCTACATCCTGCAAGCTTTAAAGGATGCCAAAAACCTTTCCGGCAAGGCCATCACCCCCTATCTTCTGGATCATCTGGCAAAATCCACCGA
>JAJBAW010000143.1 GCA_020532545.1 Candidatus Cloacimonadota bacterium | reverse complement strand
CGCCAGACTGATGTGCGGGATGGGGTTCGCATCTTCCCACAAAGAGCTGTGTACGGATGAGTGGGTAATGGCAGCAAAATTGAGCGGGCTCACAAACTTCTGAGCTGCATCGGTTAAAATAGTGCGAATCTCATAGCCAGCCTTGTAAAGCTGGCTGGCCAGATCGATGGCCTTGTAGGCGGCGATGCCCCCGCACACACAGAGCAGGATTTTGGGCTTCGTATCCATGTTTAGAACTTCACTGAGAGCTTGAGTATAGGTACATTGTCCTGCAGATCCATGCTGAGCTGGGTCCGGCGCTTTTGAGCACTGGAGCGCAGCACGTCTATACCGCTGGCCAAATGGTTCAAGATCAGCACTCCCACCACCAGCTTGCCATAGGATTCCAGATCTTGGGAAGTGTTGCGCATACGGTTATACTCCGCGCGCTTGCCGGCATTTTCCCACTTCCAATAGAGCTCTTCGCCATAGGCGTTTTCATCGATATAGTTCTGCTGAGCTGTGGGATCACCCGGAAAGAGGCTTTGTGCCTGACGCCGGATGGTGGCATTATAGCCATCGGCATCATAGCCGCTGCTATTGAATTTGCCCAGGTTCTTCAAATACTCGGGTCCATAATCGGCAGGGTTGATCTGAGCAAATTTCAAGGCATAAGTGTAAGACTCATCCATCAAAAGATCGGCTTCACTGCCCAAGTACAAAGATGTGCCGATCAAGGCAGCTTCCGCGGCCAGCATTGCATAGCCATAGCTCTTCCCCTGTCTCACCTGAGAAAATCCCGGCATAGCCAGAGAAAGCAGAAAATCCTTGCCCTGAGCCCAGGCTCCACTGACAGAGAGCAGGCAGAGCAGGATGATAAGCGTATGTTTAAAGCGCATTAAAACCTCATTTCATAATTCAACATCATGCCGTCTGCCCCATGAGGGCTGGCATACAGGCTCATATCACGGCTGAGAATGGCGGTATCGATCACGCTGAGAGCCCTATTGAAGAGCAGCACACCCAAGGCCAGATTGTGGTTTATCTTGATCCTCTGATGCTGTTTGCGCATATCAATATAAGTTTCCCAATGCAGGGCGGATTGCCACTGCCAGCTTTCTTCGCCTGTGTAGGTATTTGCTTCCATATAATCGATATAGCCCTGCACATCATTGTGATAGATCACAAAGAAGTTTCTGGCCATCATTTCTAAAAAATTGTTGAAATCTTCGCTGCTGATGTAGTCCTGTATCGCCTGATAGTGTCCTTGAGGCATGGAAAGTGGTACCCCTGCATAAGAAAGCGCGTAGTTCTTGTAGGCATCTTTCTTCAGATCCATGTCGTAATCGGTCTTAAAAAAGGAGTAGGTGGCCAAAACATCTGATAAGAGCAGAGCTACCCCGCGATTTGTCTTGCCCATGGCAATTTCAGCACTGCCGGGGACCAAAGCACTCATACCGATCAGGGCAATTCGGGACTGGGCCCACAGGCTCCCGCTGCATAGCATTAACAGCAGAATGCCGATCAGGCTCAGACCTTTTGATCCTGCCCCTTTCATTAGAAATTCCAGTTTAGGGCGATTGTAGGCGTAAGGTACTGATCCCGGACTGTGGTATAATACTGCATGCGGATACCGCTGTCTGTGATCGAGCCCCGGTTTGCATTGCGAGTTACCCGGATCGCATCGATAGCTGCGCCCAGATGGTTAAAGACCAGACCAAATTTGAAGATATCGCTTCTTGCATAGGCATCTTTGGCCTCATTGCGCATATCCACATAGGTTTTGCGCATAGAGCTGGAGGCATGGGTATTGATTTCCACCGGAACCCCGGTATTATCTCCCCACAGCGGATAGTTTCCGCGCCAGGTCCAGCCTGGATCGTAAGGCTCTTCACTATGGCCTCCGGGATACCAGATCGGGGCTTCTTCAGCTCCGGTCTCATCTGTGGCAAAAGTGTAATACCAATCCGCCCAGCCAAATACATAATGCGGGTATTTGCCGATGTCTTCGTAAAAGTGCTGGGTATTCGTATTGTCCAGGCGGAAATAGGACTGCTCGTAGATATCCACTGGATTCAAGTTTAGCAAGATGCCCTGGACGCGATTTTGACGATCGCGACTATAGCGTGTAGTATTTACTGTGGTGATGCCATCGCCCAGCGTGTAGCTAATGGTTTCCTGATTTGCATAACGCTCAAAATCCTTAGTCTTGTCATCACCTTGTTTTTGAAAAAGAAATAAGCCGGCGATCATCCCCACTTCGATAACGGGGAAAATATAAGTGGTGATAGCCGTTTTATCGGCATAAAACTGACCCGCACCGGGTACCAGGGCAGACATCAACATGGCTATGCGAGGATTTCTTTTCTCATAATTCACCTTGATGAAATCCGCATCCGAGCTTTCTTCCTTTTTGGGCTGATCTTTGTCTCCCCAAATCCAATCTTCGTCCGCCTGAGCAATGAGGCTGCCCAAGAGGCCTAACAGTATGACCGATAATATTATCTTTCGCATTTGCACCATCCTTATTTCTCTACCGTGAATTTAAATGTTTTCTTGGCATTGCTGCCATTGACATGCACTATATACACTCCAGAGCCGAATCTTGCTGCATCAAGCTCAATTTCATGTTCTCTGCCGTAAAAGGCCAAGCGCTCCGAATACACTTTCGATCCCGCTATATTAAAGATCTCCAGCTTTGCCGGTGAACCCACGCCGCTCAGGCGGAGTCTGAATATCCCTGATTTTACCGGATTCGGAAACACATAGGCAGCAATATCAGATTGCGCTGGCGGGGGTGTGTCCCCATCAATCATGTGATAAAATGTTCCGCTTGCGCCATTCCTAAACCCGCTCCACAAAATGGGATTCTCTGCTGCTGCCAGACTATGGATATAAGCCCGGCTGCCAGAGGAGGCTTTCAGAGCATAGTACCATAGCAGTTGATCATTTAGCTCATCATAATACAGGTAATCCTGCTTTGAAGCATTTTCAGGAGCC
>JAJBAW010000049.1 GCA_020532545.1 Candidatus Cloacimonadota bacterium | reverse complement strand
TTTGATGCTGCCAGACCATGATGCCCCTGCCAGCATCCTGGCTCTCGCCCCATATTCTAACTTGGTTTTATCGGGTCTTCAATACGAGTTGACTCGAATATTCGCGTTATCTCGTGTTAAGCGCCCGATAAAATCAAGTCCATCGCTCAAGGCAGGGTTGGGTTTTATTCGGTTTTGGGTCTGGGATACCCCGCTTTGGGCAAAGAAAAAGGCGGAACGAGATCCGCCTTTATTATTAGTGTTTGAGGCGGTACAATGGCCGCCCCTACGAAGTTTATTTAAGCAGTAAGATCCGGTTTGTGGTGGAGTAGTTCCCGATCTTTAGGCGATACAGATACACGCCGCTACTCAGATCGCGTCCGCTGGCGTCTTTGCCATCGAAGATAAGATTGTAGTAGCCAGGCTGAGCGTGCTGCTGTGAGAGCGTGCGCACGAGCTGTCCGCGGCTGTTGTAGATCTGCACATTCACCAGGGCAGCTTTGGCCAGGGCATAACGCAGGTGGGTAGCGGGATTGAAGGGATTGGGGTAATTGCCCAGAGCCTGTGTAACTACGGGAATCATGGCCTCGGGGCCTTCCCCAAAAGTATCTATATACACGGCAAGGGGGCCGTAAAAGCCTTCAGTTCCGCTGAAATCAAGATTATTCAGCCAATAGTAGTAAGTGCTGCTTTCCGTCAGGTTTTTATCACTGAAAGTATAGAAAGCGCCATTGGAGGTATTGGCAGCCGCGATGAGCGAAGAGATCGTCTCTGCTCCCGAGAGTTCATTGCTCTCTGAGCGCAGGATGTAATAACCCATCACATCGGTCTCGGAGGCTGTAGCCCAATCCACACGGACATAGCCATGACCGGTAAGGACGGCTGTGAAGGAAGATAGGGTTACGGGTAGGGTGCCATCCTGACTATCGGAGAAGACGATGATGAGGTCACTGGATTTCTGCTTGCCGGTGCTGATGGTCAAATCCGCCACAGAAGCAGTCCAATCAACGGTCTTGGGAACTATATTCCAATCTCCTCCACCGAGGCGGTAAGCGATGGTGGGTGGGATAAAACCAAGATTGTGCTCAATGATCAGATAGGGCTCGCTGAAAGTATCTGCAGTCAGTCGGATATCAAGACCGGCATTGGTGAAGGGGCTGGTCACAGATTTGTAGCCAGATTGGTAGCCCACTGTGGGACCGCTCACGCCGCCTATAGAGATTGAGGCATTGATGATGCTGCTATTCGGACCGCTAACCGGTGGCAGAGCTATCTCGCTGTCTGAACCGATGATGATTGCGAGATCCTGTTGCTCGGCTTCTACGATGCGGATGTTGTCGATGGCCGCAGGGGCTTGGGTTCCCGTGCTGCTGTTATTCTTCCAGGAAAAGACCAGACGTTTGGTGCTTCCGGCCAGATTGGCGGGAAGCTGGGTGCTGAAGTTCTGCCAGGTGTTTGAGTTCGATAAAGCTCCAGTCACCAAGGCTCCAGCGGATAATTCTGTTCCTGCTGAAGGTGTGATGGTGGGCTCGGTAAGATAGATTTGCAGATAGTCGTTTGTAGCATCCTGCCCATTGGCTTTCCAATTGAAGCGCAGGTAGAAATCCTGCCCGGTGGATGGGAAATTAACATCGGTATAGAAGTGGCTGATGGAGGCTTGGGTTTCGTCGTAGCTATTGTTGGTTCCGCTGTCATTACTGACGTAGAGGCTGTGGGTTCCGGTGTTTTTGGTAGCGGTGCCCCAGTGCCATTTGTTTGTCTGTGTACCATTTACGATCACCCAGTCGTCGGCGCCACTTTCAAAACCTTCTACAAAGGGGACGGTGAGTTCGGGAGGAGGGGCTAGTGGTGCAAAGAGTAGTTTCAGATTGGGACGGAAGTTTGAGCTAGCATTTTGAGTTCCCGAACCCGAGAATACATTGGTTTGGTCTGCTGAATCACTTCTGGTATAACGATAGCCGTTGGAGACAGTGCTGTATTGGGTGGTACCGCTTGAGTTCCAACTCCCGATCACGCCAAAGGCTGTGTCGATCACGATGTTGTCAATGCCGTTCCACAAGAAGGGAGTGGGTAGTGTCAGCATATTCCAGCCTGTTGTAGTGGGTTGATATGAGACTGATGTCCAAACTGTGGTGAGCCCAGCAGATATCCAACTGGATATGTTAGACGCACTGGTGTGACCCATGCGAACTACATAGTTAGGCATAGCTTTAGTGGGCAGTCCGGTCACATTGAAACCGATCTGGCTAATATTGATAGGGCCTACTACTCCGAGTGCGTTCAGTTCGGCCGCAGTATAGACAGATTGTCCATGCAAACTCTGGTAATAGACATTGATAGGGCCGGCGGCGGATGTGCCGTTGGAAGATGTGCCAGTACCTATGATCACTTCAGTGATGATGTTGGGAGTGGCCGTGGCAGTGTTCGAAGCGGCAGATTCCCCACCCGCATATACCACTGTGACGTAATATGAATATTCAAGACCATTGGTCACATCGTTATCTGTATATGTAGTGGTGAAGCTGCTTACATTAGTCAGGAATCCACCATTTCTGAATATATTGTAACTCAGCGGAGATCCAAGTATTGGTGCTGTCCAGCTCAAATTCACTTGACTATCACTTGGCATCGCAGTCAGATTGTTAGCTGGGGCATAGCTTCCGAAAAACTGCAAAGCAGCGTAAGCATTCAACCTACCGGTTCCGAGCTTTCCTGTGTAAGTTGGATTTACCGCATAATGATCGTCTGTAGTGCTTTTTAGCAGATTGCGCAATTCGGTATTGGTGAGAGATACATTGTTTCGATGTGCATAAGATAGCACCAAGGCTGCTACACCCGAAACGTGCGGACAGGCCATGGAAGTACCCTGATAAAAGGCATAAGAATTGCCGGAAATCGTACTAAGTACGCCCTTGGGATCATTCGCATAGGCCGTTTCGCCACCTGGCGCTGAAATCTCTACCCAAGTGTCATAATTTGAGTAATAGGAGAGAACGTCTTTATTATTTGTTGCGGCTACAGCCATGGCACCATTATAGCAGCCTGGATACCAATTTCCGGAAGATCCATCGTTACCAGCCGCAAAGATGGTGAGGCCACCACTGAGTACCGTTCCGCCGCCGTGTAAATTAAAATAATCTATAGCATCGAGGTCTGTTTGATTAAAGACGTTTACATTTTCATATCCCCAGCTGTTTTGTGAGATCGCTGCACCGTGGTCAGCTGCCCACACTGGAGCTACATCAAAGCCGCCTCCGGAATTGCCTGCAAATACTTGGCAAGACATCAGGCTAATTCCTCTCGTGGGAGAAGAACCACCAGCAATGCCCGCTACGCCTGTTCCATTGTTGTTCACAGCAGCTATAGTTCCGGCTACGTGGGTGCCATGGTCATCAGCAGTGATGGTGGATGAATTGGTCACAAAGTTGTAACCGACCCCAGACCAGATATTGGCTGCCAAATCCGGATGATTGATCTGGATACCTCCGTCGATAACCGCTACTATGATATCCTGATGGCCTTTCTCTATATTCCAGGCATCAAAGAGGCTGATATCTTTGCCTGCGGTGCCACCCACTTGTCCAGTATTGTTGTAATGCCACTGCTCACCCAGGCGTGGGTCGTTACCAGACCAGCGCTGAAGCTCCTCCAGGCTAATTGGAACAAAACCATTGGGATCGGTATACCGGACCTTTTTATATTCAGGCTCAGCAAATTCGACGATATCACTCAGCTTGCGATATTCCATCACGATGTCTCTGATATTGGCTTTGCTGTCTATCTCAAGCTCCAGCCAACGGTCAAAGCCCCATTCGCGATGCCTGTCCACGTGTCTGGTAGCCAGTGCAGGGGAATCAAACAGAAGATTTATCTTGCTTACGCCATACTGCGTGCACAGGGCATCCCATTCAGTTTCCCCGCTACGCTTTAGCTGCCCGTCCAGAGTGCGGCTGCTGAGGCTAAGATGCGAGTAGTCCTCGCTCAGTTTTACTCGGATTATACCAGAAACCATGGCACTATCTGGCACTTGGTAGATATCTATATATGGGCGTTCCCCGCGGCTGACCGCAGCAAATAGGCTCGTGCCCAACAATATGGCCATCACAAAAGATAGAACTAAGCATTTTTTAATCACAATAGACTCCTTGTCATGTATGCTTGTATTATATAATAACGACATGTTTTTTACTCTGTAAGCAGCACCGGAGCATTAGCGATATTTGTCCAGAAGTTTTTTTCAGGACTTGTCTTCACCACGAAAAAAGCCCCGCTGATGCAGGGCTTATGACGTCTAGCTCTTGAATTATTAGTGTTTAGTGCTTGCGGGCTCTGTCACGGCAAAAACTCTGAAGAACCTCCGGGTGGGCGTAGCAGGGACACTATAAGTGGTATTGGCGGTGCTGCCTGCAAGGCTGAAGTTCGTGTAAGGATCGTCTGAGGATTCCACACGGTAGCTGGTAGCGCCGGTGATGGCCTCCCAGGTCAGGATCCGATTTGAGCCGTTTTGAGTGATCGTAACTACAGGTGCATCCAGGCTCCCGGAGTCTGTCACAGACGCTACGAAGGGATCCAGCCCTGCACAGAGTGGCAAAGTGGTGATCCGGCCGGTGGTGTCTTTGGCCTGAATCCAGTAATAGATATTTTGCAGATGGCCAGCGGTGCTGAGGCTGGCACTGTATGTATTTGCACCAGTATGGCTGAGGCTGCTATGCTGCCAGGGACCGCTGGAGGAAGTGCTCCAGGCGATGAAGCTATCAGTGGGATTCAGGGCGTTGACATGATCTATCTCTACCGTGAGTGTATATTCCTGATAAGCAGTGAGATCGCTGACGGGCTGATGCCGGACGCTGATCATCTGATTATCGAAAATGGTATTTACGCGGCAGTGGACAGCGTCGTCGGAGATAAATGAGCTGTCGTAATAGCCCTGCACGATGTATCCTGGCATAGCGGCCTGGTAGGCTGCGATGGCGGCTGTGTCGTAGCTGGAAGGGCTTGGGTTGGCCTGCGGAACGAAGATCTTCTTGTTGAAGATGAAAGAATTGGCATAAGGCTCGTTATCTGAACTTTGGTTCACGCGGAAGATCTGATAAGGTGCGCCGTAACTGGAAGTTTTGGACTGCCAGAAGGCGACTGTCGCTTCCAGAGCGGCGTAATTAGCATGACCAGAGGGTACGCGGGCGATCATCACCTTATCCACATCCAGCAGTTTGGCATGGCAATCGATGTGGTCAATGCTGGAATTGGCGAGCGGATCCGCATACATGAAGTAATCCGTCACACCCAGAATGTCACTGAAGCGTTGGTTGATCTGGGCCTGGCTGAGGCTGCTGTTTTCAGAGAGGACCAGAGTGGTACTCATGGCTTTACCCATGCCGTCGGTCATCATATTGCCGCCGGTGTGGTTCATATCCAGATCATAGAGATTCAGGTTCAGATGGCTGGCCAGCACAGAGGGGATCAGGTTGTCGCTCGGACGCGGACGGTTGTAATTGAAATCCACCAGATGCATATTGTGATCGGCATCAAGGATGGTCCAGGGGGCATAATCGCGGGTCCAGTAAGAATCCGTGGCAGCGTTCACATAGCGAACATTGGCCATGTTCACACTGTTGCTCTGCAGGTTTGAAGTGGCCGTGCTTTGGTTGGAGGAGCTTACGATCACATAGAGCAGGGCTTCATTGGAAAGATCGCGCAGGAGGCTGAAAGGCTGGCCCCAGGGATAGCGGACTACCGCGCCCTGAGCTGGCTCCCATTCTGCGACAAACCGTGGCTCGGTGGGATAGGGATTGACCGGAGTAAACACGGTGAGACTCACGGGGATATTGAGCGAAGAGTTAAACATGGAATTGGACTCGATGTTGAAACTGCTGCTGTAAGTGCCATCTGCCAATCCTTCTGAATCCAGCAGGACGGTGATAATGGCATCAGTGCCGGGGGCGATGCTGCCGGAATGACTGCTAATGCTATACCAATCATCCGGTTGAGGCTCACCAGCCTGATTTAAGATATGGGTACCGGAGAAAGAGTGAGGCTCTGATCCATAATCGTCCCCTGTAACGATCCAGGGCAGGTTCAGATTGCCAGAAGCTGCGGCTGAGATGCTAACATTCACGGTAGCGCTGGCAGTTTCTCCAGCTTGAATACCGCCGTAGCCGTAAGAGCTTTCATAATGCCAATTGATGGTCACACCAGTTCCGTTTTGGGGGCTGGCCACCAATGGATTACCACCGCCCACAAAGCTGCCGACGCTGGTCACAGCAACTGTAGGCGGGAAGGTAATCTGGATATCCTTGATCCATTCCGCGTCTGTAGTGGCGTTATGCATGGTAAAAGTCCAGGTGGCAGTGCTGCCGGGGACGTATGTATTCGTAGTGCAGTTGAAGGTCGATCCGGTGATGTTTCTGCTGCTGAGATTGCGCTCCGGAATGCTCCAGTTCAGATCATCCGTACCGGTATTGCTGATGGTGATTTGGCGGGAAATGCTGCTTCCGCTGCTCACCGTTTCGGAGATGGAGCTGGGATTTACGGAGATGGCGGCATAATCCTGACTGAGGGGAACGAAGAGCAGCTTCACATTGGGTCTGCTGCTGGAAGTGGAACTGCCGGTGAAGACATTGGTCTGATCAGCGCCGTCGCTACGGGCATAACGGTAACCATTAGTCATGCTGGTGAATTGAGTAGTTCCGGAAGAATTGTAGCTGCTTACACGATCAAAGGCGGTGTCTATCACGATGTTATCCACTCCATTCCACAAGAAAGGTGTGTTCAGGGTAAGCATTTGGTATCCGCCTGCGATAGGCATGTAGGCAGTATTGCTATAAACCGTCTGCATATCAGCCAAAGTCTGCCAGTTTGCCACGTCGCTATCGCTGCTGTGTTTCATGCGAATGATAAAAGCAGGTAAAGCAGACGCTGGGGCAGTATTTACGTAGAAGCCAAGCTGGGTGATGTTTACTGCGCCGATCATGCCGGCGGCATTGAGTTCTGCCGCAGTATAGACGGATTGTCCGTGCATGCTCCTATAATAGATGTTCAAAGGTGATGCTTCGGAAGTGCTGGTAACAGATGTGCCCGTGCCGATGATCACTTCTGTGACCATATTGGGAGTGGCTGTCGCAGTGTTTGAGGCGGCAGATTCACCCGCTGGGTTGGTGTACAAGGTAGTCACATGATAGCTGTAAGCAGTGCCATTGGTCACGGCATTATCGGTATAGGAATTGCCGCTCACAGTGGTGAGGGCTACTCCGTCCTTGTAGATCTTGTAGCTATTTATCACACGATCTTTGGCGTTGAAAGTAACTGTTTCATCGATTTCGCGGCCGGCAGCAGCTGTCCAGGTGAGCTGAACTACGCTGTTACCACCGATGGCGACAAGGTTGGTGGGCGCATACATATTAGGAGTAGCGCTGATGGTATTTGTAGCTTCAGATTCTTCGCTGCCATAGAGGGCGGATACTTTGTAGCTGTAGTTGGTGCCATCGGTCACTGCTGCATCTCTGTAAGTTAAGGCGGTGACTGTGGTCAGAGCGCTATTGTTCTTATAAATCTTGTAACCGGTAGGAGTTCCAATGACTGGTGCTTGCCAGCTAAGAGTTACCGCACCGTGGGTAGCAGAACCAGCCAGGTCGCGAGGTGGATAGAGTACTCCGGCAGCCGGGAAGATCTTCAGCCTCAGATTGGGCAGATTTGAAGTGCCGCTAAGTGAAGTGGGTTGAGAGCTGTCGTTTTGGTTTTGTCTGACACGAGTGCTCGTGCCAGTTGAGCTATAGTTCCATTGCGGATAGACAGAGGTCCAGGCTTGATTGCCCTTGACTATCAAGATCGAGAGGTTGGACATTCCATCATAGGCAAAGCGCTGGTTCAAATCTATCTCCATCCAGCCAGTAGTGGAGGTGTTTGGCCAGTTGCCGCTGTAAACTTGGGTGTAGCCAGTGGTGGAGTAGTTACCACTGGCCAGACTGCTGGCAGTGGTGTTCTTCATATAAACTGTTATCGCTTCGATAGGATCCACATTTGTTCCGGAAGCTTTGTAATAGGCCATGGATTTAATAGCCCCGGCCATGCCGACCTCACCAGCCAGATAGATAGCTTCGTGGGCTGAGTAAGTGTAATAGCGATTCAGCGGATGCTGTTGCTGCGAAGTTCCGTTGCCGATGGTGATCTGTTCCGGGTCTCCCACTGGCAAAGCTTCACTTTTGCTTGCGCTATAAGCTCCTGCAGTAGCAGTGAAACTGAGGCTTGCCAAAGCTCCAGCCGCCATTGAACTATCCACGCTCAGAGTGAAGCTTACGTTTCTGCTGCCACCGGCAGTGATTGCGGAAAAGCTGGCAGAACCACTTGTGATAGTGATGCTGTCGTGCTGCAACTAAGGCTGGCTGATCCGGCTGGACTTGCTGCACCGCCACCATTCAAGATGGGTATGGTGAGGCTCACCGTTTCACCGGGATCCAGCATGCCATTGTTGTTTCCGCTGGGGTCAGCGATGCTGGGGGCACCGAAGCTCAAAGCAGGTGCATTGAGAGTGATGGGGAATTCATGCGTCCAGCTCTCGCTGCCGCTTACCATGGTGATGGTGAAATCTGCCATCGCGCCATTAGCGATGTTATTGGCGATAGTAAAAGCAAAGGCGCTATTACGCGTGATGCTGGCACCCGCAGCCAGATTTCCCAAAGCCTCGCTGGCATCGGTGATAATGATGCCGGGGGTAGTGCTAGAAAGTGTGGCATTGAGATTGGTGGCGGCTGCAGCACCGACGTTTTTGAAACGCACATTGAAGGTAGCACTATCGCCGTAATCCGGAGCTTGATTGTTGCCATCGGCATACTGGGTGCTTTCCACGGTCACATAGGGTCCGCTGCCGGGTATTTGCTGCACATTACCTATGTAAGTAACGCGGTTGTGAGCAGTTACGGTGAGGGTATAATTAATACTGCCAGCAGGCATTCCGCTAAGGGGAAGAGTCAGGGTTCCGCTGCTATTCGTAAAGCCGCGGGCATAAAGCTGATTATTGTAGCTCAGCGCCACCAGGGCATTGGCCACACCGGTATTCACAGTCATGTTGCTGGCACCGATGAGGATCTGATTGGGATGGGTAACTGTCATGGCAACAGGGGTTTTACTCCTGGCCATCAGAGAGGCATCGCCGAAGATATGCCAGGTTTTGAACATATTTACACCGTCTGAACCGGTGGTGTTGCCATAAGTATCCATCATCTTGCAAGAGCCATTGAAATAGAAACCTCCGGCGGTGTTTTTAGTCTCTGCCACCCAGAGATCGGTGATCTCATCCTGGCCCCGCATGGGCGAAGCCCAGCTTTGATTGATCGTGCTGGCATAGATGGTGATAGCCCCGCCACTAGGACTGCGCATCCAGCCTTCGGCAAAACAGGTTTGAGAGACGAAGTTGCCATTCACACAGGCCACGTCCACGATGAAGGGAGCCTTGTTGCCATTGCTGAGGTTCATGGCATTCGTATAGCTAAAACCGGTGGTACCCCAAGTTGTATCTGAGCCGTGACCTACATAGTTCATGAATCCACGTCCGGCATTCACATTAGCGCTCACTGTAGTGGCGGAAGCACCCGGATCATAAACCTGATCTACGCTGCTGTATCCGTAGTTAAGCAGTTTTGTGCGGATAACATTCATGTGCTGGATGTCGGTTTCGTTATTGTCACCGCCCGAACCACCTTCTGAAGATGCAATACCCATAGCTTTGGAAAGCCAGGTGTCGCTGGTGGTGGTATTACGTTCGTAGGCAATGCTGCGATTTAGCTGAACATTCAATTGATTCACGGTTTCAGCCGAAAAACGGCCTATGAAGATATCGGGATAGTTGTCGTTACCAGCCACCAGTGAGAAGCTTGGATCAGAACCACCACCGCTTAAGTTGAGAGATGGAATCTGCGGTCCATCACCCACTAATTGCACATAGGTAAGGCTGCTATCCTGATTATAACGATTCTGAATATAGCTCTGTAACTGCGCTGCGGTAGTCCCAATAGTGGACCACTGCACCAGTTCAGTTTCGATGCCCTTCTGCTTTTTCCAATTCACCCAGGGCTGGATGGCGGTCATAAAGCTTGTATGACAGATCACCAAAAGCTTGCCATAGCTATCGTTCACCGGGACATAGCGCTGATTCTGCCAATTCACAAAGTGGTTTTCATACAGCGGGGCAAAGTCACGTGAAATGCTGTCCCGGCTTTGGCTCATGGTATTCAGAGTGTCGCGGCCATCCCGATAAACGCGCACTTTATAAGCAGTATAGACGCGCAATGTCCCCGTACTTGGCCGATAGGCAAAGGGGATGGTTTTGATGGTAATCCCACGGAAATCCCGGAGGATGTAAGGCTCGCTGAGGCTGGCTATCTGCTCTGGATAAAAGCTATTACCTTGATAGATGGGGTCAAATTCATAAGGCACAGTGGCGGGATCTATATTGCGGTAAATCACGCCTTTGGAGGGGGCTATGGGCAGTTTGAGATCGGTATATTCTATATCAAAGATCTCCAGTTTCATCTTGCCCATGCCGTCTATGGTGATGCTGCGGTTGAATACCGGCAAGGCTGGCAGGCCCTTGTCCTGGGTGATGCCTTCTTTGGGAAGGGTGATATGGTGCCAGGAACTGCCCCGGATTTGCACTTCCTGAGTGTCAAAGTGCTGAATCTGATATTGCAGGATCGTTTCCTGCGTTGTGCTTTGCAAAACCTGCAAAGAATTACCATCACTACCGAGGCTGATGCGCTCGGCAAAAAGGCTCGTAATCATGATGATCATCAATGCAATCAAAAACAGTGTTCGCTTCATATATACTCCAAACTTATTGTAGATTCTAGCAGTAACTATGGCTGCAGCCAAATACTCCAGCTTTTTGCACCGTTATTTATTCTGCCCACATACGTCAAGAGCTATTTGCAGGGCGGGGTTTGGGGATAGAACGTAGATCGGGTGGATCGGACGGATTTGTTGGATTAAAGAGGTTTTAGGGTTTTACCGTTTTACCGTTTTAGCGTAGTGGCGGAATCCGTTCCGCCTACATCACGATTGAACTGAGATGCACCTCTGCCCAGACCATTCTACCCGCCTTGCCGAAGTGGAGATCACGTGGAGATACCGTGGAAAAATCCTCTTATCTCCACGTCAGATTCAGCACAAGGTATGCAGGAAGACCCCAGCAGCGCCCATGCTGGAAAGCCGGAAGCAGCAAACAAAATCAGACTTTCAAAAAAGGAGGATGCCTGCGCGCCGAAGCTCTTGACAACAATGGCCTGCAAGAATAAACGGTAAAATGTGTTCGCATAAGCACGCCAACACGTAAAATTCGTCAAGTGAGGAAACAATGAAAAAACATGCTTATGGCTCAATCGGCCTTGGGATATTCCTGCTCCTGCTGGGCACTCTACTCCTGTTCACCCATCCCACCGCAGCGGCGATTCCAGCACTAATCGGGCTGGCACTGATCTATCAAGGCTGGGTAAACAGCCGCCGGGCCCTGATAATCTTCGGGCACAGCATGATCGTGGTGGGAGCCTATCTAATCACCTGGGGCTTATATCTCTTGCCCGCGTTCAGTCCGGTATTTTTGGATATCGTTTTGGGACCTTTATTTTGGGGAATCATCTCCCTCATGGGCGGTGTATGTGCCAATTATCATGGCTTCTGCAAGTGCATTAATAGCTCCAAAGGCTGAATATTAAGCCTTACTGTGTCCCCAAAAAGGGACTGTAAGACAGAGATATTGGTTGACAGCTGAACGATGTTCATTATCTTGGTAATAATATATATATCAAGAGGTAGATACATGATCCCTAAGAATACAAGTTTTAGCGAAGCACTGAACTCAATGAAAGCGGCTTGCATCGGCGAGCTAAAGATAGCAATTCCAATCATTCAAGGAGGCATGGGTATAGGTGTATCCTTATCCAGCCTGGCTGCTGCGGTGGCCAATGAAGGTGGAGTGGGCACGATATCCGCTGTCGCCCCCGGTTTTCGTGAACCGGATTTCCTCAGCAATTTTCGAGAGGCCAATATGCGTGGTCTGGCCAACGAAATCCGCAAAGCCCGTGAGAAAACCAAAGGCGTGCTGGCCGTGAATATCATGGTGGCACTCACCAATTTTGCCGACATGGTGCACACTGCCATCCAGGAGAAAATAGATATCGTTATATCTGGAGCAGGGCTGGCGCTCAATCTGCCGGAATACCGTCCCGCCGGTAGCAAAACCAAGCTGGTGCCTATCGTCTCCACAGATCGCGCCTTGAATATCATCATCCGCAAATGGCTGAAAGGCTACAACTGTCTGCCGGATGCTGTGGTGCTGGAAAGCCCTTACAGCGGTGGACATCAGGGTGTGAAGATGGACGAAGTGGGACAGGAAGATTTTGAACTCGATCAGCAATTGCCCAAAGTCCTGGCTCTGCTGGCCGGATATGAAAAGCAATATAATAAGACCATCCCCGTCTTCGTAGCCGGTGGAGTGCAGACTGGTGCAGACATCAGAAAATATGTGGAGATGGGCGCGGCCGGAGCACAGATTGGCACACGCTTTATCACTACCCACGAATGCGATGCCACTCAGGAATTCAAGGACGAATATCTGAAAGCACAATCCCCGGAGGATATCGTGGTGATCAATAGCCCTGTGGGGCTGCCTCTGCGCGTATTGAAGACGAAATTTGTGAAAGAGATCATGGCGGGCGAGAAGAAGCCAATCGCTTGCTATTACAAGTGCCTGCATACCTGCGACTATCATAAGGTGCAGTTCTGCATTGCCCAGGCACTGATCAATGCGCAATCTGGTCTTATCGATGAGGGCGTGTGCTGCAGCGGGGTGAATGGCTACTTGAATAACGAGATTGTCAGCGTTCACGAACTAGTGGAAACCATCAAACAGGAATACAGCGAGGGCGCTAGTTAAGATACTGTCCCTGGATGACTCTGGCTGCATCTGATCCGGGAAACCCCCGGCCTGCCTCCCTCATAGAATACAAGGATTTAGCCGTATATCGCTCAATATTTGCAAGCTTGGTTCAAAATTTGCATATAATAGCTTGACAGCTCTTATGATATGCGTAATTCTGTCTGCGTAGCCCAAACAGGTGATACCACAGTGATTTTGAACAAGTTCCTTTTTCTTTTTCCCAGGGAGGTTTAGATGAAAAAGCTGATCTTTGTGACGATGCTACTAATAGCTATTTTACCGCTACTGGCCAGCCTGGCCTTTGATGAACCAGTGCCGCTGTATGATTTTGATAACTACAAACTCAGCACTCAAAAAATATGCCCCAATGGGAATCAGGTACTGCTCTTTGAACAAAGCAACAAGGGAATCAGAAACAACTACATGCAGATCTATTCTCCGGAAAATGAGGCGCTGCTCGCAGAGTCAGTTTTGATAGAACCCCAGGGAATAATTGCCCACCTCATCATACATCCGGACAATAGTATAGCGCTGTTCCAGTGTGTATTTGGTGATGATGGCCCACCCATGTTCATTCTGAATACCTATGACCAAACGGGCAATCTGCTTCCAGAGCTGTCAAACATCCAGGTCTCGCACACACAAGCGAGTATCACACCGGTCAGCGATGGTTTGGGGGGATTGCATTTCTGCGCACAAGAAGGAAACGGTTCCTACCGCTATCAGCATATAGATGCGGGGGGAAACCTTGCCCACCCTGTGCAAGGCCTGAACTTGCAAGGAAATGTGGGGAGTGGTTGGGGGATGATTGCCACAGAAGATCATGGAGCTCTCTTGTCCATACCTGTGCTAGTAAACTCCATTCGAAGTGTCAAATTCGTGAGGATCGGAGCAGATCATCAGATCGCTGGGGAATTTGCCATCCCACGTCTGGAAGGGGGTCTAAGCAATGTCTTGCTAATGAATGCAGATTCAGACTCGTTTTATGCAGTTTGGAGTATCTCAAGGACTATCTTTGCGCATAGAATAAGCTATTCCGGCGAGTGTTTATGGACACAGGACTGGACTCCCACGGGCGCTGCTACTAAGAATTTTGAAACTGCCGTAGTAAGCAGCGAGGGGAAGCTGATAGTTTATTATGCTACCTCTTCAAACGGCTACAGATCCTATTTTGACGTGATCGATCCCTTGGGGAGCGTCATTCACAGCCAACTCACAAATTTGCATGAGCCCGGCTTGAGTTATGATGAGTACACCAAATATCCGGTGGCAGATAATGAGGGGGGATGGTTTTTAGCATGCGTGGGTAATGAGCCATTTGTGCAGCATTTCAATAGCGATTTCACGTCTTGGCCCAGTGCGCTGCCTTTGGATAGTAGTGATATATCTCTGGGACGTGCATATATAAAGTCGCAGCTTTATGGGGGGAACCTGCATCTTTTGTATCAGATAGATCAGGATCATCAAAACTTTATCTACTCGCAGATCATCGATTGCCAGGGCAATGCCACATATCCAGCGCCGGGGATTCCTCTACAAACGGGGAGGTCGGGCAGTGCTTATGGCCTCAAAACTATCGCTCTACCTGGTGGGCTTTGCTTTGCGATGTGGCATCAAGGGGCAAATGCATATTTTGAACAGAATAAATTGATGTATAATGTCATAAGTCCCTTTGGTATTAGTCTGTTTCCCACCGCACAGTGTTTTCTGGAAGAGGCTGAACTCCAGAATCATGAATGTTTCCCAATCACCGACAGCCAGGTGCTGGTCGTGTGGACCAGGAAATATGGCTACGACTACATATCCCGGGCTCAAGTGCTGGATATATCGGGAGATATTGCCTGGGAGCCGGAAGGCCGGCTGCTATATTCAGGCCACGCGAAGCCTATCTTTTCCATGCTGAATGGTGCTCTGTATATGGCGCGCTGTACCGATAACGGCATTCGCCTGCAACGCTTTGTAAACGGAACTGCATCCTGGCAGGACAATGGCATTCTGGTTGGAACACACAACCCAAGTTGGTTGGGCACCGATTTGCAGATAGAAGCCTTATCTGGCAATAGAGTATTCTGGTCGCAGGGTTGGAACTCCTCCTGCCCGGAAATGAGTTTTATGAATATCATCGATCATGAAGGCAATTTACAGTATCCGAGCACAGGATTGCCTTTGGGGGACTTGGGGAGTGATTACTGTGGATTGAGTCCCAGCCACTACTATAGGCAGGGAGAAACCATATTTTATGTCCTGGCATATCACTACCGGGTGTGGGAGTATCATGATGGCCCGTTTGGCGGATATTCCTGGCGTTACTATGCCGATAACAAACTTCAGAGGATCAATCCCGATGGCAGCCTGGGTCCTGCTCCTTCAGCAGAGCAAAACGTGGGTGCAGGCATCCACTGCTTTTCAGGAGACGCTTATTATTCCGAGCATAATCATTACGGATATGATGGCTTGAGTCCCAGCATGCGGAAATATGATCTAGCGGGTAACCAGCTCTGGAGTGTGCCCCTTACTCATGATTCACATATCAAGAACATCTCTGCTCTGCCAGATGGACGGGTCCTTTTGGCCTCTCAACGGGATGATGATCTTAGGAATATCACCCTATGCTACTATTCCTTGCTGGATTCAGGCGGCAACATTGAAATTCCTGATGATAGCCAGTGGGGAGCAATGGTCAATCCGGAACTAGATCTACTCTCTACAGGATATGGGGCTTATCTGATTCTGAGGCCCACTTCCTCAACGCAGTTCAGTGATTATGGCGGGGTCCAATACTACGAAGTGAATACCTGGGCGAATGACGATCCACACGCGAGCCCAGCCCTGCTATCGCTCAGCCAAAACTTCCCTAATCCCTTCACAGATCAGACCCGTATATGCTTAAAGCTGGACGAATCTGCTCCGGCTACCCTGAAGGTATATAATGTCCGCGGTCAAATAGTGAAAACCCTGTGTGATGGAGCTCTGCCCAAGGGTGACAGTTATCTGGACTGGGATGGTAAGGATGAGAAAGGAAAAGCTTGTGCCAGCGGCGTGTATATCCTAAAAGCTCGGGCAAACAAGAAAAGCAAGACGATAAAAATGCTCAAGCTGCAATAAGATCAAGCGTTTGGGGCGGTCTGCCAGATCGCCCTTATTGATCACAGCCTTAGCCAATAGCCCCCTAATCATACTAGTCCCCAAGAGTGGACATTTTGGACTAAAGATATATTCTGGCGATCTTGCTTCATGAATTCTGTGTTTTCCAGCCATCTAGCCCGAACAAATGCTATGTTTGAAAACTGCTGATTATCATGGACTTATGCGCTTATGTTTTGGAGCGGTACAGTTTTTTCTTGACAAAAAGGGAGTGGATAAATCTCTTGATTGAACACGATCGAAAATGTGGTCCAGTAACTCAGTGGTAGAGTATCTCCCTTTTAAGGAGAGAGTCGACGGTTCAAGTCCGTCCTGGATCACCAAATATTTGCGACCCCTTCGTCTATCGGTTAGGACTCAAGATTTTCATTCTTGCAAGAGGGGTTCGATTCCCCTAGGGGTCGCCAAATATAAAAGATTACGGGGCGGTATGCCCGCCTTGGTTTTAATTGCGTCCCGTTCGTCTAGTGGCCTAGGACTCGTGATTCTCAGTCACGCAACAGGGGTTCGATTCCCCTACGGGATGCCATTTTTTTTTGCCCTCAATTTATCTGAACATTTACCGGACTATCGCCTAAAATCTGCCCAATAAAATCTGTAGTATCAGCAGGGCTTGATCTGCCCAGGCTTTTGTCTTGCATGATATTGCTCTGAGGAATGCTCTCACTGAGGGCCCGCATGCGCAGGCGCAGACTATCCGGCTTTTCGTCGGTCTCTCGTTCCTGAAGTTTCACGGTGGTCTCAGGCTTGTTTTTTCTGAATTCCGGGGTGTGCAGCCAGCCTTGAAGGTAGGCATGCAGCAAGATAGAGCCCAAAATCATGACAAAGATCACTATGCCTACCGTCCAGAGGAAATTCGTGGAGAGCAGGATCTTTTTTTCCGTGATGTTGCGGCGGGGATCAAATTCTTTCTTGGTATTCTCGGGCAGCATGATCTTAAACTCAGCCATTACCAAGCTCAGATCTGCCTCCAGATAGCGCGCATAATTGTAAACCAAAGCCTTCACCAAGCCATAATGGCCGATCTGGCGCAGACGGTTCTCTTCGATGGCCTTGATCTGGGCTTCGGAAATCTTGATGTCATCCCAGATTTTGGAGTACGAAATTCCGCGCTCCAGGCGAAGCTCCAGCAGGTGTTTGCCTAAATCTTCCATGTATAATTTCCCGAAAATACCTGGCTTACCGGCCCGCAAAGCTGCAGGCTGTCTGTCTCTTCCTGATAGATGATCTTCAGGATTCCTCCGGGCACTTCTACTGTCACTTCAGGCCCCAGCAGGGCCTTTCTGATCCCGGAATACACGGCAGAGGAAGCTCCCGTGCCACAAGCCAAAGTAGGCCCACAGGCCTGCTCCCAGATCTTCATGCGCACTCTATCTTTGCTGAGCACCTGGACAAAATGTACATTCACGGCAGACGGGAAAGCCGGATGATGCTCCAGCATGGCGCCATGTTTTAGATGCGGATTTCCAGAGACATCATCACAAAAGACTACATAGTGCGGATTGCCGATATTCACGAGGTCGCCCACAAAGCCGCCGGCGGGAACATCTGCTTCCAGGATCCTGGCTGTGCCCATGTTTACGATGATATCTTCACCCTCGCGGCGGGCCTGTTTGAGCCCGGAATCCGTAAGGATAAGAGCCTCATTCCTGGCGGATTTATCCATCAGCAGGCTGGCCACACAGCGCAGGGCTGAGCCGCACATGCCTGCCCGGCTGCCGTCGGAATTGTATATGATCATCCGTGCATCAGCGGCATCGCTAGCCTGGAGCGTAACCAGGCCATCGGCTCCCACACCAAAATGGCGGTCGCAGATCGAGCTCGCCAAAGCGGGATAGTCATAGACGGGCAGATCCTGATCCGTATAGTCCAGGATCACAAAGTCATTGCCTTGCGCGTGCATCTTTTGAAAAGCGATCAACATAGGATCTCCTGGATCATCTCTGAAAAGCTGTAAACACCTTTCTTATCAGCGATCCAGCGGGCAGCCATCAAGGCTCCATGGGCGAAAGTGGCCCGGGAACGCACCGTGTGGCTAAGCTCGATGGTATCTGCCGGGCTATCAAAGAACAAGCTATGAGTTCCGGGAACAGAACCTCCGCGGATACTGGCGAAATGAAATTCATCGGGCTGGGGTCTGCGATCCAGCTTGTCCCAGACCACTTTGTCTTTGCGGCTGCTGGCGCTCAAAATCAGCTTGGCCAGCTCAATGGCGGTTCCGGAAGGGCTGTCCTGCTTTTGGGCATGATGTTTTTCCAGGGCATAGAGGTCGTAATCCTCAAAGCTGTCAAAGACGGCCACGGCACTCACAACCAGGCGGGAAAAAAGGTTCATGCCGATGGAGAAATTGGCGCCGTAGAGGAAGCCGATCTGGGCTGTTTCTGCCTTTGCAGTGATTTCAGAAAGCTGTTCGTGCCAACCGGTGGTGCCGACCACGGTGTTTTGTCCCAGTTCAATCAATCTTTCCAGATTCTGGATAGCGGCGGTGGGATGGCTGAAATCAATGGCGACATCGGCATCGTTCAGGGATTCTTTGGTGATCTCGGAGGCGTATTTTGGGATGATGGCTTTGCTATTTGGGTCGACGCGAGACGCATCGAATCCTGTAAGAGGATCGATGATGCTCACCACCTCGCAGGCTTTGCTCTCGGCAAGCTGATGGATCATCCTGCCCATTTTACCATAGCCGATCAGACAGATTTTGGTCATTTCTAGACCTTGCTGTGCAGTTTGATGATCTCTTCCACAAAAGCTGCGCCTCTGTGCAGTTCATCGACCTTAATGCATTCGTGCACGGTGTGCACATTTTCCATGCCGGTGCCGGTGATGATCATCTGTATCCCGCTGGCTGCGAAGATGTTGGCATCGCTGCCACCACCGCTAATGCCCACGGTGCAGGGAATATCCAAATTGCCCAAAGCCTCTCTGGCCAGTTTCACCACAGTGGCGTCTTCGGGCACGTGAAAAGAATCGTACTCGGCTTTGCAGACAAAATCCAGCTTGCCACCCAGGTCCGAGTAACGGGCTATGGTGCTTTCAAAAGCGTGCTGGATATCGTCTGATACCCGTTTGAGTTTGGCGGGATTGTGGCTGCGGACTTCACCAAAGATCTGGACTTTATTGGGTACGATATTGGTGGCTTCGCCTCCGCAGATTTTCCCGGCATTGCAGGTGGTCTCAAAGTCTATGCGTCCCATGGGCATGGCGATGAGTGCTTCAGAGGCCATGCGGATGGCGTTCAAGCCCTTTTCGGGCGCTACTCCCGCGTGGGATTCTTTGCCATGAACAGTGGCTTCCCAGGAGTTTTGAGAAGGTGCGCCGACCATCAGTTCTCCCACTACATGTGAATCTAAAGCATAGCCAAAGCGGGATTTCAACCGGGATTTGTCAAAACCCTTGGCTCCCAAAAGCCCGATTTCTTCGCTCACGGTGAAGAGCACTTCGAAGGGTGCATGGGCCATGCCGCTGTCTTTGATGCGTTTGACGGCAATCATGATCTCGGCTACGCCGGATTTGTCGTCCGAACCCAGGACTGTGGTGCCATCGGAGACGATTCTATCGCCCACGATGCTGGCCTTGATGCCCTTTCCGGGAGTCACCGTATCTACATGGGAACAAAACAATAACGGTTCTTTGGCAACAGTTCCAGGGAAATAGGCGTACAGATTTCCGGCATTGCCCCCGGTTTCTTTGTAACATTCATCTTCTGATATTTCTGCCCCCAGCTCTGTCAAATCCAGCTTGAGAGTATCAATCATAGCGCGTTCGTCCCGGGACTCGCTGTCTATGGCAACCAGCCTAAGGAAATAGCTTATTACATCGTTTTCCATCGTATCCTCTTTATATATCTTTATTTTTCGTAAGAATTCCTTGTCACGTGCAGGCTGTGCAAGGGCGGGTTTTTTGTCAATTTATAATACGACTCTGTAGTAACAACCCACTTTCAGCTATTACCTTAATACCAAGGTAAACCGGTACCGACACAAATTTGGCCATAGAGTGCTATGAATTTGCCAAAATGCGTCCCATGTGGATACTATGCAGTCA
>JAJBAW010000005.1 GCA_020532545.1 Candidatus Cloacimonadota bacterium | reverse complement strand
CGGCTCTGGCTCTGGCTACGGCTCTGGCTCTGGCTACGGCTCTGGCTACGGCTATGGCTCTGGCTACGGCTATGGCTCTGGCGATGGCTCTGGCGATGGCTCTGGCGATGGCGATGGCTATGGCGATGGCTCTGGCGATGGCTCTGGCTACGGCGATGGCTATGACTAGCAACCCTAACGAATATCTCTTTTACAGCTACGATCTGTGCAGAGACGGAATGCGTGTTGGCGTGTTTTACGATGAAGACCGAGTTTCAAAAGAAGAAGTCAACGCCTTCATTTCCACCTTGCGCCGAAAGCAGGACGTTGCTTTTTTAAGGAAAAACTCACTTAAATTGTATACGCAGAAAGGAGAATAACATGGGAGATCGTGTAGCTGTAACTCTGCACCTGCCTAAGTCGGAATACGACAGAACCTTCGAGAAGGGCATTGACCTCCAGGGAAATTATGAAACTCCCTATGACTACCCGTCTGAAGGACAGACTCTTAAGATGATCGAGGTTGTATTCGATGAATGCAACTATGCCAACATCGGCATTGAAACCACTCTGCAGGAAGCTAAGATTCCTTATGATAAATTTTGGGAGCAGGGAGGCGACTACGAGTCAGGCACTGAATATTTTCGAATCCTCGAAGATGGTCAAGGCGTAACCAAGGAATTTTGTGGCAATGAAGAAACTCATATCTCTCTCCAGAGCCTGCTCAAAGCTCGGGAAGGGGGGTTGGAAAGCGTTGATGCCTTCATCGCTAAGGAACTGAGCAGGCGAGAGATCCTGCCCTGGCCTGATCAGGTAAAGATCTTGGAAAAGCTTCGGGACGCTGCCGATCTTAACTCAGACTAATGACAGTGAGTCGAGCTTAGACAAAGACCGACCGAAAAAGCTTCGATCCCCCCTGAGAAAATTTCTCAGGGGGGATTTTTTTCACCTGTTTACTTCAAAACTTGGGATGCGCTTCCCATAGTTTAAGGCCTCAGAAACAAAACCCCTGCAAGAAAGGAATTTTAATGGTGAAGGGACCTACGGTCAGTTTAATCACTAAGACTGAAAATCCAGAATTGGCGGTATATAAAGCCGCCCTGAATTGCACGAGCAGCCTGCCCATTGCTTCATTGCAAGCCTCGGATACAGCGTCTCGAGATGCTCTGATTCAAAGAGTTTTGGCCAGTCGGCATATGAGCATTTTGGAGCACGCCAGCTTCACCTTTGGCATCGAGGGGGTGAGCCGAGCCCTCAGCCACCAGCTGGTGAGGCATCGTCATGCTTCCTTTGGGCAGTGCAGCCAGCGGTATACCTGTTTTGGTAATAAGGAATTCAGAGTACCTCCTTCGGTCGCCGGTAAAAAAGAGGCGCTTCAGGTCTTCTTGGAGTGCATGGACGCCATACAGCAGGGGTACGACGTTCTGTGTAGTCTGGGTGTACCCCAAGAAGATGCCCGATATCTACTGCCCAATGCGGCACAGACCAAATTGGTCATGACCATGAATGCTCGGGAATTGCGGCACTTTTTCAATCTGCGCTGCTGTACACGGGCACAGTGGGAGATCCGCAGCTTAGCGAACGCTATGCTTCAGATTTGCCAGGCAGAGGCTCCGGCACTTTTCACCTATGCAGGAGCTTTTTGCAGGGAGTTCGGTACGTGCCCGGAAGGCTCTCGATCCTGCGGGCTTTACCAGGGAATGCCCCAGGTTTCTTCAGTTAAATCTGAAGAAAATACTCAACAATATTTAAATACGAAAGGGAATGAGAATGAATCTGTTCAAAAAGAAAGAAAAGGAAGAGCAAGTTCCCCCTGCCTCGAAGGAACCCCTTTTGCTCAAGGAAGTGCCCTTTGAAGAAGTGAATTCGGATGAAGGCATCGAGAAGTACGGGAGCGATGTAGTTCAGGAACAAGCTATCCAGAGGCGTTCTGAGCATGCTTTTGTCCGGGAGATGAGCAGTCTGGGGATGCACGAGGCGCACCCCGCGGTTCTCAAGGCTAGACATTTTCTGCAATCCATGCGGATTGGAGATTTGATTATGTACCGGGACCTGTTTTACCAACGCGCACTCGATGGAGACCGTGGAGCTGCTGTGGCTTATGGTTCTTTGCGGATGTTCGCAGACGGAAAGCGTATGCCGGATCGCTACTTTTTGGGGCTGGCTACAGAGATTTTGTTGGAAGAGGCTTCTTCCCCTCTGGCAAAGCATTAGGGGGCTGCCTTGAAAGTTAACAGAGACGATTTTACAGAGGCGGGGGACGAGGATAGGGCTGCCCGTGAGGAAAACTGCCTACTTTACAATAAGGGGCTGGTAAAAGTGATCATAGCCTGTATGCACTGTGGTCAGCCTTTGCCCATCTTAGTGAGCCCCGAAGATGTTTTGGCGAATGGGGAGCTGAAAAGCCGCGGTATTCGGAAGCTATGTGCCGTCTGTCGTACCAAACAGTGCTACTTCGATTGGGATGGCTTGGTGGGAGATACTACCGGAAGCCTGGCGTGCCCTGAAGTGCAAACCCGAGTGACCGTGCATCTTGCCGGCAAGAACGCATCTTCCCCTGCCAAGGGGGTGGGAGTGAGAAAACTGTCTCGGGACGAAATTGCTGAGATAGAGAGGCAGTGTTTTCAGCGGGGCGATATTCCTGATTTGAAACTTTTGAAAATGGTTCGATCAGGACTCCCTGGCTGACACCAAGCCAACAAAGAATGTAAACGGAAGTACTACAGTACTCGTATCAGCCCTGAATCCTTAGTAGTTAAGTAAAGAAAGGCTTTATATGTCTCAGTTTATACGTAAGCGGGATGGGAGTCTTGTTTCCTATGATACCCAAAAAATCCGCATAGCTATTGAGAAGGCGGCTACTTCGGTTAGGGAGGGTGTGGCCCTGCAGGCTGTAGAGGACCTTGTTGAGGAGGTGTCCAATACAGTGGCCTTGGCGTTTCCGCACAAGGTGCCCACTGTGGAGAACATTCAAGACATTGTGGAGGCTGTTTTGATTCGTCATCAGCTTCCGGCTACGGCTAAAGCTTATATTCTGTACCGCAAACAGCGGCAGGATCTGCGGGACTCCAAGACCTTCCTGGAAGAAGCCATCGAGTCAATCGATGATTACTTGAACCTTAACGATTGGCGGGTCAATGAGAATGCCAACATGGGCTATTCTCTGCAGGGTCTCAACAACAACATCGCTGCCAAGCTGTCCAGCAGCTATTGGCTGAATAAGGTGTATCCGGAGCATATCACCACAGCGCATAGCAGTGGGCAGCTGCACCTGCATGACCTCGGTGCTTTGTCTGTGTATTGCTGTGGCTGGGATTTGCAGGATTTGCTGCGGCAGGGCTTTGGGGGGGCTTATGGCAAGATTGAATCCGGTCCTCCCAAGCATTTCCGCACCGCTTTGGGTCAGATCACCAACTTCTTCTACACTCTGCAGGGGGAGGCAGCAGGGGCCCAGGCCTTTTCCAATTTTGATACCCTGCTGGCGCCGTTCGTTCGCAAGGACGGGCTTGGTTACTCCGAGGTGAAACAGGCCATGCAGGAGTTTATCTTCAACCTGAATGTGCCGACAAGGGTCGGTTTTCAGTGCATGAGCGAGGACACCGAAATCCTCACTCAGAACGGCTGGAAGGGGCACTCGGAGGTGAAGGAGGGGGACATTATCGCCACCTTCAACCTTGGAACCGAGGAGATTGAGTACCTCCCTGTCCAGAAGATGTTTGCTCGGCAGTATGAAGGGAAGATGCACCGTGTAAAGAACAGGATAACCGATCAGCTGATTTCCCCAAAGCATCGAGCTGTTCGGCGTGCTTTTGGAGAAGAGGGAAAATACCAGCTGGAGGAGATCGAGAAGGTCGTCTCCTACAAGTCAAGAGTAAAAATCCCTGTTGGAAGTAGGGGTAAGGCTTCTTTGGGTTTTGACGCAGAGACCTCTGCTCTGATTCAACTTTCAGCCTGGATAACCGCAGATGGATACTACGATGCCAACGGAGGGAAAGGAACAGGGAGATTCTGCATCGTTCAATCCCCTACAAAAAGCCCTGCAATGTGTGCAGAGATCGAGTCACTTCTTCCTGCTGGGACTTACTCCACAGTGCAGCAGGAAGGTCTAGGAGATCCCTGTACTGTTTACAGGATCAACTCCTTTATGGCAAAGAGACTTCTGGAATTCTTTGGGTACGAAGGGGCTGCGAAGCCTGCATCCTCTGAAGATATTAAGAGAATCCCCAGGAGCGTCATCGCTCTAGGTAAAGAAGCCTGCCGACTGTACCTGAACACTTACATGAAGGCTGACGGAGATGCAAAATACCGTCGAATCTTAACGACGTCTGCTCGTATAAAGGACGATTTGTTTGAGGCGGCGGCTATCGCTGGGTATGGCGCAACTGTGCTGGAGAGGAGATTAGATCTCGATTCGGAAAAATACCCGCTGAACAAAAAGCGAGTCTACGTCATCAGATTGATTATGCACCAGGATACCTATGTTGGGGATTTCCAAGAAGTGGACTACTCCGGCATTATCTGGTGCCCGAACACCAAAAACGAAACCGTGGTGGCTCGCCGCAACGGGAAGATATTCATCACCGGGAATACCCCCTTCACCAACATCACTATGGACGTCACTCCGCCCTCCACCCTGGCGGACGAAGCGGTCATCCTCGGCGGGGAGTACCAGGCTGAAACCTACGGCGACTACCAGGCCGAAATGGACCTGATCAACCGGGCCTTCTGCGAGATCATGATGGCCGGGGACAAGGCCGGACGCCTGTTCTCCTTCCCCATCCCGACCTACAACCTGACCAAAGAGATGGACTGGGAGTCCGAGAAGTTGGAGCCTTTGTGGGCCATGACGGCTAAGTATGGAATTCCGTACTTTTCCAATTTCATTAACTCGGATCTGAGTCCGGAGGATGCCCGCTCGATGTGCCCTCTGCATCCGGACACAGAGGTTAACGTCCGCATAGATGGGGATATAAGAGGCCTCACCTTCGGAGCATGCTTCCTTGAGTACCAGAAGGGTGCAAAGCTGGAGGTCCTGCACAACAGGCAGTGGTATCAGGCCACGATGGTGGAGCAGGATTGCTCTGAGCTTTTGAAGATTAGCATCTCCAGCAAGCTTGAGGTGCTCATGGATGCTTGCCATGAGCAGCCTATGTGGCGTAAGGCCGGGGACGGTGGTTGGGACCCTGATGAGCAGGTGGTTGTCCCTGCCGGGTCTTTGAAGGTGGGGGACTATGTACCGGTAGTCTCAAGGGGCATGAATATCCTGAGCCGTATTAACGGCATCGAAAAAGTGCCCTACTCCGGCAAGGTGTATTGCTTCGTAGTGGACTCCGACGATCACCTGTTCCAACTCGCCAACGGCCTGGTTACTCACAACTGTAGGCTACGTCTCGACAACACCGAACTCCGCAAGCGTGCAGGTGGACTCTTTGCTGCGGCGCCGCTTACCGGCTCCATTGGGGTAGTGACTTTGAATCTGCCCAGAGCAGCTTACACCTCTACCACGGAAGAAGCTTTTTTCCAAAAAATTGCGGAACTTATGGTCATCGCCTACGAATCTCTGGAGATTAAGCGCAAGCAGTTGGAGCGCTTCACGGAGATTGGTCTGTACCCTTACAGTAAGCATTATTTGTCTGGGATCAAGCAGCGGACAGGCTCCTATTGGACCAATCACTTTTCTACCATTGGCATTATTGGCATGCACGAGGCTTGTCTGAATCTTCTCGGGAAGGGGATCGACTCCCCTGAAGGCAAAGCTCTGACTATTCGCACTCTGGAATACATTCGGGAAGGGTTGCTGACCTTCCAGGAAGCCTCAGGCAATCTGTACAATTTGGAAGCGACTCCCGGTGAGGGCACCACATATCGGTTGGCTAGTAAAGACCGTAAGGAGCTTTCTGGAATTATTACTGCGGGGGTGGAGGAGGCTCCTTACTATACCAATTCCACCCACTTACCGGTCAACATCACCACGGACATTTTCTTTGCTTTGGAACACCAGGATGATATCCAGACCCTCTATACCGGAGGAACCGTCCTGCACGGCTTCCTTGGAGAGCGTATTGAGGACTGGCGGGTGGCGCGTCAGCTGGTGAGAAAGATTGCGGAGAATTACCGTCTACCCTACTTCACTCTGACGCCAACCTTCAGCATCTGCCCGATACACGGGTATTTGCCGGGAGAGCATACAGAGTGTCCTTATCCGCACCCTGACAATGACAAATAGACAAATAGCCTGACACAAAAACATAGCTATTTTTGTGTCAAATTATTTTCTCTTGCTTGTTAAATGTCTGGGTACTGGCACTGTGCCAGACTTTTGTAACCTCAGAAAGGAGGGCTTATGCCCGAGAAAGAACAGAAAAAATGTGACGGCAAAGTGGAGTGTTGGAGCCGGGTCTCCGGCTTCTTCCGTCCGGTTCAGGGATGGAACGCTGGGAAGCAGCGGGAGTTCAAAGAGCGTTCCGAGTATCAGGTTCCGGCTTAATACACCGGATAATCCTGTGCAATGATGAACCCCCCTCTACCTGAGGGGGGTTACTTTTTGAAAGGAAGTAGTAGCTCTATGAACATCTTCAGTGTCCGGCAACTATCTACCGTGGATTATCCCGGGCAGGTTGCCAGCGTGATCTATTTCGGGGGCTGCAATCTTCGTTGTCCCTTTTGTCATAATGAGGACTTGGTTTTACCTGATAGGTTGGCATCCCTGCCCAGACTGTCTGTGGAAGAGGCGCTCTCTCAGGTGGTAGCTGCCTCCAAACTGACATCTGCTGTAGTTCTCTCCGGGGGGGAGCCCACTCTGGCAGGTACCTCTTTAATCTCCTTTGCAGAAAGACTCCGTGGGTTGGGTAAGCTGGTCAAGCTGGATACTAACGGGCTGGCACCTTTCATTATAGACGAGCTGTCCTCTGCCGGCCTTATTGATTACCTAGCTCTCGATGCTAAGACGTCTCCGCATAGGTATTCAACAGAGTTGGCAGGTGCCTCAGTTTCTGAGGAAGCTTTTCAAAGTACGTTGACGTCCCTAAGAAAGCGAACCAGGGTAACAACAGTGGAAGTACGCACAACCTGTGTTCCTGGTTTGGTAAGCCTAGAAGATATCCATGTCCTAGGACCTCTGGTGGCTGAGGCAGGGGACACTTGGGTACTTCAGCAATTTGTCCCGCGGTTTTGCATGGATCCTGCCTACCGAGAAAAAGTGCCTTACTCCCTCGAGGAACTCCAATTATTGGCTAGTACAGCACGGCAATATGTTCCGAAAGTTCAGCTGCGGGGGGTCTGATATGGCGAAGCCAAAAAAGCAGCGAAAGAAAAAGGAGCGCGGGCCTTCTACAGTGCCTTATCAAGAAGGCCCTTTTCCAGAGAATGTGATTTTATGGTGTAACACTCACCAGCAGTTTTCCGCTTTTCTCGGATGCACTCAGTGTGAATTTTTTCCCTGTGCTCAGCTGACTTTGGAAGACTACCAGGTTTTGTACGATTCCGAGCTGGTGGAGAGAATTTATGATTTTACAAAACCTTTACAAAGGAGGAGAGCTCATATGTATATCGGACTATTTAGGGATGGCACGATGCGGGTCCTGGAAGAGCTGGATCCCAACAATCCTGACCCGGAGCTGTTGAGGGATATACGTGAGGTATACCAAGTGTCCAAGGTGCTGGAACCGGTCGTAGTTCTGCGCCCCAAACCCAAGGAAGCTCGACAGAAGATTGTGGTAGAAAAATCTTCTCAGGAACAGGAACCCGGAGCCTCTTCGACTTCGAAGCGCCCTAAGTCAAGGAAAAAGGTTAGTTAGGGTAGCCTTATTTCGAAGGAAAACTCAAAGCAAGTTTAACAATCACCCAAAAGGAGCAAGAAATGAGTAACGATCTTATCCCCACCCACAATGTGAACAATAATGCCTTGGTTACTGCGGAAGCTCATTTGAATGTTAATGACATTCTGGTGGTGGCTGTGTCCCGCGCAGAAGGCAAAATCAAGGAGACCCTGTCCGAGGTGGAGAAAGGTTTTAAAGAGACGAAGCAGGAAAAAGAGCGGCTTGTTCGGGAAATCAAGAAAAAGGTAACGGTTCTTGTGAAGGAGCAGGTGTTTGGGGCCTCGGAAGAGTTGCAAGCTCTACAGAAGGCCCTGCAGGCCCTTATGGGCCTTCCGGCAGTGGAGGGTAAAGATAAGGTTGCCTCCATGGATACTCCGGATTTCCTGCCGTGGACAGCTTCTGAGAGCTGGCTGACCTGTTTGGGGAACATTGATAAAATGGATCCGGAAACCCAGAGGCTGGCAGCCCAACAGAGCCTGCAGGTTCGGGTCCGCATCATGCCTTTGCCAGCCATGCAAGGAAGGACTGTGACCCCAGAGTATGTAGAAGAACTGCATCTTCCCAATTTTGCTCTTGGCAAAGAGCTTATCCTGGACGCTGAGGCGTACAAGGAGCAGGTAGAGCGAGGAGTCCTGCTGTCGGAGCAGGTTCTGGAGTGGAAAAAGAAGCTGGCACAGCTCCCTATGTTGGAACGCCAATACCGTGCCAAACTGGTAGAGCAGGCTCTTAGTTCGTCGGAGGCTGGCCGAGAGATCCTTGGGGCCTTGACTCTTGATCTCGAAGAGCGCATCGCGGCTCTGTAAGTACAAACCTTTTTCTCATAAAAGCCCGGTGGTGACACCGGGCTTTGCTAAAGGGGCGACAGCTATGCAGGATTTAGGGTTTTTTTATGTAAAAGTGTGCTCCGATGCAAGAGGCATTGAATGCTGGGAGCCCGTAGACTCAGCAGAAGATCTTATTCACGCTTCTGAATATGTATATGCAGAAGATCTTCCGTCTTTACACGCGGCGTTTTCAAAGAAATGTCCCCACCCCATACCTAATTTTTCCCATGTGACATTTCAAAAAAGATATCAGGGAAGGTATATTGTGCGTCTTGATCCAGGGACATCCTTCCCCGAATTTCCGAGGGATGCTCCACTGCTTACTACCCAGGAGTTTATAGATGAGGTAGTCAAAGCTCTGCAGACATATCCCAGTAAGTACGCTTTAACAGGGGAAACTACTCATCTATTCCATAGCGGCCATTGTTTCTGTGGCTATAGCAGTATTTCTCTGTTCTCTGAGCAACTGGCAGCTCAGGGGGTGGTGTTTAGCAAGAAAGACAAAACCCTTTCTCTGGCTACACAGAGACAGCTTGCGGCGATTAAACGGAAGCAGAAGAAAGCTAAGGAAAAGGAGAAGCAAAGGGAGCAGGCTCGTTTGGATGCCGTTTTTCCGAGATCCCGAGTATTGGAATGCCTGCAGTACCTGGTCACCTGCTTGGGGCTGCCCGGGATATGCTTTGAGTATGACTACGCCCTCCGAGTAGACACCCTCCTTGGAGTGCTTTCCCTGTTCAGCAAAGTACACGGAAAGTATACCTATCGAAAGCACGCCGTTTTTCAGAAGTTTTTGCAGGATTGGCGTGAGCGAAATGACACTTCCAAGGAAAAAACAAAACAGTTGTATCCGAAGTTTTATGCTTTTTTGCAGGAGGAAGCAGCTATCAAGGCTCCTCGGAAGCTTATCCAAGAGGTGCAGAGGGGGGAGTGATTTATGGAAAGATTAAAAGATTTTTATATTTTACAGGAAGCAACCTCTACAGAGGGGGCGCAATGGTGTAGGAATCCGATCAGTTTAGAGGAGCTTACGGATGCAGAAAATTTTCTCTATGCTACAACCGTAGAAGAATTACGAGAAGCCCTGGAAAGGCTGGCTCCCCACCCGGTACCGGGATTCACTCACGTTGCAGTAGAAAAGGAGTCCCTTAGAGGAGGAGGGTTACGGGGGAGGATCGTTAAAGACAAATCTTTTTGGAAGGGAGAGGAGGGGGAGCCTCTAAGGAGGAGCAGGTTTCATTCTGCTCAGGAACTTTCGGAGGTTTTCTCTGCAGCCGCCAAGCAGTTCCCAAGCAATTACAGTACCGTGTTCAGTGACTGCCAGTATGGCTACTTTTGCCAGAATAGTTCAGACCTGGCTTCTACTATGCTGGATCATGGGATGCTGCAAAGCCCCCACTCCTCTCTTGAATACTATCTGGCTACAGAGAAGGAGCTCGCAGCGTACAGGCAGCGGGAAGAACGTAGACTATGCAGTAGAGAGAGGGCTCGTCTATATCACAGGGGGAATAGCTCTTTATTGATGAAGGACCTTAAACCTGTGGCTTGCACATATTTCCGTGAGCTGAGAATACCCATCTATGTATTAGCGCGGTGTTCTTTTTCTGAACTTGCCTCTGCTCTCTTGCTAGGCTGCGTCTTGGTAGACAGGGTGCATGGCAGGGCTACACACCGCCGGTGTGAGGCTTTTCAGACGTTGCTGACGACTTGGCGAGAAAAGACCCCCAAAGCTAAAGCAGCCCTGCTAGAAAAAAGCCCGGACCTTTACCACTTCCTGGAAAAAGAAAGCGCTTATGGCAAACCACGTAAGCTGTGGGCACCCGTGCTAAATGCATTTAATTTTCGCGGTCTTGACCCTGCAGGAAAAATAGTGCCCCTGCCCGAATAACGGGCAGCCTGCTTCCTCGGTAGTCCCTACCTTCTCGTCCTTATTCAAAAACAAGTACCTGAAATTGTTATAAGAATATGGTGAAGGAATCTAGCTTCTCATTCTCTGGATGGGCCAGGGAACAGAAGCTAGGTAGGGATTCTTTCGGGAGGAAGCTATGCAAAAAGTACGTCTGTTCTATGTAGAAAACGGGCAAGTAACCATTTTAGGAGCTGTCACTCGGTTCCCGGCAGAAAGTGAGGCCCGAAAACAGGCACAGGCATTGGTGGCCTCCTCTCGTAAGAGGGAGGAATGCCATGGAGTTCTGGCCTGACATATTCGGTATCTAGTTGAAGCAATCAACCCTCTGGAGGTGACGTATCCGGAGGGTTTCAATTTTTTTCAGGGGAACCGTCACCCCGCCAAATGCCCTGGAAGGGCAAGGAGGCCCTATGATATCTACAACGTTAAGCAAAATCCGCGAGCATCAACCATGCACTGACGGATGGAAGAAGTTGCTGGACGCTCTCGGCAAAACCAAGGCCGACGACGAACCGCTACTATTGCTGACGATCCTCGAAAGCAATGGCCTCGATGACTGCCTTTGGGCGCTACATACTGTGCCCGAGCATAACA
The DNA here is from genome assembly GCA_020532545.1 of Candidatus Cloacimonadota bacterium. GTDB lineage: Bacteria > Cloacimonadota > Cloacimonadia > Cloacimonadales > Cloacimonadaceae > UBA5456. Next base: position 78,863 of record JAJBAW010000005.1, on the reverse strand, counting down.
ATCTTTGGCGGAAATACGCCGTCTGGTGCGCTTGGCAGGTTGAGCATCTTATGGACGATAACAGGAGCAAAAACGCTCTGGCGGTGGCCTGGGCCCATACAGAGGGCAAAGCCACGGATGATGAGTTATCCGCTGCCTGTGACGCTGCCAGTGCCGCTGCCTGGGCCGCTGCCAGTGACGCTGCCAGTGCCGCTGCCAGTGACGCTGCCAGTGCCGCTGCCTGGGAAGCTGCCAGTGCCGCTGCCTGGGAAGCTGCCAGTGCCGCTGCCAGTGCCGCTGCCAGCGCCTCTGCCAGTGACGTTGCCGGTGACGTTGCCTGGGCCGTTGTCAGAGCCGCTGCCAAAGCCGCTGCCAGTGACGTTGCCGGTGACGTTGCCAGAGCCGCTGTCAGAGCTGCTCAAGCGGAAAAGCTACAGGCTGTTTTGACCTCGGGCGAGATGGCGTGGCCAAGAATTCCAAAATTGAATTCTGGGTCAAGCTGCCCGGACAACCCCTAAAGAAAAGCCCGGATCCTTACCAGGACCGGGCTTTTCTTTTTTAACTAATTATTCTATAACGTATGGCTCAGAAAGGAATCGAAATGTTAAATTATACTTCCCAGGCAATAGACAGCCTGAAGCACTTCCCTTTGAAAGGGCTGGATCCTAAGACACGGGCTTTCTTTTTGGCAGTGCAGACCCTCCTGGAAGAAGCTGTACGTGTAGAACTCCCTGAAGATGGCGATGTGTTGGATGATGATTCTGCCTTGGAGAATTTTACGACGGATGTACGGAGGCTTCCTTTTAAAGTCACGGCATTTGAGTTTCCTATGGCCTTATTCGATGGCAAGGAAGGTCGGGTCCGATCGTCAAAGCGGATTGCTTTGGCTTTTGAGATTAGATCGGAAGACACCTACAAGGACTTCTTCATAAATCAATATATGGCCTCTCTGAACATCAGTCTCCGGGAAGCCGTAGCCCCTCATCAGACAGAGGGTTTTCTTGGCATCATTCCTCTGTGCTACCTGGATGATCTCAAATCCTGGGTGCCCATTCTGGGGACGGCGCTGATCGGGTACCTGGAAGATCCGGAAGTCTTTCTGGAGGACGTGGCTAAGCTGTCTCATGACAGGCAGGTCGGGGAGAGGGCTCGTTATAGCCTTTTTCCCTGGGTCCGGGAAGACACTCAGCTGTATGCCCTCCCTGCGGGAGACGCTACTTTGGATGTATACATCCGTATGCAGAAGAAGATAACCAACCCAACAGATGCTTTTCTTGGGCTGCTTTCGGATCTGGAGGCAGAGGTTTTAGTGACTATCCGAACCCTGGTCCTTCTGTCGGCACACAATGTTTCTTTGGCTCCGGCAAAAGGGTTCAATCTCAAAGGGCTGTCCGGACTTAATAAAAAGCGGAGCAAGGCTGGAAAATCTCCAGTAAAGCCTCCTATGGAAATTATTATCAACCCGGGTCAGACAAAGACTGCGGCCAGTCCCTCCTATGCCGAGGGCGACTATCCTGCTCGAAAATCCCCGGAAACCCATTGGCGCAGAGGCCACATTCGTAGGCTTTCCTCCGGGAAACGTACTTGGGTCAGCCCAGCGCTTATCGGGGCGGTGTCTCGGGAGAAGGTCGCCGGAGAAAAGTATTATCGAATTAAGGCCATGCAGAGGAGATCCAAACCATGAATTTCTTTGGGATCAACCAGACTCCCTATGGCTGCACAGCAGATCTTGGCACAAGATAAAGAATGCACTCGCTTGTGCATTTTCAGCCCGCAAGGCCTTGTAGGGGCTGAGATATTTTCTTAAGGAAAACTTAAGAACCGGCTGGGCCAGGCGCAGAGACAGCCTGGAAAAAGTGCGCGGCTAACCCCCGCGCACTTTTTTTTAGCAAGAGCATCGTAAACCCCCTTGTACTTTCCGGGACCTTTTATTTTCTGTTCTTTTTAGCCAGATTTTTCAAGGTATCGATGACCTTCTGTTTCTGATCCGAATTCTGGTGCAGATACTGGTCGATAGCTTGATCCTTCTTCATATTGAACCACTTCTGCTTGTAGGTATCAGGGAACACACTCTGGTAGTATTCGACATCAACATTGCGCTGATCTTCGGGCAGGTGGGAGTGGCTCTGATAGCGGGCCGCTCGAGCCCGTACTTGATCCAGTTTAGCCTTGTTGAAATGGGGCTCAAGTATCTGTACCTTGCGCACCCCCTTCAGGTCCAGCCCCTCACCACCGCTGCTGCTGAGTAGTAATACCTTCGGAGCAGAGGCCCCTCCCTGATTGAACTCCTCGACAATCTGCTTTTTATCTTTGGCAGAGAGGCTACCTGTAAACATTCGATGGGCGATGCCTTTCTGCTCCAATTTCCTGGCGTAGGGGGTAAGGCCAGCATCCAAGAAATTAGAATAGACAACTCCACGAAAATCTGGGTTAGCCTTCAAACTATCCTCAAGGTTTCGCACCGCCAGATCGATTTTTGGGGAAAAGACTTTTTCCTGGGAAGTCAAGTAGGGATTGATCGAATCACTGACTTGACGTACCCCGGAAGCAAAGGCGTTGAGGTCCTTGGACTCCTGCTTGCTAAGGGGGAGCCCTTTCCTGATTTTGTAGCGGATGTGGACCGGTATATTCTGGGTCAGGTAGCCGTAGTGCCGGACCTGGTCTTTGTCCATCTGCGCTTGGAAGACTTTTTCGTTCTCCGTCGGGAAATGCTGCCGAGACGATTCACTGGCGTCATGGAAGTCAACATACTTCCCGAAAGAATCGATCAGCTCCGGGTGTTCAATGACCTCTTCAACCTCAGAAGGTTTGGCGTTATGAAAAGTCCTGGCATACCAACTCGGCTGGATTTTCCTGGTCTTGATGAACTTTTTATCGAACTCGGACGGATCATCCGGAATAACTTTGTCCTTGGCGGCGAGGTTGATCAGTGGGGCGATGTCCGAGGCCTTGTTGTAGGAGGCTGTTCCCGTAAGGAATAGCCGTTTGTCCGCTCCTCGCACCAATTCCGACAAAGCGGAGTACCTCTTGGTTCCTTTGTTCCGCAGCTTGTGCGCCTCATCCATGACGGCCAGGCTGTATCGGTTGGCCAGGAGGTCATCTACGCTGCGCACTGCCTTCTCATAGCTGAGAACGTCGAGGCGGTCTTTGGGCACCGACAGCTTATGTTTGTCGATCTCCTTATAGACGTTGTCAACCAGAGAGGCCGGGACGACAAACAGCGCCCGGCTGTCCGGGTCCTTGCTCAAGGAGTCTTCCGCCGCCGCCAGTGAGGTAAGAGTCTTTCCAGAACCCATCGAATGGTAGGCGATCAGACCGTCCGTGCTGTTACGAAGCCGCTCAATGACCCGACGCTGGTGTGGCTGCAGGTTAACTATACTAGGCAGCTGTGAACCAAGTTTCTTGAGGGACATCCGTCCTCTCAAAAGACGGGCATGCTCCAGGTTCCCTACACCAAACATTTCCTTAGATTTTCTGTCGCTCTCCTTCTTTTGTTCTGGCGACATCAACCTCCAATTTTTTAATATACGTTCAAACTCACCATAGGTAGGCTCCTCATGGATGAGCTCAATCCCTGTCTCGGCTCTCCACCGGTGGATTGGATCACAGTGAAGATGCCCAGGTATCTTACTGAGAGGGTAAGGAGGGTCGTATATTTGTTTACCGATCTTGGTGATCATATCAGCCTATCTCCACTAAATCTGTCGCCTTCAACGATCCGTCATAGTAGGCCTTCCAAGCCTCCTCCACGTTCCGAAATTTCTTGGCCTTGGCTCCAAGCTGAGCCTGCCCCAGATTTTGGGTGACTTTGTACAGGCCAACGATGGGTTCTTGTGTGGGGGCATAGAGCAGGTCGCCACGCTTGCGTTCACTGAACACAAGCTGGCTGGGCAGCATTTTTTTAGCATCCTCGATGGCCTCATCCTGGACGGGGAGGTGGATGTTGATAGCATCCCCATCGTAGTCAGCATTCCAGGCGGATTCCCACAAGGAATTTACACCCAGAGATTTGCCTGCGCGTAATCGAGGCCGCGCTGCCATGATGGAATATTTCCAGAGTGTCGGAGCCCTGTTGACCAATACCGGTCTTTTTCCCATCTCTTCCAGAAGACATTGCCTGGCAGAATCACTGCGCTCGGTGACGGCTTCTTTGGCTTGCACCATACCGTAGCCCTGCTGGGTCAGCCTTCGAATGATAAACGGTTTGTACATCTCCCAAGCCATGTCCTCCGGCATCCCCACTTCGTCCATACCGAGGGTGTTGTCTGGAGTAATGGTGGCACGTCCAGAGAGGTTCATCTTCGAGTAGATGACTTTGCGCTGGAAGTAGCCATGCTTCGGCTGATCCCCTGCAAGGTATTGGAGGGCTCCTTTAACATTTCTCCCCGCCAGGTGGGCGCTGGAAGGGGATACGACTCCGGTCAGCTCTTTTACTCTATCGACCAGATCCTTACGATTTTTCTGGAGGACCTCTTCACCAAGGTCAGCTTCTTTGATTTTCTGAAAGGAATTGTTCTGGAGAATCAGGTCTTTGTACAGGTTGTTGCTGTCATTTTCCATCAGGTCGCCTGTCTTGCCAACGGTGATGGGGCGCAGTACCGGAGGAGTAACGGGTACCACAGTCAGTACATAGGCTTCTCCCGCTTTCAGTCCGCGATCTTTCAAAGCCCTCAAAAATTTAAGGCGTTTGATTTCCTGATCCAGTTTGTTGCCCTTCAGTTTTGGATTCTGCAGAGCCTTCTCTGCGGCAAGAAGTTCGGTTTCGATATTCAACGCATCGAGGCGCTTCTTAATTTCAGCACCTCCGTGACTCAACATCAAAGCGTCAAACTCTTTTGTGGAGAGGCGCAGCAGAGCTTTGGCACAATCAATAAAGATCGGGTTGACCACAGGCTCGGTCAGCTTGATATGCCCCCACTTGGTTCCGGATAAGCCCCCGGTGATAGCCTCATCAAAAAGGCCTCCGGCTTCTGGCCGCAATTTGTTGTCCAGGCGCTTTCCTTCCAGGATTTCTCCGGAGCTCAGAGCCAGAACATCTTTGTCGGTCAAGGGCCCCATTTTCAAAGAGTCTCCAGTGTTCTCCAGTTTAATGCCTGCCTGATTAAGGATGGCAGAGAACTTGCCAAAGCTCTTTTTTTCTGTAGGGAAGTGGGTTATCCCGCCTGCCTGAAACTGTCTCCAGAAGTCGCTGTTTTTGGAACTGCGCAACATAGACCCTTCACGCAGCAGGCTTCGGGCATTATGGGAAATAAGGGCATTGATTTCCATATTGCCGAGTGCTTTGGGCCCCGTCTTTCCCGAGCCTGTAGGTACCTCGTCCATATCGTGAGGACCTTCAATGCCCCGTGCGGCATAGTTGGAGTCCGTAGTCTTGAAGAGCTTATGGATGTGTTGCACTCCAACAAAGACTCCCGGGATCTTTTTGCCTGTGACAGGATCCGTTAGGGTTTCTTTGTCCGATACGTTATGTTTGACCATCTCATCTCGGACGAATTTGACATAATCATCCTTGGAAAAGTTTTTAATCAGATAGGGCTGCCCCGTCTTGTCAGCAACCTTTCCAAGAGTCGATTCCAGGATCTGCGCCGGGTTGATACGTCCGATAACTCCGGCACTGGTGAAGACTACATCTAGGGGTTTGCCGCTCTCATCCTGTACCATCTGGTGGTCCGGGATGATGGCGGTGCAGACACCCTTGTTGCCATAGGTCCCGGAGTTACCAGACCAGTACGCCTTCCCGTTACGACGGACATACATAACATGGTTGGGGACAGTAAGACAGTAGACTGGTTCTCTGAAATCCATCACCCACTTTTCAATCTGTATTTTTTGTTTCCTAACATGTCCGTGGTTGATCTGAGGCTCCAACTTCGTGGATACAATCTGCACCTGCCAGGTAGGACGGCATTTGTGTTGAACTCCAACAATGGTGTCAACCCGAGCGGTATTGAGCTGAGAGACGTTGGCCGCGATCCCGATATGCAGACACAGCTTTTGAACGTCGTCGGCCAGACCTTTGGAGACAGTTGTGTAGCTAACCGGGAGCCCAGAGTTACGATGCTTGTGACCGTCTCCCCACATCATCCAATCGAACAGGATCTGCAGATCTTCCTTGGCAAAGGAAAAGACATCGGAGGGTACACGTTTGAGGTGGGCGTAGGCTCCATACTTAGAAAATTCGGCGTGCAGCTGTTTTCCGAAGATCCTAATGCTGCGTACCTGCCCTTTGTCCAGTGTGCGTGTATATTTTAGACCAGCTTCATCCAAGGCAGGAAGCAGAGCGTCTCTTTTATGTTCGGCGTAGCAACAGATATCGATGCCAAAAGAACCACTATCCTCATGAAAGACCAAGTTCCCCTCGGAGAGGTAGGCCCCCAACAACATCATGTAGGTTTTGACCGGAATCTGAACCTCAGGCATCCAACGGGAACCGTTTCCAGACTGCCCAGCCTTCACTTCGAGAGAAGGGAGGGTGATCACTTCAGGGGAGCTCCCAACCCAGTTACCAGATTTCTTGAAGCGGACCCGGTTACCGAACATCTCATCAGCGGATACCAGGGAAAAATCTTCTGCACCTCTAAGCTTAACGTAGTTACGGTGCTTATCAGTGACCAGCATGTCCAGCTGTTGGGACACCAGGCTGTACATGCGACCCCCTTGTGGGTACCTATGGGTTTCCGTAAAGCCTTGGTACTCAATCTCTCCAGAGGGGTTCAGGGTGCAAATCCTGTCTTCCCAGGTCACCTCTGATATTCTGACCCATCCTCTATCGGTCAAGACCTCGGTGTATTGGTCATAACAGAGCTTATCCCCCACCGTCATGGGCTTTTCCATCTTTAGCAGTACGGTCACCACCCGACCGGTTTTGTGAACTTCGAGAACTTCCGCGGGGTAATTCTCCTCGTAGACTTCGCTGGCATCGCGGTAAGGGTCACGCAAACTTTTGTGGAGCAGTCCCAGGATTTGATTGGATCGAGACTCCGAATTATCTTCCAGTACCAGGGCTATCGGGTCCCCCTTTTGAAGAAGTTGGCCTTTTTTTACAATCCCTTCTTCATCCAGTTTAGTGAGCTGTTCCTGAGTGAATTTTGTAGGGAAGTAGTTGGCAAACTTCCGCTTATCAAAAGAGCGAGAGCCCTCACGCCCGATCACCACTTTTTCAGAATGTACAGAGGTTAATTTCTTGGCGGCGCCCTCAGAAATGACAATGCCGTCCTCATGATTCATCCCGAAGTAGGGCAGATAAGTGACTCGCAGGTTTTTCCCCAAAGCCAGCTTTTTATCTTTGGTAAAATTGGAGTCTGCCAGGGGTTCTCCCTTTTTCACGCTGTCCCCTACCTTGACCGTGAGGGTATTGTCCAGCATGGTCTTGGTCGCCAGAGGCATATTTTTCTCATAGTCCACCTGATGGGTAACTCCGTCTACTCCACGAATGTAGATGAAGTCGTCATCAATACGGATCACTTTGCCATCTACAGGGGCTTTGGGCAGCATGAAACTGCCTACCTCGTCGTAAGTGGATTTACCGTTCCCGAGATCAGCCTCCACCAGACGCTTATCCCGATACTTGAGAGGGAGAGCCTGCTGTATGTGCTTGGAACCCATAACGATACGATTTGCCTGATTGGCATTGACAAACGGCAGGGAATTGACGGCTACAGATCCCAGGTGGCTGATAGAAGGGATCTGGTAATCAAGGGATCGACGGGGAACTTTCACCAGTTTCCCATGTTGGGTGGCAGGCACGATATCTGAAGGTTTTTTCGCAGCCTCCGGATTTTCATCCGGGAAGCCAAGAATTTTGTCTCGCAGTTCTATGAGACGTTTCTTTTCTCGCTGACCGGTATGGCAGTTCACAACCTCCTGGTACAACTCATTGTCTGTACCTTTCAGGGCGGTGAGGGTAAAGCGGTTATCGATACCTATTTTCCCGCTTTCCGGGGTTTCTACCGGATCAATGACTCCCATGTAAGAGTAGTTTACAGCGCGGGTCTCATCCGGTACCGCTCGGTCAGAAGAGATGGCCCCCTCTCCCAGCCGGGTGACAATTCCGGAACTGGATACCATCTCCATGGGGTTAATCTGCCCGGGAAGACGGCTTATAGAACTGGTGACAATAAAGTTTTTGAGCGGCTTGGAAAAGTAGGCAGGGCTTAAGGCAGCTTTTATGGAAAGGCGGTCTTCCGCTTGTTTACCACTGGGAGAGAAGGAGTCCAGGCGCTGTTTGATTTTACGCAGGTCTGCCGTGTTTTTCTCCAGAACTTCACGCACAAAGTCCTCTACGGAAAAGACTTTCTGGAACTCGAGATTATCCCTCTCGTCCAGATCGTCTTCTTCGTTGTAGACCCGCAGTATTTTTTTAGCGGCTTGTAGGATGGTTTTTGAAGACACGGAGGAAAAAGCTGTCCCGAGGGTCAACTTGGTGGTTTCCGGATTGATTTCTGTACCTTCAAAATACTGACGAATAGCCCGCATCTTTTCTTCTTTGGAGGCACGGTCCCCCAGAGGAGATTTGTAGCGCACCAGTTTTTCATACAGGGTGTTCAAAGTCCTGTTGAACTGATTTTCAGAAATCAAGTTGGCCGTATACAGATCAGGCCCGAGTTCTTGCCGGATCTCTGTCTCAGGAGTGCTCAGTACCCGTAGGACCCCGATCAAAGGCAGCGTGGAATGCAGGATGTCTACTTTGAATACTCCGGTCTCAGGGTCCATGAGTAGCTTAAAGTTGGCCCCTTTAGCCAGGTTGAACGCGCTTTCCAGGGTGTCGTTGCCTCGCCGCCGGGTATAGACACCAGACTTGGTACGCAGCTGATTCACTACATTGTATTCATTCCCATCCACCAGGAAGGTATACCGATTGGTGTAGTAAGGCAGGCTCATAATGCGATGCTTGGGCACTTCCAGCAGGGTTTTTCCGGTTTGGTTGCTGGTAATCACCAGATCCGCATAGACGGGATCCGAAGCGTTGCCCCGAGCCATCAGGATGGTTTTTTGCTGATTATGGGACAAGGGTACGTGCTCCACCCGGAAGTTCTTGGCCTGGATGGTGACGTGCTTGGCCTGTATGGGGAATTTTCCCTGCAAGGCTCGTATGGCGCTGTCAAAGATGGCTCGCCGGATGTTATCCGGATTGTCTACTATGCGGCGAAGCGAAGGTGCAGGCATGCACTTACTCCATATCAAAGGCAATGGGTGAGGGGGTTCCAGGGGTCAGGAAGGTATTTTTCAGAACTTCCTCCATATCGGTAGGGGCGGGTTCAGGCAGACCTTGTTCTTTAAGTTCTTCATGGAGTTCGCCCAGATGCCCGTCCAAAGAAAGCACCTCCATATATTTCAGAGCCACAATATATTCTCCGGACTTATCGAAGGTGTGGTCTTCCCGCAGCACCGCGACATCTCCAGAGGCTTGGAGGACTTCTCCCCGGTGCAGGCTCCGCGTCATGATGTCTTCCAAGAGCATACGAAAGCCATCATCAGAGACAGCTCCTGTCAGGTATCGCACCTTCAAGGTCAACCCTTTTTTCTTCAGGGCCTCCTGAAGGGGATTACTGGAGGGGCCGGAGCCCGCTCCACTCATCAATTTGCCCAGGGAAGGGGCTTCGGAAAAGCCACTACTTACTGCAGATTCGGAGAACTCCTTAAAAGACATGGCAATCGTTATCCTATAGGTTGAGAGCCTTCAGCTTTACGCTCGGCTCGATTCTGCTCGTGGACACGTTCCAGGAATTTGGTAACCAGCGCCCATAGAATGAAATCCTCCTCCTGCATCTGAGCGAGCTGGCTTTTCCTTTCTTCGTAAGGAATAGTGGCCAGCTGCTGAGCCAATTGCTGAGCATGGTTAATGATCTGCTGCTGATCGTACTGCCCGATGGTCCCGGTACTCTGGGCCGCCATAGCATCGGCAGCCATGGCTGCCGGATCATTTTCCATCTTGTGGATTTCTTCCTGCACTTCTCGACTGAGACGGGCATTGTCCAGCTGTTCTTTCTTCATACGCTCCCGCTCGGTATCCGGGTCCAGGCGTAGAGCTTCCTGTACGGATTCCCGACTGGCCATACCGGTTTGGGTTGCGGAAAGCAGCAGCTGTCGTTGCATGACATCATCCGACAAAGTGAAGGGGGTAAAGCGGGCCTGACAGTAGTTTTTGCCATAGTGGGCATTTATCATGGTGACCACCCAATCTAGAAAATCTTCAAGCTGCTTAATATACGGTCGCAGCTGATTCTCCATCAAGCGCAGGCTTACTCCCGAGTTGTTCAGATTGGTGGTTCCCATGATGAACTCTGGGGGAATATCCAGAGCTCGCAGCATCTCTTCCTCGGCGGCTTTGATTTCGTTGGTGGGCATCAGGGCTCGTCCCTGACTGCCGACGTTGACCACACCTGTCGGGATAGGGGCCAGCATGACGTAGTTGGGATCTACTCGCCACATCTGCAGGGCCCGGTACATCTGTTCCTTCCAGGCTGACATCTGAGACATGACTGAAGGGTCCGTAGTGGCTCGTTCCGGGAACAGGATACGCTGGGGGGTGATGTGTTCCAAGCCAATGGCTTCTACGGCTTTGCGAAGGATAGAGATATACAGATACAGTTTCAGGCAGGGTACCAAGGGAGAGATCCCCCAACCACTTTGCATGCCGGCCAGGGAAGGGGCGGAAAAGTGGAAAGTATTCTTGGTAATGTCGATGGCTCGGCTCTTACGAGCGGCTTCGAAATACACCTTGGGAACTGTGGCGACAGTTTCTACGTCCCCTCGCATAATGGAGGCCAGGAGTCCAGGGCTCAGGGTGTAATAGATGGTTTTATCCCCGGTGACCGGATTGGTGGAGAGTTCTATGGATTTGGGGTTCCAAGAGATGATCCGGATTTTTGTCAGATCGAAAATTTTGTCATCCCGAATTTCTGCAATCCCCGTTCTGGAGCAGTTCGGACATTTCAGGACAAACTCAAATTTTTTGATTTTGAAGGAAGCTTGCCGGACATTGACCGCATGACCACAGGACTTACAGATCAGGAAGCGTGTGAATGGAATATACATACTGCGGAAGGAATTCCCATAGATGTAATACTCCAAACCGTTCTGAATGAGATGCGTCTCGATTTTCAGGGCATCCAGCAACTCCTTAGTGGCTTGTTTGATGCCTTCTGCCTCGGTTTTGAAGGTAAAGTCAGTGATCGGATAGTTGATCAACTTTTTGATGCCATTGACCAGTAGGGGGGAGTTTGAATACACCAGCTCACACCATCGAAACATCTCTTTGACGTTTCGAGGCAACTGCTCACTGAGATAGTCAAAAAATTGATTGCTGTAAAGACGGGTATATCGGGTATCGGTTTTGGAACCGAAAACCCCGGTAGGCGTGGTCATCAGGAGGTCTGACATACGTATCCCTGGCTAGTAGAGTGAGTATTTGCTTATTAGATAATGGCCAGGACCTACCTTTTTATTAAGTGTTGTCTGCTCCACAAAAATTAGGATTAATTTGTTATAAGAAGTTGTCTCGGTGAAAGCTGGGCAAGCTTTTAGCCTTGGAGGGAGTTTTCTCCGGGGTTTTTTTTTGTGTCCATGACTTCAATTTCACAGAGGGATCGCCATACTTTTTAACGGCCAAGGAGACGGTTAATGGGATTTCCGATACCAAAACTACCTGTACCGACAAGGGACCCTGCCCCTTCTTCGGAGAGACTTTCCCTGGAGGAAGATCCAATCCTCTTGTATAGCGAAAGTGCAGCCACTTTCTTTTTCGCATCCCTCAATCCGAACGCGAGGAAAATACATGGGGTAGCTACTCAGCGGGTAGGTGGGAAGCTTGTCTATGTCATTCCAAGATTCTACCCCGCCAACTTATTTGCATTAAAAGATTTTAAAGCCCTTTTCCCAAAGGCCAAAGCCTCCCCCCAAGCGGTTCAGGCGCTGGCTATTCTTAAGGGGGTACCTGATCAAATAAGGGATCTGCATTATCTGGAGCAGATAACTTCCCCTTTCTGGAAAACCTTTCCTCCAAAAACGCATCAGCTCAGAGCTATAGAGGCCATGCTGCATATGCCTTATCTGGCCATTCTGGCCGATCCCGGGCTAGGAAAAACCTACATTGCTTTGAATTTTTTGGAGGCTTACGAGAGAGTTTTTGGGAAGCGCCTTAAGATGCTGGTGCTCGCTCCCAAAATCGCCCTGCGTAACTGGGAGGCGGAAACACTCCTCCACACTAAACAAGTGCCCCTTCGGTATGAGGGTAGTCCGGATAAAAGAAAGGCCCTTCGGGAAGACATTCTTGGGAAGCACCCTTGGGATGTTCTGATCACCAACTACGAAGCGGTCACTCCAGTAGAGTCACGCGCCCGGCAATTCCAGGTGCTGCGGAAATCAGAAATTCAAAAAGACGATCAGGTGCAACTGGAGAAGGAAGGTGAATGGTACTTCGTGCAAGGAGTAGAAGGGGCTCGTACGCGCAGGATATTTACAGTGCGAGGCATGGACAGCACCGAGTATCGCATTCCAAGCCCTAAAATCCTTAAAGCGCGTCGCTACCTGGCCAATGATTTGAGTTACCTGGAAGACTACGATTTTTTCACAAACCAGCTGGAGTACGACGTTCTGATTATGGATGAAGGCCACCGCGTCAAAGGGCATGATTCCAAACGCAGCACCGCAGTAAACAATATCGGACAGAGGGCGGCTCATCGCTACATTTTGAGTGGCACGATTACCCTGGGCAGCCCGCTGGACCTCTACATGCCTTTTACAGTTCTGCACCCGACGATTCTCAATACCAATTTCTGGAGATTTAAGTCCCGCTACTGTGTGACCAGCGAGTACAACAAACACGCGGTCGTAGGCTTTAAAAATCTGGATGACCTCAAACGGCACATTGATCCCTACATTGCGGTATTTAAGCGGGATGATTGTTTGGATTTACCGGATAGGACGTTTATTCGTCGCTACTATTGGCCTTCCTGTGAACAAACACGGATCTATAACAACATTGTAGAAGAAGGAGTTGTGGAGCTGCAGGGGCGGAGTATCCCCCTGGAGATGTCAGTCTTGCGTATCAATAAATTGCTTCAGGTCATGAGCGGGTTTTTCATTTTCCCAATACAGCGGGATGACACAGCTTGCAATGACTGTGAATTTCTAGAGAAGTGCCTGGATGAAGATATTTATCCTTGGCAGAAGAAATGTGCATGGTTTGGCACCGATCAGGTAAAAGGCATTCAGAAACCGAAACGGGAGTATTACACCTTTTCCAGCAACCCTAAGCTGGAGGCTTTGGAAGAGATCCTCGAGGAGATAGGAACAGAAAAAGTCATTATCTGGGCTTACTACCAAAAGGAGCTGGAAGACATCCAAGCTTTACTGCTTAAACGGGGTATGGGTTACGTCCTGGCGGGGACTCCGGACTGCGATTTGGTTTTCAATACAGATCCGTCCAAGCAAGTCTTTCTTGGGCAAAGCAGCCAAGGCATTGCTATTACCCTGAATGCTGCCAAGTACATGGTTTATTACTCCCGCTCTCTGAAGCTTGAGGATCGTCTGCAGTCTTTGGATCGTAACTATCGTATCGGGCAGGAAGAGAAAGTCGTGGTCTACGATCTGGTCTGTCCAGTGTCTCTGGAATTCACCGTACTGAAAATGCTCGATGAGAAGAAGGATATCAAAGAGTTTTTTCACGAGCTGCTGGTGTGCGGAGATTGTGAAAAACAGGCTTATTGCCAGGAGCGGGCCATACGCATCTACAGTGAGAAATGTGTTTGGCATGCCCGCAGAGAGGAGGCGGAGAAGCGTAGCATTATTCGATTGAGGAAGATGCCGTTGCATGAGGGGGGGTGGGTAGGAGTACCAACCTGACCGGAATGCTTGCGGCTATGGCAGCAACCACAGAAGGTAAAAAGCTGGTATCTCGGTTTACCGGCAAGGCCACCGGGGGCCCTGATTCGGAACTTCCCCCGGTTATCGAATAACCATTTTATTCATCAGGTTTTCTAGGGGGTCCGAAACGGCCCCTTAACACTTCTCTTGCTTTCGAAGACCAGAAAGGTCGTCTATGAAAACAAACCCTTTGCAGTGGCTTTTGTATCAGTATCAGGCGGGGCTTCGGGATGCTGGCCTCTGCGTACGCAGCACTACCTTGGGGGTTGTCTTTATCGTATGCCTCTTCTCGGTGGTGGCGGCAAAGAATCCCATAGCTCCAGTGCATGCCGGGGATTTTTCTCTGGCTTCCATGAACTCTCTCCGGGACCTGGAGAAGATCTCCGGAAGTCCGGGTGCCGTGATTGATTATCGCAATGCTGTGGCTTTCATGCAGCATCGTAATCCCGCTCTGACAGAACAGGACGCGCAGGCTATTTTTCACCATCTACAGAGGGCCGCACGGGAATTCAATCTTCCCGAAGGCTTGTTGTTTTTTCTGGCCGATGTGGAGTCGGATTACCGCCTGGATGCCGTCTCTCATAAAGGGTCCCTGGGATTGATGCAAGTCAACCCCTTTGTCTGGGTGCATAAGCAGCACACGGATAACCTGGTTACCCAAAAAGTAATTCAGCATATTGGAGAGCTTTTTACGGCTGAGGGCAGCCTTCGGGCATCTGCCTACATTCTGCGCCATTACATGGACAGAGCTCTTCAAGCGGGATCCAAGTCTCCTGCAGAAGATGCTCTGAGGTGCTACCTCGGCGGTACCAGCAACAACCACCCTAAAAATTTTCGTCAGGCACTGGGTGATTACATTTTGTTTTCCTATAACCTGGGACAGGAACGGCTGCTCTCTCAGGTTGACAATTTAGCGCAGGAAGGGTAAGCCATGAGTGTAGAATTGGAAGAGGACCTTGTTGAAGAATTGAAAATCGCGGTAGCGGCGCAGGCTCAGGAACAGCAGGAAAGATCGAAAAAAGCTCCCTTGGAAGAACTGAGTACGGAGACGCCTTCTCCCGAGGCTCTAGGGGCTTCGGGAGAGAGGGACAAGGACGGACTTCTGGAAAACAAAAGTCCTTACACCCTGCCTCAAGGGTACTTGTCACCTTCCCAGATAGGGATGCTGCAGCGCTGCGCCTATCAGTACTACCTTCGGTACATTCTCGGAATTCGGCGGCCTCCCGGGTACGCAGCTGTTATCGGCATTTCGGGACATGCAGCTTTCGAGCAGTATTATGGGGACAAGATTCGCAAAGCCCCCTTGCTTAATGAGAAGCAGCTATTAGATCTGGCGATGGTCATCCATGACGAGAAAATTTTGGAACTGGATGTACCCGTAAGTGTCAGTGAGCGAGACGAAACAGCACAAACTCTCGATAAATTGCTAACTTCCTATATACCCGGAGTTGCTCAGTTTATCGAACCAAAAGAAGTAGAGGTTCGGTTGAATTTTCTTTCCAAATGTGGGGTTCCTGTGTTAGGCTTTATTGACTTGCTCAGAAAACCCTATGCCATAGAAATGACGGCTGAGCATGTTCTGGACTACGGTGGGCTTCACATGGGAGACCACAAATTTACCGGTAAGAAGTGGGCCTCCACGAAACTGCAGAATTCCCTTCAGTTTTATCTGTACTCCATGGGTTCCGGGATTTTGAATGTGGAGATCCACAACCTGGTAAAGGGCTCTGCGAAAAAGGATTCCTCTTCGGAAAAACCCAGAAAACCCAGAGCAGCTCGGAAAAAGGTAGTGGAGCTTGAGGAGGGGCAGGAGGCTCTGCCTGATCTGCTGGCTCCGGTACAGGATGTAGGGAGCAACGTACGTATACTCCGGCATCGATTCGATCCGGGGGAATTTACTCATGTGGAGAACATTGTCGAGGACGCGGCGAAGCAGATCTCCGCAGGGATTTTTCCTCGCTGTGACCCGGAGGCCTGGTGCTGTAATCCGCAATGGTGCGGCTATTGGGACTTGTGCCGTGGAAAACGCTAATTATGAAGACCCCAAAGGGGCGCCTTGGTAAGAGGCAAAGTGAGGCCCGGTGAAATGCTGTAAATGTAACCGAGTATTGACACTTGGGGATAAAGCTATGAAAACGCACAACGGGTTTTTATGCTTCGATTGTCTGATGAGGGAAGCAGAAAAAGTGGTGACGTGCCCGAACTGCGGCACACTCATGGAGGGCACTGAGCATGAGGTTTCTCTGCTGCTGACACGCCCGGGAGCGTCCCCTAAGCAAAAAGCCCTGGCACAGGAAACTTTGGTACTGGTTTGCCCGGCCTGTCATATTTTTTTTTGGATAACTTTCAGTACCAGATATTGCAAAGTAGCGAAAAATAATATAAAATTCTAAATTAATCAATGTATTAATTTAGAATTTTTTTTGTGGTGGCAGCACATAAGTAGGGGATGTTCTTATTCAGTTAACAGACGATTGTGCAGGAGGCAGTACGATGCAACAGGCAGAGACTCAGAGTCAGGGTGGTGCATATGTCAGCAACAGAGTTTCCGAAGCATTTTCTCCTAGAGAGACGGATACCGTAAAGTTTATTTCACGGTATTTATCCTTTTCAGACATTCCGGTCTATTACGGAAAGGAGAGGGATCAGGCGATTCAGGCCTGGCTCTTAGAGTACCACGCTCCGGAAACCTCACCCCCCAGGAAATTTCGCTGTCGAGACTGCATTCTGTTAAATGTCTATTTTCTGTTGCCCTACCTACTGCGCCGGCATTATGCCCTGCGTGCCAGCCTGTTTGAAGATGCTTTGCAAAATATGGTGGTGTCTGTACTCACCGCCATAGAAAAGTTCGATGTTACTCGAGGCAGTAAATTCACGAGCTATATCGCCTGGTACCTCAAAGAGGCGATAGAGACGTCCCGAATGAACGATGGGGTGGTCAAGATTCCGCGGCATGCCCGAAGGGAGTTGGCGGAAGCTCTTGCTCAACCTTTGACAGAGGACGATTTTAAAGAGGAGGCGGGTGCTCCCGAGGAATCTAAAGGCGAGGAGGGGACGGAACCAGGAGTAGATACCTCACAGCAGTTCTCTCAGGACACTTATCCGGCAGGGAGAACCTTGTCGTGGGCGATGAATGCCAACGAAGCGGACACCTTGGAATGGGAGTACCTGTTGTCTGAGGATTCCCCTGCTCTGGAAGAGATTGTAGACCAACGTCGGGTTATTCAGATGTTGGAATTTCTTCTCAATCCCGGATGTTCCGTGCTCAGCGAAAAGGAGAAAGTCGTCATTACTTATCGGTTTGGAGTATTCGGAACGCCGAAGCTGACGTTGTCTCAGGTTTCCGACCTGTTCCGTTCTTTTGGTTGGAAGGGTACTACGGAGTGGATTTTCCAGCTGCAGAGAAAGGCTTTGGAAAAGGTCCGTGTATTTTTCCAACGTGCAGGGGTGGAATCTCCATTTATTTAGTTTAGAAAAAAAATAAAATCAAGCCGTTTGCGTCTATTTTGGCGCAAACATTTAAGGCCACCAGGGATAAGTCCTTGGTGGCCTTACTTTTTTTCTGGCAGTTGCTTAAAAATTACGGCTGCCCTTACCAATATTGTTCACGATTTAGCCGTCGGAACAAATTAACCAAGAAGGAGTGCATCATGGCAGAAGAGGACAAAGGGCTTACCACTTTCGTAGCAGCAACCGCAGATACGGAGCTGGTGACCATCCGACCGGACGGTAAAAAAGAAATTATGATCGGGGATAAGCCCATGACCATCATGGGATTCAATGAAGCCAGCCCCTGGGAGGCTCTGTTTGAGGCAGTGCTGATTCAGCCTGCGCATGTCACCAACCGTCCGCAGTGGGAGAAAAAAGAGGGCAGTTACTTTGTGGGCATGATCAGCAACAAGACTCCTATCGTCACTCTGGGTTTTCTGGAGGAGCTGGTCTTGCTGCCTATCTGCATTCTGCGGGAGGGGCGCTCACGTTTCCCCAAATTTGATGGCGAAGGGGAAAACAAGCCGGATTGTTACTCCACCGACGGGGTCTGCCCGAATGCCAAAGTCGAAGCTCCGTACAGTGCTGCCTGTACTGGCTGGTATACCGATGCCAAGGACGGTAAGAAAAAGTACGGTGTCCTTTGTGACGAAGCTAAATTTCCTCCGGAGGGTGGGGCTCCCCGTTGTCGGGAATACGCGGAAGTGGCTTTCCTGGCAATTCTTGGGGATCGGGCTTTCCCTGTGAAGTATAACTTTCATGGGAAGTCCATCTCGGTGTGGAAAAAGTTTGTGCGGTCCTATCAGACATACAGCAATGCCGCTGAAATCCTGGGAGAAAGCATCTTTTCCTACGTTATCAAGGCTCGTGCTGTTCGTTCCAAGAAAGGCCCGTACTACGAGATGACTTTGGATTTTGCCAAAGATGAAAAGATCGATGGCACGCTGTATCTGCCCTTGGCACAGTTCTACTGCAATGCTTTGAAAAATCGTTCGCGGCCTGAGGACCAGGATTATTCCGGCGAGGATGGTTCGGCTGATCTGGAAGGAGCCACTTTGGACGGATCGGCTGATCTGGATGCTCAGATTGCCAATGCTGTCGGAGAAGATTTTGACGTGTAAGTAAAGTCTTCTTTCGGCTTTTGTTTCTTAATTCTTGGAGGGGAGACTTCTCCCCTCCACAATCAACCACAGGAGAGAAAAATAGCATGACCACGGATCAAGTTGTCGCAGCTGTTGCAGAGCAGGAAGGCCTTTCCAAAGCCAAGGCCCGGGAAATGTTGGACAGGATTTTTACTACCTTCATCAAAGCGGCTTCGGAGGATGGAGAAGTGCGCTTCGGCAAGCATCGGTTTTACAAAAAGGTTTCGCCGGCTGGAGCGTTTTACAATATCCAGGCCAACGAGATTCAGCAGAAGCCGGAAAAAGTGACCATCCGGTATAAATTCGCCGTGTAAGACCACCTTTCAGGGCCTAGCTAAGCGTCTTTGGCTAGGCCCTGATGCTCCTTCGTATAGGACCCTATATGCAGACTACACAACAGCTTTTTGCAGAAATAGCCCAGCGCCTCACTCTCCTGCCAAAAGCACTTCCTTTGAGTTATTCCAAAGCAAAAGCTCTTCTTGGGTGTGGCCGCCGGTACTGCAAAACCTATCTGGACAAAGGTACCAAGGGCACGCCGTTTGATCCCTCGCCTGCCATTGTCGGGAAATTTGTACATGGGGTACTGGAGGCTTGCGTTAAACGCACCATGATTTTTGGTATTTCGGAGGAAGCAGCGGACTTCGATAAGGTGTGGGGAGACCTGTACCACGGCTACTCACTGACCCTGGAGGAGAAGGACCTGCTCGAGCCCTTACGGGGCCCCACGGAGCGTACCCTGAAACGGGTGCTGGCCATGGCCTCTCGGTACCAATTGCAACTATACCCTGAGCAAATGTTTGTGCTTGCTCGCAATGGCAAGGGAATGCCTGCCTGTGGCTGGAAAGATCGGTTGCTGTATGGCTATCAAGACCTGAAGGCACTGAATGCTCCACGGACACAGGCGGTGATCGTGGACTATAAGTCCCACGCTCCGACAGAAGAGAATCAAAGTGCTGCGGATGTGCAGACCCAGATTTATGCTCTGGCTACTTTTCTGCAGCATCCACAGGTCCAGAAGGTGCAGGCCGGTGGGGCTTTTATTCCGGCAGAGGAGATTATCCTCACCACCTATACGCGGGATCGACTGGGAGAACTGGCCTCCTCCGTCCTTGGTTTTCTTGAGGATTTTATAGAGAAACACCCTAAGGAGGGGGAAGTATTTGAGGCGTGTCCAGGTAAGGCTTGTGAGTGGTGCAATTTTACTGAGGGCTGCCCAGAGGGGCAGAACTACCTCAGCAAAAAGAAAAAACGCTCTCGAACAAAGTAGGCGTTTTTACAGTGGATTTACAGGGGATTTAGTGAGGGGCTTCGGCCCCTCTTGCTGTCTGTGCTTCTAGAAAGGAAATTGTTATGGCCTCTCCCAAGAGATCTCGGGGAACAAAGAAAACAGCAAGCAGAAAGGCAGGACGCCCCGAAGAAGAACTGCGGAGACTTTGGACAGTTATATCTGCCTCCGAGTGGCTCTCTTTACTGCGGGAACTGTCTCCGGGCAATAAGTGGGAGCAGAAAGGTCAAGCTTCCATCTCCGGGTGCTGCCCATATCATGATGAAAAGACACCTTCGTTTCGCATCTCCCTAACTCGGGGTTTAGGGAAATGTTTTGGCACCTGTGAAAAGTTTGTCACCAATCCGGTGTCCTTGATTGCCAAAGTAGGGAACATGTCCATGCAGGAGGCATTGCTGCTTCTGCATAACCGTTTCAACCTCTCCTCCTCTCTGTCCAATCTGGACGAACTCAACAATTATAACCAGCTGCAGGAAATGAAAAAAGCTGCAGCCATAGCGTTCTCAAAGGTGCTGGAAGAGTGGGTACGGGATCGTCCCAAGCATCTGGAGTATGTGCATTTGGCGTTTCTGTATCTGACCAAAGCACGAAGCATCCCGGTAACCTCCCTGCCTAACCTCCCTGTGGGGGTCTTTGCCAAGCCGGAACATGCCAAGAAGTATATTGAGGATCCGGATTTGCACTCCCTCTACGACGAGTACTTTAGTACCGAGAACAAATCCGGCAGCAAATGGGGGAGCGTAGTAACCCACAGTAACGACTCCCCTGGCACCATTGCCCGCTTCAAAGTACGTCCGATAGATCCCACCTTTATAGAGAGGAATGCCGGAGTTCCTCTGGAA
Organism: Candidatus Cloacimonadota bacterium; assembly: GCA_020532545.1. Taxonomy (GTDB): domain Bacteria; phylum Cloacimonadota; class Cloacimonadia; order Cloacimonadales; family Cloacimonadaceae; genus UBA5456. The sequence goes on along the minus strand of JAJBAW010000005.1, from coordinate 58,260 downwards.
GAACTTCCTCCGCACATTTTGCGGGAGGCTTTCCGTAAAAGTGGCATCGTCAACATCGGAGAAGATAAAACGTCTCCGAACGGGGTGACAGGGCTGCACCGGTACCAACGCCTCCTGGGGCACAACGAAACCAGTGTTTATGTTACCGAAGGGGAGTTTGATGCCTTCGCTGCCATGGTGGCTCAGGACCTGACCGGTACCATGGATTTTATCATCGTCAGTTCGGGTGGGTCGGGCACCGTGGACCTGGCTTTTCTACGGGAGTACGGAGTCCGGCATATTTGGCTGGTGCCTGATCGGCCCGGGGAGAAGCGGGGAGACGAGTATGCCTGTCGGGTGCTGAATTCCAAAGCCAATTTTACACAGACTTTGGATTGCCAGCCGCTAAGCCTTCGGATTTTTACCTGGCCTCATGAGCTGCTGGGCGGGGACCTCGATGATGCCGTGCAGTTCTGCGGGCACGAGGTAATGCTCAATTACCTGTTTCATCAGCGCAATGCTTATTTTCTGAACGCAGCCAGCTGGGTTACCGAGAAGGCTTGCTCTGCCATAGAGGATCTCCAGGAGCAATACAATCAGGCTTTGCACCTCCTGGACACTACAGTGGAGGGCTATGAAAACCGCTTGAAAAACCTGGTGGCGGAGCGAGACAAGAAATCGTACGACGAAGCCAAAAAGTGGTTTGGGCTTCTGAGCGATCCCTCGGAGTGCCAAGCCTACATCGCTGCAGTAGCCAGTCGGTTCAACGTGGACCTCTCTCAGGTCTCCTCAGTAAACGAGGCCCTGGCTTCCTCAACCACCCTAGCCAGTTGTTTGGCGCTTATCAAGAAACAGCTGAGCAATTATCTGCGAGTTTCTTACTACGAAAGGAAAGGTGGTCGGACGCAGTATAAATGCTGGGCAGTACATAAGAGTGAACTTTGGGAGTTTGAACCCAAGAACGAAAATGCCCTGTTCAACCTGGTAGCTGCCAGTACCGGACGTACCGGGATGGAGTTCTTTGATCAGATCCTCGGAAATAACCACATCTACCTGGAAGGGATAGACGAGGAAACCGAGCCTGGGAGAATGCTTTCCATCAAAAAGCGGAATGCCTGGGAACTGCTAAAAGAGGTGGCAGAGTCCATGCTCACTGACGCCATCAATGTTGAAGAGCTGGCAACCCTGACGCAGGGTATCCATTATTCCAATATCCCGGCAGAGTACCGGAGGAAAGGTGACACGGTCTACTTCGTAAATGGAAAGAAAGTCTTCCGTGGCCGCTTTTCTCAGGATGATCAGCTCACTTGGGAGGAGTTAAAAAGCAATATTGATGGCAAAGTCCTGTTTGAGAATCTCAGTCCCATCCACCGTTGGTCCTTTGTTCAGGAGACCACAGACCTGGAACGGGCCAATACCGTGGATCTTCAATTCCACTATAGAGCCATACGCACGGTGTTGGATGGGTGGAAGCTTGAACACAACGATATGATTAACCCTTTCCTGGCGGCCTATATCATGTCTCTGCCGATCATGGCCTCGGTGGGGGAAAGCTCCATTACCTTCATCACAGGTCAGGCGGAATCCGGGAAATCCTCTTTGATCCACGGCATTCTCGGGGGCCCCAACCAGGAAGTCAAGCCAGGTAAAACCCTGCCTCCTAGCTTGCTGGAAAGTGCTGTAACCGCTAACGATGCCACCGCGGCTTCTTTGTATCAGACCATGCAGAAATCTACGCTGGCCTATGTACTGGATGAAGCTGAAGAAACCGGAGCCATCCGGGCTTCCAAGGCGGAGGAGCGTAACCGGGAGATCATGACCTTGTTGTATCGGGTTCCACAAGGTGGCAGTACAGTAACTCGAGGAGGCGCCGACGGAACGTCAGTCCGGCAGTACAAAATTCAGATGCCGGTTATCCTGGCAGCGATCAACACCCCGTCGGATAGTGTTTTTCTGAGCCGTATCCTGATCATCAGCACGGTCAAGGATCAGGGGCGTAAGCCTCCAGATCAGCACATCTTTGAGCACTTTACCGAGGAGGAGTATCTACGTCTGCAGCAGAACAACACTATCTGCCTCCTACCGCGGATTCCAGAGATTTACCGCAGGCGTAACATTCTGCGAAAGCGTCTCCCGGAGATTGCAGGGGACCTGCATCGGTCTACCCGTTTCATGGAGAGTGTCCTGACTCCATTGGCCGTATACGAGATGCTGGGCTACGACGCGGACGCTATGTATATAGATTTTCTGACGAAGTACAAGGATCGTCTTGCTGCGATCAGCATGTCCAACAACACAATACCCGTCATAGATGCCTGCCTGGTACCGGATAAGCTGTTTGTCCACGGAGAAGACGGAGCGATCAGCAAGGTCTCCGCTAAAACGCTTTTGGAGGAGGGGGAAATTCACATCCTCAACAACCTCCGTACTGGCGTTTACTTTGTCTCAGAGCTTCAGGTCATTGTCCTGGTCTGGCGGTATCTGGTCCACAGCTCGTTGATGCAGGGCAACTACGAGTACATCCGTAAACCCGTGGTTGCTTTACGGGATATGGCCGCTCGCTGTTGTCATAGCTGGGACTCTGTGACACCTGAACAGCACCAACTTATTGTGCAGTCGTTGGGCTTGCATGATGTGCAAACCCCCATGGACTACACCGTGGTGGATATAGCCTATCTCGGGCTCCCCAGTATCGGGATGAAACCGATACCCCCCAAGCAAATAGCAGAGCCCTCTGGGGTGATTGAGGAGAGCGCTGCAGCCACAGACCTCTCTTACGTGGAGGATTTTGATATTTAAAACATGTGCAGAAAGCCGGAATTTTTCAGTTCCGGCTTTCTGGTAGGCCCTAATTAAAGGGGTGCCGGCAAAAAAGAAGGAAGCTCATGGTAGACACAGCTAAAAAATTGTTGGCAGAGGAAGAAGCTATTTGTCTAAAGCCTACGCCCTGTACTGGGTGTCGGCTCTACACAGAGGAGTTCTGTAAATATGCTCTGGCTCAGCACCAGGACATTACTTTTATTGCAGGATTTCCCATGGATATTGACGCAGAGAAAGGAGCGTATTGCAGTAAAGGTGGGTGGCTGTTGCGTAATCTTGTCAGCGAGATTAAGAGCAAGCTTCCTAGGGCTGAGCAGTTTAGTGCAGAGTATATCTATGCTGTACGCTGTGTCCCCAAGGAACTTAATTACAAAATAAAGCAGCAAGACTTAGAGAAGTGCAGTCACCAACTACAAGCTCGACTCGATCTGTCCAAACCGAAACTTCTGATCCCCTTAGGCGCGGATGCCGCTAAGGCTTTGGGATTTCGGCAAAAGCATGGGGAGATTCGAGGAGTATTTCAGACCATCCACTATGGAGGGGTCAAGTATACAGTTTTACCAACAATCTCACCTGTACAAGTGTTGAAGGAGACAGGATATATCACGGTCCTCAAGCGCGATATTGAAAAAGCTTTTGGGTACCTGTCTTCAGGCATCAATTGTGATGAACTGGATATCCGTACTCCGACCGACTGCGAAGGCATAGTGGCACAGCTGGATGAGTGCCTGGCAGCACTGGACAAGTCCCATGCAGAAAATAAAAAACGTCCGGTAGCTGTGGATACGGAGACTACCTCCTTGTTACCCCACGACCCAAAACAGCGCTGTATCATGGTGTCTATGTCTTGGGAAGACAATCAAGGCCTGGCGTTCCCCTGGGAGCATCGGGCTTTGCCTTTCTCGAAAGAACACTTCCAGAGAATTCGGGATAAATTACTGCAGGTCATGCATCACCCGGCTTTTTCTCTCGTTATGCACAACTCAAAGTTTGACCAGCAGTGGCTGCGCTATCATGAAGGCCTGAAAACCCCCGAGGTGACTTGGGATACCATGTTGATAGAGCACCAGTTGGATGAGGGAAAGAAAGGCGAGTATTCTCTGAAGGTGTTGGCTACAGACTATTTCCCTACGGATACCCGCTACGAGGAGGATTTGGAGCGGGAGAAGCTTTCTTTGCAAAAGGCGCGAAAAGAAACCCTCAAAGAGGCGGTAAAAGCGTACCGGGAAAAACTGGTGGAGGCTTATGTCAGCTACTGGCTGAGCCTGACGGATACAGAACGGCGCAGCCTTAACTCCCGATGGATCTCCCGGAAATTTTTGAGCATGACGGAATCCAAGGGGTTGACAGAGCCCAAGTATAAAAAATCCAAAGGGGAGCTTGTTCTTACCAAGAAGTCGGCTGGGGTGATCTTCAAGCTACTGAGCAAGGTACCTCGGGAAGAACTGTTGATACCGCTGGAGTTCGAACCTCCGGAGATTACGCCCGAGGTTACCTATGAGGATCTAGCTGTTCCGAAACTGCTGCTCTATGCCGCAGTAGACGGGGTAATGACGCGTAAGATCATGCTTAAGCAGTTGGGGAGGCTGAAAGAGGAAGCCCTAAGGGTTCTGAAGATTGAGAAAAAGATCAAAAAGCCTCTGCAGATGCAGCCGTTGATGTGGACGGTGCGGAATATCGTTAATCCTATGGCGGATCTGATTTCCGAGATGGAGTTCTACGGGGTGCGATTGGACCGGGAGCGCACCAAGGAATACATCAAAATCCTGGAAGAGAAAATGGCAGAAGTGGAGGATAAGATCTTCACGGATATAGGGTACACTTTTCCGTTGAGCAATGGCAATGCTATTGCCAAATACCTCTATGAAGACAAGAAGCTGCCGATCATCAAGAAAACGGATGCCGGAGCTCCCTGCACTGACGCCGAGACAATCAAGTTCCTCTCAGATGACTTTCCGGATGATGTGTTCCTCAACTATTTTCTGGATTGGCGGAGGATGGAGAAGATCAAGGGGACGTACCTGAATCCCTGGCTGCAGAAATCCGCCCTCGATGGGTTCTTGCATGGGAAGTACCATCAGAATGGGACGGCTACAAGCCGGTTGAGTAGCAGTGACCCCAACCTTCAGAACGTCCCCTTCCTGTTAAAAATCAGTAACTTAGAACTTTTTCTCAATCTGAAGGCCTTGTTCCTTCCGGATAACCCGGAAGAGGAGGATTTCTATGACCTGGACATTGCCAATGCGGAGATGCGTGTTCTGACAGCGTACAGTCGGGACCTTGCCTTAACCCAGGCATTTTTGGAAGACAAGGATTTGCATTGCCTGACTGCTGCGGGCTTGGGGGAGTACAGCTACGAAGACCTCTGCCTCTACAAAGAGGATAAGTCAACTCCCTACTATGTATTGCGGCAGATTGCTAAGAAAGTTAACTTTGGCACTATATATATGATGAGTGCCAAAGGGCTGGCTGCCCAGCTGTGGTCGGATATGCGTATTAGGGTTTCTGAGCAGGAAGCTCAGGAGTATCTCGATAAGTTTTTCAAAACCTATCCTGGAGTGGCCCGTTATATCCGAAATACCATCAACTTTGCACTAAGGCATAAATTTTCCTACACCTTCACGGGGCGCAAGCGCCGGTATGCCGCAGCGTCGTACAACAGCAGTCTGCTTAACGGTATCAGTCGGCAGGCTGTGAATGCTCGTATTCAGACCACCAGCAATGATTTGGTGCAGACCAACATGATCGATTTGCGGGAGGCTCTCCGTTCCAGGGAAGGTCGAATCATTCTTACCGTGCATGACTCCATCGGCTTCAAGGCCCCTAAAGGACAGACCGGTATGAAGCAGCTGTTGGACAAAATCATTATGGAGAATATCCGTGAAAAAGCTCCCTGGCTTCCGGTACCCTGGAAATATGACGTTGGGTATGGTCCCAGCTATGGGGAGGCCAAGAAAGCCGTTGCCTAAGGAGATAATAATATTTTGCCTGCTTCAATTTTTCAAAAAAAGGACCATGTTTTGTTAAAAGAACATGCAAGACCGGGTTTAGGCAGGTGATGTCATGACTGACACGACATTTTCACCAATGGGCTACGAAGCGATACAAGCCTGGCTGGGGAAAGAGGCAAGAGTATTTATCTACGGCGGAGCGGCCCTGACCGGTACGGTCGTGTCCACTAAGGGTAAATTCTTTACGCTTCGATCTGAAGTCACGCTGGCTAATGGGGAGCTCAGCGTACGGGAAGCCCTCATTAACCTCGACCATGTAGCCAGCATTGCCCGGAAGTAAAAACTCCTTCTAGTTGAATGGAGAAGAACCTCTCCATCGGCAGACAAAGTCTGTCTTCTACGAGGGGTCTCCTCTAGGAAGCACGTGCCTTCGGCACTCTCAACCGGAGGTTGAGGCTTCCCTTGGAGACCGAGATGGCACGCGGACGCGGTCACCCCCACCCAGTCATCCTGCGGCGCCGGCGGATCGGATCCCACCCGGTCTAGCCATAGTAGAGAGGAGTAAGCAGGACAGAAAGATGGGTGTTTTCGGAGCATACCTTCCTAGAAAGAACAGGTTTGTACTGGAAACACTTAGAGGTTAGATTATTCTTTGGAAAAAGAATAAGCCGGACAAAGTCCGGCACTTACTTTTTCCAGCTCGAGGTCTTATGAAAAAGCTTCAGGTAGCCTTCCGGAGCGGTGCTCCTACAGGCACTCTGAAGACTTTTTCAACCGACCATCGGCTGGAGCATGGAATAGATCTCATAGTAACCTCAACCCGCCCCAGACGGGCCCAAGACAGAAGACAAGAGTTTCACTCAGATGGGTCATTTTCCATCTCTGACAGGCAGACATAGTCTGCCAAACCAAGCAGAAGGCTACCCAAAAGGCTAGCCTTCTCCCCCGCTTAGTGAGTGAAAGAATGAAAATCCCGAGGCAAAAGCACTCGGGATTTTTTTTAGATCAGAACTCCATATTGCCACTCATGACACGGGCGGCGAACCAGCCAAACACCATGCTATGCAGGATGTCATCCGGCTTCGAGGGATAGCGGCGCCAAACACGTCGGCCTTTCCCCTGATTATCTCCGATGATTTCCTGATAGACAGCGAGAATATCTGGAGAAAACCTCTGGAAATCTTCCCAGCGCATGGTATGAACCTCTCCGGTGCGCATGGCCATGAAAAAGGCATCGATCAGTCGGGTACGATTCACTGTATAGCGATGGGCATCCTCATCCCAACGATAGGGGGCTGCCTGATCCGTATACATCACAGGCACGATGCGTACAGTAGGGGTGATATTCTGCAGCATGGCCATGGCGAAGTTTCCCCCGCCATGGTCACCAAAAGCCATATGCACTCCGAAGCGCTTCAAGGCGGAGGAGATTTCTTCTACATGCTTGGTGGGATCGCCCGGCCCGAAGATTTGGCCGTAGATTTTTGTGCTCTGTACTCGCTCGGGATACACCGCGTACACGGATAAGGTAGTCCGACTGGTTCCTTCAATGCCATTTCCCCCCCAGTCAATACCTGCCACGAAATAGGTAGCTCCCGCGGCGTTGTGTTCCGTCAGCCGGGTTTCCATGCGAAGCTCAGGTATACAAGCCTTCCGCAGCATATCCTCGGTTATGGGAGAATCACCTTCCCCTTCGGGAAGCCCCAGAACTTCGTTATTGAATTTATAGGAGGGGTAGGTCTCCATTTTTTCAATGAGTTTGGCCCACTTTTCCGGGCTGTTGCAGTGCAAAGGCAGGATAATTTGAGGAATATGGTAGCCATCGAAAAGGGGCTCTTTTCCATCAAACTCCCGCATGGAGCGCCAAATACCCTTAAAAGTGTTCAGCAAGTGTCCGCACTTTTTACAGCACAGGCCCTTGCGCTGAATATTTTCAATGGAAGGCAGATTCCACTTACCGCAAGCTTCACACTTGATTACCCAGGATTTCTGTGTGGACAACGTCCAGAAAAACTCCAGGGTCGAAGTCAGGGTTTTAGAGGTCCCCGCATAGGTAAATCGAGGATCACTGGCTGCGGACAGGCACTCCTCTGCGTCAATGATGGCGTCGTAGAGAATGTCCTGTATCTCATCCAGGTAAAAGTGGTGTCCGGAAATACCGCGTACTCGGTCCGCCGATTCAGAAAAGTAGGTAAGGCGCAATTCTGACCAGTTGGCAAAGCGCTTATACAGCACGTTATTCAAGACGTTCTTGGCCTGCATTAGGTTGTGATAAATCGCGGGGCTGTGCAGGAGAAAGGGATCGAGTTTCGACGTGGAAAAAGAACTGGTCTGATTTCCAGAGGCATTGGCGTACAGGGAAGGTTTGTGAGGTACCATGGAGGCATCGGTCACCATCAACGCGGCCATAGTGATGGTTTTGGATACCTGTCGCCCGGATTTCATGAGGACTCGAGGCCAGGGAGAGTTAAAGATATCCACAAACATTGGGTAGTTGCGCAATGAATAAGGCCGACCCTCCAGGTGCAGCAACGCCTGAGCAGCATCGGCCTTTGTCAAATCTAGAGCTACTTCAACCACCGCCATACTAGGAAATCCCCTCCTGGTAGGGCAGTGTCGGATCGTACAACAGACAGCGCAGCACCCTGCGTAGTAGGTTAGCTGCCGGAGAATCCTCCGGCAGATTATCCATAGCCTTCAGATCCCCCAGACTCAGAGAGGTGTTCTCAAGTGCTTTCAGCAAGTCTTTCCCCTGTGTAAACAGATCCGCATAGTCTGTGTACCTACGGGAACCTGGTACCACTCCGGAGAGATGCTCAAGAAACTCGGAGGCAAAAGAGAGTTCTTCCGGGAACAAGAACCACCCATGATAATGGCCTGCAGCTGCGACATAGCCAGGAACCTGCCCAGAGAAAACAGCCGGTTTGCCATGGACTTCCTGTACCAGAGCTCGGATTTGAGTTACGGCATAGTAGATCTCCTCTACTCCAGGGGGTTGCGCAGCATCCATTATGCAGGGGTTGTTACAAAAACCATGCACCACTTTTTCAAAGGCGATTGCTACGGAACAGCCTAAGGAACTGTTGGAAGCCAGAGCCTGGATAGCCAGAATCTTGTCTTTGGCAAGGTCATCGGTAACCTCCGGGAGAGAAGCAAGCACCGTTTCCGGTTCCCACCCCAACCAGGGAGCTTCCGAGTCAGGAAAAGTGGCCTCCAGCTTCCGATAAAGATCGATGGGGTGGCCGGCTAATACCTGCAAGGAGTCCATCAGTCTGCCCCCTCCGAGGTGCTTCCCGGTACACCCACCCCGGAACGGTGCAGGATGTCCTGCAACTTATCGTAGTCAACTTCGCCATCGTGCCCTTCAACCTCTGCAACGAGGTCTTCCCCATAGCGGGCAACCAGCTCCGCTTTGGTAAGTTCTCGGAAGGGGACCTCTTCCTGGGCTGCCTGCTTTTCCACAGCAGAGTCGGCCTGGTTGAACACGGTGGTATAGGCACAGGGCAGCTTCCTATCATAAGCCGGCGCATCGAGGCCATGTTGCTTATCCAGGGTGTAGATAAGACTCGCCAGTTTGGAAAGCTCCTCCTTGTCTGGAGTGACCTCAATATGCCCCAGGAGGCTTGCCAGCTTTACATAAACACTGGGATCTCCCCCTTTGCGCCGCACAGCCGCTGCTCGGATGTCCAACAGATAACGGGTAGTACCCAGGTCTGTATCCAGGCAGCTGGCATACTTGGCAATATCACAGGGGATTTCCAACAGTCCGAAAGTGGACGCAGACTTAACAAAATTCTGAGAAAACTCGACACGCTGAGGGATGGGCAGCTTGGTTTTTTCACGTTCAAACAGCTGAGCCGCTTTGACAAGATCCTCCGTGCCAGCAACTCGGCATAAGCGTTGTTCTGGCAGGAGATAGATAGGCGTTTTCTCCTCGGCAGCTTCTTTGACACTGCCAGCCTGGGCAAATACTTCCTCGGGAAGATTGTACAGGTTCAGGAACGTACTGATGCGCTCAGCGACTTTATCCTCCAGGGCCTCCGACAGTAGAGGGCGCTGTTGCTCGAAGTACAGTTTACTGAGCAGGGCATCCTCTGCGGAGTTCACGGGGAATTTCCGTAATTCCGGAAGAGCAAACTGTTCCATGGGCAGTTTGGCATAAATCTCTGAATCGAGCTCGATGTCGTTGAGAGCCCCTAATAGCACTTCATCTTGAAGGCCTCCGAGTATTTTATGAAATACAGAAAAATCCTGGTCGTTCTGTTGGTCAACAAGGGTGATCATGGGATGTGGTCTCTTTCTGCCACTCATAGAAAATAAGCAGCGGGAGGGTAGGAGCTATTCCGTCGGCAGGATAAAGATCTTAGCTGCTCCTGTAATAAGCTGAACGGTGTCTATTAAATAAATGGTGAAGACCCCCATAAAATTGAAGACTTATTTGTTATAAGAACATGTCCCTAGTAACAGCTTAGCAACCTTACAGAGAAAGGAAAAAGCATGCCTACGCAAAGCGATGAGCAAAGAGATGACCTTGTTTTGGAGAACTTTGAAGACCCTGGAAGCCTGCCTCCACAGCTTGTAGCGGAGATTGAACAGCTCCTATCCCCCTCTTTTGAGCAAAGAACTCTAAGCCTTGAAGATCTCCGAGAAGGGACTTTCTACGAGGATCATGGGAACGAGTCTCCTCCCTGCCTCTTGTCGGTGGATCTCGCTGCAGGAGACACTCCCGTCTTGCCGAGAAAAACGGCGTATAAATCCTTCCGGCACCTGTTTTTTGTAAACAAGGATTGGTTTAATAAGGAGGAAAACCGATACCGTCTGAGAAGCCTATTTCCAAACGCCGCGATAATTTCTTTTTCCAGATACGATTATTTAACCTTCTCTGCCGCTGCTAACCCCTATACGATGCAGAAACTGTTCACTCAGTACTATGCCCTCTTCCCACTGGCTTATCTTAATTCCGCTACGCGCCATCATAGAATAGTGGGGGGATTGAGGGGGGCGTCTTCCCGAGTTTACAGGTACAAGCTTCCGGGGCTCCGCCTGGAGGGAAGGGCCCAATCTTTGGTAGGGCTTTGCTATAACGGGGTGTGGTTGCCTCCAAAAAGTATTTCAGTACCTTTGGCTCATTATATACGTTGGAGAAGCGCTCCTGCTACTATAGAAAGCCCATTACGTAAAGCCCAGAAAGTATCTTCCGCTGTGGATACCTACCTGACTTCAATTTGTGAAATAACGGGAGGATTGTAATGAAGTGCCAAAAATATACAGAAGAGGTATTTGACTCTCCTTTGAGTCTTGTGCACGGCTGGGATGAACTGGGGGCTCTCCTGAAGATCAAGACCAAGTATTTGTCCTGGGTGGGAGGAAAAGATAAGAATGGGAGTCTGCGCCGCAACCATATGCAACACTTGGTAAAAGTCAAGGGACGGGATACCTACAAGTCAGATACGACTCTGGCGCGTATCCAGACCGCGCTGAATATCCCCTTTGATCAAATACAAGACAGCTTTCCGCATGAACATCTACTGGCGTACCGCAAAGGGGTGAATTACAAAAAAGAGCTGCAAAAATATCTGGGCAGGAAGTACATGGTCCATTGTGATATCAAAGGGTACTTTGACAACATTTCCATGCGTAAAATAGTCAAGACACTGTGTGCTCTGGGAGCTATGTCGGAGGCAGGCGCGAAGCTGATTGCCCGCTACTGCATTGTACGTAGGAGACAGAGCGACCGTTGGGTACATACACTGCAGCAGGGGTCTCCCTGCAGTGCCCTGCTTTCCAATCTGGTGGGATATGCGCTGTACGACAGGGATATTTTGGCTTGGGTAGCGCGAAAGCAAAAGGAATACCCCCGGGCCTCCCTAGAGTACGTGCGTTACTGTGACAACTTGGTGCTGTTTGTCGATGGAGACGCTCCCCTAGAGCTTATTAAGGAATATCGCCAATACGTACATGTGGTGATGTCCCGCAGAGGATTCCAAACGCACAAATGGTCTGTTACCCCGAAGAACCACCCTTTTCGTAATCAGCGGTTTCTCGGAGTCGTTTTGAATGTGAAAGCCCGGGTGGACCTTGAGCGGTTTCAGCGGATTCGTGCTGCATTGTTCAATGCTTGCCGTACCTCTGTCACAGAGGCAGCGAACACCTATTTCTCTTTATATCCTTTTCGAGCGGCAGAGTTTCCCACGGAAAATGTGGGGGAAGACCGGGCGGTCTTTGCTATCACACAACACGCCAGGGATGAACAGTTTTTGTCTATCATGCGAGGACACGTGGCTTACATAGACTCTGTCAGCAAAGAACAGGGCAGTCTCCTGAAAAAACTGTTTCAAGCCTGTGTTTTTCTGCGGGAAAATCCCCAAGGGGTATCCCAGAGACTGGCCGAGCCTGTTTTTCTGGCTCTCAAAACCTACAACAGAAAAGTTGAATCTGTTGAAGTTTTTCTGGAGAGGCTCTCTTCTGCCTGTTCAAGAACCCGGAACTCTTCGGAAAGTCTTACCCAGGAAAACACAGGCCACTGGGAGAGCGTTCTTTAAATATTAAAAAATTAAAAAAGTCCACTCCTGGAATGAAGCGTCCTGTTTCCTACCAGAAAAGAGCACCCCTAAAAAGGTGCTCTTTTTTTTAGCTTTGCTCACTTAAAAATCTAGAAAAAACAGCCATTATATTTTGAATTTAAGTTAATTAGAATAGACAATGTTATTTGCCTACCAAGGCTCTGCTAATGAGGTAATTTGTGATGTGTCGTTCTTCCGCTCCCTTTGACTACCCCTCCAGCCTGCGCAGAGGCAAGAAGCAGCTGCGGAAGGATCTGCTGGAAAAGATCAACAGTCCGACAGATGATATCCCCCTGTTTCGCCCCGCAGGAGCCTGCCATAAGTGTGGGGGGAAACATTGGGTTTCTCAGCCCGAACCCTATACCTGGTCCTGCGTTTACTGCGGGAACCGCGCCTACTATACCCACGGAGTCCTGCAGCAGCAGATAGACATTCTTATGACCTCCGGTCGAAAAGGTGAGTTTGTCCGCTCAGAGGATGGCACCACGATTCGTGCCAAGCGCAATGAGGAGATCCGTCGCCTCTATCTGCGGGACAACAAGCCTTCCAAGAAAACCCGGTCGGCTTCCAGAAAAAGAAAACCATGAGGCAGTGCTACGCTGGGTTGGATCCTTCCTTGGCAAACACCGCCTTCGTTGTCCTTTCCCCAAAAGGAGAAATCCGGCTGCTGCTGAACAGCCATGACGAAGTGCCTCCGCGTGCCAAAAGACAAAAAACCCCGAGAGAGCACGACGCCTTGCAGCGCATGCTATGCATTCAGGCGTACCTTGACCGAACAGTGACCCTGGCCAGCCCTGGAGTATCCTGGGATCAATTGCAGGTAGCGTATGAAGATTACTCCTTCAACAGTGTGCACCGGGCGTTCACCCTGGGGGAGCTGGGAGGTATTTTAAAAAGTAATTTTCTGTTGAAAGGGGTACCCCTGCATCTGGTGGAGCCTAAGGTGCTGAAGAAGTTTGCCCTTGGTACGGGTGCCGCTTCTAAACAGGCTGTCCTGGAGCAGGCTAAAGCAGAGATGCGGTTTGAAGACCCTTCATTGCTTTCCGCAGCCTTGGCAACTTTAACCGATGATGCTGCGGATGCTTATTTTCTTGCCAAGTATTTATGGTATCAGAAGGCCCCCAAACAGGCCATTACCTACGAAACCAGCCGTGACAGGCTGAGAAAGAGATTAGAATATGTCCGACAGGCAAGCATCGGATAAGCCCCTTGTGCTGGTAGGCACCTCGTTCGGCTCCCTTCTCGGGTTTTGCAAAACACCGATTTCCGAAAGTAATTGGAGTCTGGCCCTCACGCACGCAGTGTTTATTCAGGAAAACAACATGTTCATCCCGGTAGGAGGACTGGATGCTCTGGCTTTGGACACTAAAGAGCTGGAGGAGGTAGTTACGTACGTTCATCCGGACAGCTACCTCCTGGCCACCTTCTTCCCACAAAGCAGTAAATCCCCCCTGGTAAAGAAATTTCTACAGTATTGGAGCCCGCAAGAAGAAGAAGAAGGTCCTCTCCCATAGAATCTCTTTGACATTGAAATAAAAAACGGGCCACTATCGGCCCGTTTTTTTTATTTTAATTTAGCAAGAGCATCGTAAACCCCCTTGATTTATCTAGGGGGAGTATGTCAAAAGTTTCGTCGGAAAGTCACGTAGTAGATCCCCTGAGCTCGGTAAGAACTCCGGCTGGTAGGCTCCTCTACGGTAGGGCATTGCACCGCGGCATTGTTCGGCAAATCCGGACGACCGTCCCAGAAGGAGAACTGGGTACGATGTGTCTGTCGATGTGCTCCACAGAAAGCATTTTCGTTGGAATCGGAGTCGGTATTGGTTCGGTTGTGAAAAGGCACATAGTTTCCGTACCCCTCCCTGAAGTACGCCGAGTAGCTGTAATGCTCCGGGGGCACGCCAAGGTTGTGAGACAGCGTCACCATATGCGCGTAGCTCAGAACCTGGGTTTCCAGCTGAGCCTGTCCCCGTAACGCGTAGATTGTAAGTGCCGGAGTTTCTCCGGAACGGTCCAGTTCCCCCAGATAAACCCGTCGCACGGGAGTAACCAGGTCTTCCCCGGACAGCATCTGCATTCTGCCAATATCAAACACGTCCCCAGCGGGAATACCCTTGAACTGGATGAAGTCGATGTCCGAGGCTCCGGAATCGTCAGTAATCAAAATACGCGCTTTGCTTGTGCGCATCATACTGGCAGCTTCCAGGACATGAATCTGCTTGGTGACCCGAGTACCCCCGGTTTTGGAGGCTACAGTCACCCAATCTGCGCCGTCCCATACCTGCAGCTCAAAGTCAATCAGGTAGACATCGTTCGAGGTCCCTTCCCAGCAGCACATCAGCTCTGCCGAGTGCAGAAAAACCGGCTGATCAAAGGTCATCTCAAACCAATTCGGAGAAGCTACTGAGGCTACGTGCGTAGTCTGCCAGTTTCCTCCCCCGTAACGGGTAGCCTGGTAAGGGTAATTTCCGGAAGAAAAGTTGTTGACGGCTACAGAAAATCCAAGCTCCTCATTGCTACGCATCCAGGGATTCAAGACAACCGGACGCAGAGCATTCAGATATACCGGAGCGTAGTTGGTAACCCCCAGACTCGGGGTCCCGTCTTCAGAAAGCTCAACATAAATATACTGGTAGGGTGTTCTTCCCACAGGGGGAAGGTTGACTTCCAACCCGGAAGTCATTTTGAGGATATCATCCTGAAGACCGTCCGCGGAAAAGCCTCCGGAAAAAGAGACAATCAGGGGCTCCTCCTCTGTAGCCAGGGTAGCTACCCGAGTGTTTCCCTCTGTTAAGGCCAAAAAGCCTTCCCGACCTATGTACCCGGCAGAGGGAGCATCCAGGGCTGTGTACCGCTTTCCATACAGCACGGTCTGATGCACTGGAGTATCCAGCATTTCCACGAATTGATGCGTAATTTTTTTCATGCCCTGTCTTTCTCAGCTATTCCGCGGTAAGGGTGATTTCAGTGGTGCCATCCACCAGGGTGGTGGCAAGGTCCTTCAGCTCGGGCACCTGCACACAGTCCTGTCGGCGGCGCAAGGCATCCACACTCACGGAAAACATCTCCAGTAGGTACAGATGGTCACATTCCTTGGTGATCTCGGTTATGGTACGCATGGTTGTTCCCCTACAGATCAGCCAAGGTCAGCTTCAGAGCAGCCTCTACCTCAGCACGGGTGGTTGCACTCTGTATCCGAGTACGTTTCAAATTCCGCAAAGCCCGGCGCAGAGCATAGTGGGCTCCTTGCTGCTTCAGTACCTCTTGCGCCACTTCCAAGGGAATGCCCGGGTGATCCTTATTGTAATAGTCTGTCAATGTGATACTGACCTGACCCAACATTTCCGCCAAGCGGATGCCTCCGCCCAAACGAGTTGCATGCTCTTCCCCGGCGTCCATGACATAGGTAGCCTCCCCGACCGTACAAGGCACTCCCCGAGACAGGGCGTCCTCATACTCTGCGTACACCTGCTCCAGGCACTGACTTTTGTATCCTGAGAGGTGCAATACCCAAGCGTTTATCGTGCTGTCCCATAGGTGCTCTGCAGAAGGCCGCTCCGGTGCCAGAATGTCTCCAGACCGAACAAGGTCTGTATGCATGGGAATTCCGTTTCGAAGCACAAATATAAGTGCTGCCATGGATAAATCTCCTACTCAACGAGTTTGATAAGATTCAAGGAGGGTCTGAACCGGATAATGGAGGGGGCTTCGGCATATCCGAGGATCTGCACCATCTTATTCTCCCCGGTGGGCCGAGTAGAACTGATCAGACCCGAAGTGAGATCCAGAAACAGAAGGGCCCCCGGAGTGAAACTCCAGCTGAACTTCCGAAACCATCCATCCGTTAGCACTTTTTTGACCCCGGTACCGTCCTCCAAGGCCAAGGCCACGCATGGGCACAAGGTTTCTGCATCAGCACTGGCGAGAACGTACTGTCCATATTGATTGACTCGCAGGGCCGCCCCTGCTCCCAGGGCATTTTCCGCCACCGTGCCATCCACACGGGTCTGGCCAATATAACTGGCATCCGTCAGCAGCGTAGACAGATCCACACTTTGCCAAATGGTCGCTTCCAGTACGGTAGCTTTAGCGGCTTCCAGCTCGTTGACAATCTGCATGGGGTTCAAGGCAGGTCGGTCCGCCGCAGAGGGGGTACTTTTAAATTCCCTTTTTCCGTCCAGGCGGGAGGAATAGGATACAGCTGGCATGCTCAGGCTCCTGAGGCAAAATTAAGGAGAAGGGTAGTTACTTGATAAAACGTATCGGGCGGGACCAGGGGCCCCGCTCCTGAGTTTTGGTAGCTTTGGCAGGAGGCGACCAGACATCCTCCGACAGGTTTACCGAGAAGAACAGGCTCTCCTCGTTTTTTTCGTCCAGGTCCAAGAAAAACAGGTAGTGGCCTCCGTCCGATAAATTTTTGAGCACAGCAGGCGTATGACCAGTTGGAGAGATCTGCTGGGTATAATAATGCTGTGAGGTGAAATCGTACTTGCCTACCTGAATGCCAGAGTCACTGGTACTGGCGATAAACACCTGCGTGTCATCCACCAGGTAAAAAGGCTCGGACACCTTCAAGGAAGTCTCAGACAGCACCCGCTCACTGCCTACCAGGATATAAGGCTCGGAGTAGTAGATGTAGTAATCGTAAGGGAACTCCTCCATCAGAGGCAGCATAGCCTCATCTGTCAAAGTGAGTTCCCGGTAAACCAGCTGGCCGTAATCGGCATCCTCCGAGACTTTTTTCAGACCGAAAAAATACAGAGTGCTGTCTCGCCGAAGCAGCAAAGGGCGCACCACGTACCCGTCTCCCGTGATACGATAGAGGTGCTCCGGATCGATGGATACAGGAGTGGCCATGCAGCTTACTCCTTGAGCCAGTAATAGCTGATACTAAAAGTTTTCCCAAGGTCCTCCGCGTGGAAGGTCAGGCTTCCTCCAGTGGAAACATAGACCTGCCCAGAGGTTGAAGGTGTAGTTGTCTGCAAGGTAATTGGAATGCCATCCAAGGTGGCACTCCAAGAAACCAATTCATCCCTCTCGCAAATCAGAAAAGCGGGGTCCTGGGCACACGCCAGAGACAAACCCTCTGCCGCAGTCATTGTTTCATTTTCTGTATAGATCAGATTTGCGGCGTACCAGTTGTAGCGCACAGTCAAGGTCTGCAGATTGTCCTTGACGATGCCGGTTCCAGCTACGGTGGAGAACCACTCCCCTTCAATGTAGCTCTTATCTGCCTCAAACCGCAGGGTCAGGCCATCCACGACATCCTCTTCCGTGGCATGGGTAGGCTTGGATCCCGAATGCCCCATAACCCACTGAGAGCCATCCCAGCCGTAGCTGACCAGAGGATAAGGGACATGCTCAAAATAGTAGGCGTAGGCTGTCTGATGAGTAGTCCGAGTCAGCAAAATCCCGTATTCAAAGGGCGTGATGTCGAGAATGGCGCTATCTCCCCCATAATGCCAAGAAAACCACTGCCCTGCCTCAAACACTCCGATAGAAGCATAGTTTGCCGGCAGAGCCAACATCCGACCGAAGGGGTCACACGCCAGAGCCACAATCTTCAAATTGCTTGGAAGCCCGGGAGCATCTCGATTAAAAAAGCTGTTAGCTGCTGCAGAGGTGTTGTAATTTATGAGGGTTGTACCGTCTGCCGACAGGCAAGATACCCCAGCATTGTCGGTGTTGTGGGCAATCCAGAGATTATCCTGCAAATCCACGCACAGTAAGTCTCCACGCGTTGACATATAGGAACTGTCTGTGATTGGAAAGGCCAGAGCCGGGGTGCTGGAAGTGCTGTAGGTAGCCTCAATCAGATTGGTTACCGTATTGTACTTGATCAGCTCTCCCGTAGCTGCAACCACCCAATAAATATATCCCCGAGAATCAATTGTGCTCAGTGCAAAGCAAGGGCGTTTATCCTGCGTATTTGGGAGGCGAGCCCACTGTCCGGTGGTAGTATTTCTCCGGTACAGCCCGGTATGCTCTTTTTCATCAGAGGTCCAGATAAACAAATCCCCTGTCAACGGGCAGATCATTGGTGAACTGAAATCGTAGTATTCCGGTGTGGTCTGAGTGAGGCCGCTGCTGGTCAGGATATCCTGAGTACTGTACCTCTCATGAAGGAGATTCCCGGAAGCTGTGTTTATGGTGGCATGCAGCACAACTGGCTGGTAAGCGTCTCCCTGAGACACCGGAGTCAATGTACACCAGGCAGAGCGCCCCCCCTCTTCAATGGCCACCCCGTTCATGTCGTAACGAGCTGAGGCCGTGACCTCTGGCCGGTAGTGTGTTTGTGCTAGGCCATTGTTTATCCCCCGTTTCGTATCATAGGCATACAGCGCTCCGACATAGGTAACCTTGGAAGAGTAGCTCCAATAATTGTAAGCCCAGACCACCCCATCCCGAGCGCGGTAGCGCAAGCGCGACTGGTATGGCTTGACATAAAAACCTGGAAAAGCGGTCAACTCTTTTCGGTAATAATTATAAAAACTTAGCTGCTTTGGGTACATGGGAGCAGCCAATACCTTATAAGCACTCTGCCCGGTAACCCCACCCTGAGTCAATACCGCAAAAAATTTGTTGCAGTCGGCCTCTGTACAGGACGGGGTTCCTCCAAATACGGCTTTCCCTTCCGATTCCCCCGTGTACCCAGAGTCATAGAGAAGATAAGGAACTCTTACAGAGGTATCTACCGGGGCATGCCCCCAAGTACGTCCCACACTGCTGAAGTTGAAAGGCCGCACCGCCATCAGGGGGCGAGCATAGCCATAATCATTCACAGCGAGAGTCAAAGACTTAAAATTGCCAATTACATCCCCAGTAGCCCAGGTTTTCTCAGCATATCTCTTATAGTAGGAGGTGCTCAGATTGGAGGCTCGTCCCAAGGTTTCCGTGTACCCCATAAAACCATCTGCCTGCCGAAAATCCTCTGTATTCAACTCTGTAAAAGGGCAAATGCTGATGTACCCCTCCCCGTAATTCCCAGAAGAGGTAGTGAGATGGTCTGAATAATGGTTAGAACCCGTAAACATGTAATACAAAAATCGATCCACCCCAAGGGCCATAACAGCGTTCTTGCGACCTTGCTGTTCCTGAAGTGATCCGTCTTCGTTAACCAAAGACAAAAAGGCGTAACCGTTCATGCTACCTGCTCCTAGTCAAGCCGTGTAGGGGCTCATAATAATGGTGTAGTACACATCCACAATATCATTCACAGTCTGCTCAATAGGGGTCAGGAGAGTGGTCATAGCCACCAGGTTCCCAGAAGACGTACTATAAGCCAAAGCCACCGAATAGATGGTGCGTGTCGATGTGGGGGCTCCGAACTGGTTACGGTAGCGCTTACTGAACGTAGTCCCCGTGACCTTGGCTAAAATATCTCCGGAAGCCACACTGGAGTAGGTCAGAGAATTGGGCACAGTGGTCAATGACCGAGTTACCGGACCGGTAAAGCTGCTAAGGTATAGGTAAGGGTTACTGAAAGGTGTCAGCAGAATCTTGCGCCCATTGGGCACAACCAGATTCGGCTGGTTACTCTCCGCCTTCAATTCCAAAGTCCTGGCATCCCGCAGAGCTACCTCGACATACCCCTTGATATTTAACGACAACCCATCCATACCCGATGCTCCTCAGTAAACAATGAATAAACCACCTTAAATAGGCGTGTAGTCCAGCACAGTGCTCGTCATCGAAAAAAAGGCGAGGTCGCTGTAGAGAAAAACCACCTCGTCTTTTTTGTTCTCGCTGTAAAATTCAAAGTTGGTCAAAGCTGCCAGGGAAAAATCCGCACCTACCACAGGAACAGTTTCTTGCTGCCAAGTTTCTGTCTCCAATACGGTAAGACTGCTTCCCGCAGGGCTCTCCTCCCACAACTCCCCAGCAGGGCCTGGGGAAATGCAAGCCGTGGCAAAGTAGGTGCCTGGAAAGACGTCTCCAATATACTGGGGGGTCGGGAGCAGGGTACTGTTGACGCAGGTAACGACACCTGTAAGGTCTTTGTGATAAAGGCGGTACCCAAGCAGATGACTGCCTCGCAAAGATCCGGGAGCAGCCCAAAATACCGTAAAGGCGTCTTCCCGGGACACGACACCAGGAGCTTCCTGTACATCATAGGCGAGGAAGCTGAGATCCCCATAGGTCAAAGACACCTCATCGTAAGACCGAGGCTCAATGGGATCGACACGGGTCAT
Organism: Candidatus Cloacimonadota bacterium; assembly: GCA_020532545.1. Taxonomy (GTDB): domain Bacteria; phylum Cloacimonadota; class Cloacimonadia; order Cloacimonadales; family Cloacimonadaceae; genus UBA5456. Next base: position 37,755 of record JAJBAW010000005.1, on the reverse strand, counting down.
AGAAAAAGCGCTTAGATCCTCAAACTCAAAATAAACACTCTCTGTCAACAAGCCTGGCGGCTTGATGAATGCAGGAGAGGTATTCTCAGGCCAAGCCCTCCAGTAGATCTTGCCATTATGTTCAAAGACCAGATTGATATGACCATTCAAGTACAGGATGTCTAGGTGGATCCCAATCGATACCAGAATCTCCGGATCCCAAACACCCAAAGCAGAGCGACGTCGTACATAAATCTCCGTGCTATTTTTAGTGTAGGCCTCCCAACGCTCCCCACTGTCTGTATCGGCAAAAGCTACGTCGTAGTTCGAAAAATAGCAGAGGGTTGCCCGGTATGTCTGCAGGTTGACCAGCATCCTAGCTCCGATAAAACAGCATGCGCCATGCAATGTCTGCCAGGGTTAAGTCTTCCTGTGCCTGAGACACTATCCGAAAAATGTCTCCTACCTGAAAAGCCGGAGACGTTTCTTCCCAGGAAAACACTCCGGTAGTCTCCCCTGCGGCAAATGTCAAAGTTCCGATCTGTGTTTCATTCCGCCAAAGGCTCAAGACAAAATCCGCACTGGCGGCAACACAGGCTCGTGCCGTAGATACTCCGACGACCTGAGGAAGATACATATCCCACCCACACACAAAGAGGGTCAGTGTAGCATCCCCCGGAACCAGTCCAGGAACGCAGCCCATCACTTCGTAGTGCTTGCGCACCTCCTCCCGTAACGACTCCATTTCGTTCAGGAGTAGCATAGGATTTAGCACTGGACGATCTGCTGCCGTGGGTTTCGCCTGAAACTCCCGCTTACCGTCCACTCTTGGGGTATAGACTACTGCTGGCACATTAAGATCCTAAGCAGGGAGCAAAGGTTAATACTTGATGATGAAGTTAATGACAAAGAACGGGTGCATAGTATTATGGGGCTGTCCTCCTCCTGCCGAAGAAGAAGTGATATCCAAACCATAATCGGCATTGCCGTCTGAGCCTACGGAGTGAGCACTCGTGTTGGGATCGACGTTGTTTTTGTTGTCCACGTTGACTGTGTGAGTATGTTCCGGCATCTCTTCTATGGAAAGGGTATGCTGCTCCTCCCCTCCGAGATCTCCGAGAACCCGGTTGGTCAGCCCATCGCCCTGTCCGGCAGCCAGAGGGCTCCGCCCCGCGGTATCCTGTAAACAGAAGGTCGTCGTGCCATCCCCTCCGAAGGTCGTGCCAATCACAGCAAACAGACTCGGATAATCGGCAATATTCAGAGTTGCCTTACGGTACAGCAGCCATCCAACAGGGGCCACCGTAGTCGGCCACATAAGAATCTGCCCGGGGGTTCCCGTAAAGGTTTCCACCAGGTTGCTCAGCCTGATCAGTTCCTGTCGATTCTCCTCTGAAGTATCAACATAACCGTAATACTCTTCGAATACCAAAGTATGGCCGGCCTCAGGGCGCCATTTCTCATAGATTGGTGTAATAGATACACCAAACCCCTGAGCATTTACATTTTCGTGGTAGTGATACCCCTCAAACAAGCGGATCGTATCATAGTGCACATGCAGAGAAATCCCGTCGGCATTAAAATAATTACCATTTGGGATACTGATCGCAGCCCCTTCGGGAATGTCTTGCGGCAGGGTCAGCGTCTCATACATGGCGGCTCGAGAGCAGTTCTGTGCTACCGTTTCAGCCACTTGAAGCAGCACCCCGTAGGAATATACTTTGCCACTGCCCCCCAGGGAGACCCGAAGCTGCAGAGAAGTAAATCCCAAAGTAACCGACTGCACTGCGAGGTGATCAATACTTTGGTAGGTTGTGCCTCCGTCATAAGAGGCTTCCACAGAAACGTCCGCAGCGGCATCTGCCACCACATGAACGTAATAATCGTTCAGAGAAACCTCTTCATCGATCAGCTCCTGAGGCAGAATCTCAGAGGTAAGAAAAGTATCTCCTGTCGTACCTTCCCAAGCGGTCTCCCCGATAATGTGCTTAAGACCTGCCGAAGGCTGCACTGAGTTGGGACTGTTGAGGATGTCGTACACAACCCTGCTGAAGCCTGAATACTCTCTCAGGGTATGATAAAACACGTCCTCGAAAGTGATATCCCCCGTCCCGGCACCTCCACCTCCAGGGCCCCCAAGCTGCACCAGGTCCCCATAAAAAAAGCGTCCTACCAACCGGTAGCTGGCTTCATTGGTCAGAGCTCCCGGTACGGTTGCTGACAGGTACAGGCTTTCTCCGGGTCCCAATCCTAGACCGGAGAGATCAGGTCTGGAAACCACCCCGGAGCACAGCACCAGGCTGTTGGCAACGTCCGCCAGGCCGACTACCGCATCTTTGCCTGTATTGTTCGCTATGGCAGGGTAAAAGGTCTGATCAACGGGGTTGTAATAAACTGCATCTCGCTCTCCCACAGAAATATCAAACACCACGTTCGGAATGACATTCTGCCCACGGTGTTGATATTGAGTAAGATCCAGATAGTTGCCAAACAGCTCCATCCGGTCCCGCAGCAGCTTGGTCCGATTGGTCAGAGTCTGCCCCTGCCAGTTATCGTAAGCCAACTCTCCGTCAGCAAACTGAGCCAGAAGGGGCTCACTGTTAAGCCAGCGGTGCACCGACTGCCACTCTGGGGTCTCGTTGAAATAGGGGCCGGGGAACTCTCCTGAAGTGATCGTAGGATCACCAGGGTCCTCATTGCCGGGGTAGTTCGGGTCTTCAATGATGGGGTCTTCTTCTTCAGGAAGCTCTACAAAAAGACACTCTCCCATAAGACTCCAGGTTCCAGAAGTCAGCAGGGTAGGGGAGGTGACGTAAGCCGTGACTCCAGGGTCTCCCAGGGCTGCAGCCCCGTAAGTATTGGAACCGAAAGAATAAAGGTCCCCGGTGGAAGTCTCAGCAAAAGCGGTATTGGAACCGGCGGTGATTTTGCTCCAAGTAGCTGCAGGGGTTGTGACATTGGTCAGATCGGAACGATCCGTGGTATCCCCGAGACCCAGCAGACCGTCCGCGCCAGAGGAGTTTCTGCCGACACTCCACAGGGCCCCGGAGGTATCCAACGCCAGCATGGCCCCTTCCGAGGTTGCCAGTACGGCTTTTGCCCAGTCAGTACGCACGCCTACCTGTGTCCAGGTCTCAACGGTCAGAGAAATGTCAGAAGTGAACCGGTTGTTCAGATTATGTCCGGAAGCCCACAGAGTACCGTCCGAGCGTACCAGCACCGCGCCATCCTGAGCGCAGTCGATATGCTCGAAAGCCTGGCCCTCCCATAAACAGGTAGGGGCATAGACCGTAGCCGTGTTACCCAGGCCTAGCTCTCCTAGAGAGTTATAGCCAAACCCCCACAGAGATCCATCCGACTTCAATGCCAGAGTTATCGTTTCTCCGGCGGCTACAGCTACCCAATCCGTGCCTGTACCAACCTGTGTCGGAGCCGTTACCGGGGCATCGATTAAGTCCCCAAGACCCAGACGCCCATAGGTGTACTGACCCCACGTCCACAAGGTGCCATCGCTCTTAATGGCGGCCCCATGCTGTGCCCCACAGGAACAGGCCGCCCAATCGGTATCCGTGCCAACCTGAGTCAGTATGTCTACCGACGTGAGAGCTCCAAGGCCCGCTTGTCCATAGGTGTTATCTCCAGACGCCCACAACGAGCCACTGGTTTTTCGGGCCAGCATAAAGCTTTCCCCGATATCCACCTGTGCCCAGTCACTATCCGAACCTACACGGGTTAACTCCCAATGATCTGTCAGGTCGCCAAGGCCAAGTTCACCCAGGGCATTGGCTCCCGTAACCCAGAGCTCACCATTTTTTATGACCGCGGAGCTGTAATTCCTCTTAGCCACGTGCAGTATCCTTTATTAAACGAAGGTTATCGACCAGGTGCCCGCCAAACGGATGGAAGCGTCCTTAACCACCATGGAACGCGTCTTTCGAGAAAACAGCACATTATTCTCAGACAGCAACCCCAACTCACAGACGGACAGGCCATTGGCTTCATCGTAGCCGACATTCCAAGAAACGCGCATTGTTGCGGCATCTGGAAACTCCGGCACTCCCGTGATGGAAGCTACCCAAGCGACCATATCTTCTCCAACGGTATTGGCTCCGAGAACCAGAGCCTCCGTGAAGATTCCCCCGATGTTGGTGTCGTTAGTGGTCGGGGCAGCACTGTCGTTCCCGAGAGCTACCCGACTGATACGATAGTCAGTATTCCCGGACAAGGTCTGTGCAGAAATACGGCAGGCTCCCTGAACAATCAGGTTCTCAAAATCCCAGGAGTGCACCAGAAAATCTTGTCGATCATAGGCATCAATGTGGATATGACCCCGGCATTTACCCAGGGTGGGATAGGCTTCTTGCATAGAAGTTCCTTTGGCAGGACGAAGGAGTGTTTCAGGGATGAACTATTAGATAGTGGACACAGGAGGGGTATTTCTTAATAAAAAAAAAGTCAAAAAGACTGTGCTTCCAATTCCTCATTATCTGTGTTGAAAACGGACATGGTAGCTGTGTCTACGCTGGCAGGTTGCCGAGTGATGGTTCCGAAACGATAGTGCTGCCCGTTGTGATACTTGCCCATACTTATACGGTAGGAAAGGTCTCCACTGGGCGCCATTCCAAGTGTAAAGGTGCTGTCTTCCTGAGATTTCGGTCCCACTTCCGCATAGGTGATCCGCATAAACATGTCTATCAGCGGATACAAATAGACAGGAAAGCCCTCCCGAATAATCTCGTAAAGATTAAGCAGACGGTTTCTGGTATTGGTTGCTGTGTGGTCATTGATCTGTGCCGAGATATAAACCAGGTTGTATTTCAACACCTGATCCATTAAATCATACAGGTACTGCTCGGTGGAAGAGCCTCCATTACGCGCCAGGTAGAAAGGCTTAGGGTCCAACAGGTGATCCGGGTGCCTAAAGTCCTCCACCAAATCCTTGGGCAGCATGACATCGTTGTACCAGTCCGGGTTTGAGATGTAGTCATTTACCCGGTTCCAGCGAGCAATCAGTTGGTACTTCTGCAGAGGAGTGCCCACCTCCACCAAGAGTTCCCCGTAGAAAAACACCTGGTAAGTGTTATGGTCGGTGACTACCTCGTAGTAAGAAGAGGGGTCGATATCTCCGGATTCCAGAAAAGTGATTCGGGGATTGATCGCTTGAACGACCTCCCCAGCATACCGGGCATAGGGGAACCCGTACAAAATGTTAAGGATGGACTCAATGTTTGTCACGCTCTTGGCATTGACGAAGAAAAACTGCAATGCCTCCAATAGCAACTTGTACTCGAGGCTATTAACTTCCTGCTGATACAGGAAGTGTCCAAAGCGCTCATACAGGTAGCTCTCAATAAGCAAGACATTGGTAGCCCAGAACAAGACATACTGAGAGGAGGGCATCTCCACGGAGTACGCCCCCTCGATGATTACGGGATCCGTGAAAATATCCACGTAAAAGCGCAGAGTCTCATCTTCCAGAGAGAAATGCACCCCCTGCTGCAGAGCTACATTCGGCTCAAAGAGTGAGCTCACCAGATAGGATAAGTCCTCCATCCCTTTCAAAGGGTAGTCCAGATACAGAAGCTCTCCAGTACCCGGATCAGAGACATAAGTGGCCTGGGTACGGTCAAACACCAATAGCCTGTGCTTAATCGGCAGATGAATCGGAGCCGTAATCAGTGAGCTGCACAGGACCCGGCCCAGGAGGCTGTTGTACTGGGTTGCCAGCAGTTCAAAAGATCCGGACAGTACCCGTTGCAGGGACTCCCGGTCTTTGAAGTACTCCGTCCAATAGTCCCCAAGAGCACTGAGGAAGTTACGGGTAGTTGCGCCCCGCTCCAAAGCCTCCTTCATGTACCGGTCGGAGTATCCGTACAGCTCAGGATCACGGGTATACGAGATGAGAGCCATCAGTATTCCTCCAGCTGCAGAGTCAGGAAATCAGAATCCGTGTAGAACTGTAGGGTATTCCAGGAAATTTGTTTGGAAAGGCTCTCCGGAATGGCGAACTTGTCGGAGATGGATCCCGTCACCTCAGTCAAAGACAAGGGGTCAAACAGGGAATAGCTGAGAGTAGCAGGCAGCACCACATGCAACAGCCCGGGGACTTTCTGATGAATTTCCTTGATAAGATCCGAAAGAATGAGAGTGCTGCCAGGAGGGATGGTGTTGATATGGTTCTTGACGACCGCCCGTGCCGAAGCCGCGATCTCCTCCAGAGTTTGTCCCAATGCCACGGAAACCCGCAACGTCAAAGTGCCTGACAAGCATACCGGAAACAGAGTTTTTACCACCGGATCGTAGCACACGACACGGTTTTCCTCAGCATAGACAAAGGCGTGTACTGAATCCACCACGCTATCTGTGAGATAGGTCAGTGTAACGAAAGATCCCTCCGCCACCCCGGAAGGCGTAATGTCGGGCAGCTTTCCATAGCAGGCCCAGGTGGTTTCCGAAGTATTGCTCAGAGTGTAAGCTACCGGTTGGGGAGTAAAAGCGGGGTCAGGTTCGGCATCAGGGTCTTCCGCAGTCATCAAAGAGACTATCCCGGCAAGCTGAGTCACCACAGGTTCCGTAGTGCTATCGATTCCGTCAGAGATCCCCAGATAGCTGACCTTGCCGTCTACAACCTGCAGCAGCTGTTCTTTTTTCTCCAGAGCCTGCTTGACGTAGATGTCCGCTTTGTTGCCGACATGCACATCAATCAAATCAAACTGCACCACATCCCGCATCTGTTCGGTACTTCCATACCCCGCGATATACAGGTTCTGAATACCTAGGTAGGCATCCAACAGGACGGTGTTGATAGCCCTATCGGTAATCATTTCCCGAGTGGTGATGACCTTTCGCGTGCGGGTAATGAATTCCTCAGAGGTCTCCACGGTGCTTCCTACGTAGAAGTTATCTGGAACTTCACTGCGTAGAAAAAAGACGTTGGTCAGGTAGGAGGTAGCCTCCGCTCCGGCCTTGACCTCCACATCCGATGGATTCGCTGCTCGCACCAGGATATCCACGTAGAACTCTGTGACATGTTCGATGGCATTGACGATAGAGGTGAAGCTGGCCGGGGTCAGTACCGTATCCGCAGCCGGGTAAAAAACCTCACCCCCGATCAATGCCAGCGCCTGGCTCTGATTGATCTCCAAAAAGCCTACAGGTTTGGAAAAGAACAACCGGAGAGTGCCGAAAGCCTTATCCCCCTGCTTGCGCGTCACAAACCAATTGCTCAGGATAGCATCCACCACCGTGTCATATTCGGTGCCCAGCTCGGTCTGCAGTTCCTGCGCCCGCGCCAAGGACAGGTAGGCAGAAGCCCGCTGTACGTCGTACTTGAAAAGCTGGTACAGCAGGGACATCCCGCGCACCAGAATATCATTGGCTGCGGTGCCCTCATTCAAAGACCCGAGATAGTTGGCATCCCGAAGGTACTGAATCAAAAAGTTGCGGGCTTCCTGAAGATCCGAGGAAGAGAACGTGATATTTGCCATAGGGTAGCTACCTATTCATAGGAAAGGTTACAATATAATGGATAAAAGCCTGAGCTATTTGAAGGTGTAAGGAAGATCCAACAAGGCTTTTTCCCCCTCTACGGATAGCACTTCTATCACCACATCGATCCGTCCACGGTCCTTGGTAGGATCATAACGGAATTCCCGCAAGGTCAGGGAAAACAGCTTGTAACTGTTGTCTTGCTCCTGATCTGCTTGCTGAAGATATGCTTGGCAGCGCTTCAGATCATCCATCACCTCCAAGCGCATCCGTGGAACCAGGCTCTGTGCTACCTGTGTATAGGTAGGCAAGTAGGAGCCATAATCCGAATCAAATACGTCGGTACCTCGAGAGGTCAGCATGAACTTGACCACTCGATTGGCCAGCACCTCGATAGCAGCTGCCGGGGCCTCTGAAAGGAGGCTGCCCTCCATCTCCTCAGCCCCTTGATAAATCACGTCAAAATTCCCGGTCCTGCGGTATATTCGTAGGTCCTGCATCAAGCACCTGCCCCATGCTGCTCAAAGGAAGAAAGGACGGCTTGCAGATATTGCAGCTGAGTTATCTGTGTTGCCGCCTCACTGGCCACGCGCTGATAATAGGTGGCTCGTGTAAGTTGATGAACATCGGTAAGTCTGCCCAATGCGCGTAAAAAATCGTAGGTTTCCCGTCGAGCGATCTGAGAAGTTGCAGCTACGGCTTTCGGGGAAAAAGCCAATTCAGCCATAGCGTCCAAAACATCTTGAGATAATTTCAGATCCTGCAGATCAATGGAATCCCCCCCGGAGTTTGCTGCAAGAGCCATCTGTCCCTCCAGCATACCCTGCAGAACGGTAACCGCTTGCGCCAATGCACTACGCATGTTTATACCTCTGGCTCAGCTCTGCAATACGCTTGGTGAGCAACCTTTTTTTATAAGACAGCTGAGCCTGTGACCACCCCATAGCCTGCATGATCTCCGGGTTAGAGCACACCTTGCGCCCATGAAACCCGGTTACCAATTCAAACAGCTTTTTCTCCTCCGGAAGAAGATCAAAATAGAGGGCCTCCAGCATATCCTCCTCGTCGTCTGCAACCGAGCTGAAAAAGCGGTCATCCAAGCCCCCTACGGACTCCACCAAATCGTTACGCATCGAGTTCTCGACACGGTTAAGCTCATTTACACTCCACCCCAGTTCCTGGTGGAGCTGATCCACAGTGGGAGTAAAACCGTGGGTCACCGTCAACCGTTCCTTGGCATCGTTGAAGGTGCGCAGTTTCAAAGTGATATTCTCTGGAATCCGCGCAGCATTCTGGTAGGTGTAGACCAGGCGACTGATGGGTGCGAGGTTGTTCACAATATGCGTAGACAGAGCCGCTCCCAGATTGGGGTTGTAGGTATCCAAGGCCTTCGCTGCCAAAACCATAGCCTCATTCTCCAATACCCCGCGAGGTACCGGGCCTGCCCACTTGTTGACTTGGGATTGCAGTATCGGATCCAGACGCTTAAGCAGAGCCTCCCGATCCTTGGGAGACCGGGAAGTGTGGTAAACCTTCCATAAACGGAGATCTTCCTCCTTGGAAGAGGGGGAAGCTGAAGCACCTATAGCCGCCGACAGAGCTGTGGGCATGAAAATCTCCTAACCTAATCATAGATAACATTGCTGGTAACTTCCTGTGCAATTTCTTCCAACAAACTGCGCAAGCCAGAATTTCGTCGTTGGCTGAGCACTCCGGTTTCCTTGTCATTAACAAACTCGAAGTACTGCTGCAAAGTAACTATCTCTCGATTGTTGTACCTATAAGCCAAACGAGGCTCCTCCTGCTCATTGCCTGTGCCCAGCTTTTCGATCTCTTCAAACGAAGCGGCAGAACAGCCCAGCAGACTCTTATACAGGCCTCCTATCTTTTCAGGTACATGGGTCACTTCCTCAGAAATGATGGCATAGCTATTTTTGAGGGTAGGCTTACCGTCCTTATAGGCATCTTCCAGGGTACGCACGAAGCCCATCTCCACGGTAGTGCTGGCCACGTTCTTGCCAAGGGTATGGGTTAACGACAACACCTGGCCCACCATAGTGAAGCTTTTTACGCCAAGGTCCACGTTGTCGTACACCACTCCGGGAAAACCCGGGGTAATGAACGGATTAAACGCCAGAGCCACCTGAGCAGAGGTCGGTTCATACCGTTTTAAAAGCAGCATGCTCTGACGCGCCCTGTCGGCAAACTCCAGGTCCTGAGTGAACTGCTGCCCACCTTCGTTCTCCGGAACAGCGCTGTCCAACTTAGGCGCTGTGTATTTGGGACTGATGTACGTCAGCCAGGGAGGAGCAATGGTATCGAACAGAAAAGGTCCGGTGTACTTCTCGTTTTCAAGAATCTCAGACACCATGGGGTGGGTACTGCTGCCCGCGGAGGGACGCTCTCCTTGCAGGGTACGTGGGTAATACTGCAGGGTGATTTGTTCTGCCAAGGGAGTGTTGTCCCCCTGAGTAAGTAGGGCCCCGACACTGGAGGAGTCCGCCGTCCGAATCCGCGTGGGTACTCCGTATACGGTTTCTCCACAGGAGAGGCTTTCCACCATGGATCGAAACATCACGTTGCATCGAGGAGGCAGAGCGTCGTACATCAAAGGCTTAAGACACATGCTGTGAAGACGCCCCTGGCTGTAGCGCGGAGTGGAGAAAAACGCGAACTCATACTCCATATGGCTGACGATATAAGTCAGCAGCCCGAACAAAGAGTCATTGCTCGGCACCGCCCCGATCAGTTTGGATAACTGCTGACTTCTGGCAGCCAGGCTGGTGCCTCGGAGCAAGGGAAAGCCGTCTCCGTTAAAAGAGGCTTGATTGTCATCAAAGTAGGGCAGAATAGCGTACCGCAGATCCACCCGCCAGCGGCGCATGTACTCCGCGTAAAACTTGCCGATTTCAGATTGCCCTGAAGTGGAGGAGACAAGCTGCAGCGCGTTGATCAGGAACTCAGAAGGGTACTTGAACACCTCGGAGCCCCCATCAGAGCTGGTATAGCCTCCTACCCCGCGCAGGAACAGGCACATGGGAAAGCCATGCTCCGGGATGAACCCCCCGTGAATATAGGAATAAGTGTTTCCTGGAGACAGCTTGTAAGCCTCGTCATTCAGGTTTTGCATCAGCTGTACCTTGATATCCTGCAGAAAAGCCAGGATGCTCTGACAGTTGATGACAAAATTACGGCCTGTCGCGGTGTTGGTGTACCCGGAGCTTTCTACTTCTCCTTCGAAAAGCAGCAGATATTCCTCCGCCTTGCCTTGGAAGTGGTTGGAAACAAATACCTGTACAGGCACACGGTCCTGGCGCCCCAGACCAAACAACCGAGAATCTGGTTCCAACCCAAGAGTGCACCGAGGCAGCGCGTTAAAGCTCTGCATCACCTGTACGGAATGGCAGGGTACCTCCACTCCCGCGATAAAAACTTTGTAGGAAAGGCTGTAGGCATTGGTGGGCATAATTTATCCCTTCCAAGTAGCATGGTAGCTACGCAGGTCCACATGCAAAAACGTGTTATAAAATCCGAAACCCTTAAACCCGAGCTGCTTGAACACCTGACAGGCCTTAGCTTGCATAGACTTTGGAATAGCCAAATCTGCAGCCAACCCCCTGGTATGGTAGCTGCTGCTCTTCCCCCCTACGGCTGCATTGTACAAATAGCAGCGATAGCCACTGTTTACCGGGAATTTCCCCAAGGACTTGGCAGATTCATTCAGCAAAGAAATGAGGCGAGAAGAGATTTTGTTATCCGTGCAGTATTTGCCATTGCAACGGCACTTGAATTCGCTGGCATAGTAGGGCCCTGTCGTCGGGTACGTCAGATAATCGGAAGCCTGAGAAACCCGATTCCCTTCTTCATCCGTAACTGAGACGGGCTCTCCGCCTGAGGAAACCTTAATCTCTTTGACGGAGTAGGAAGCTTCCGCGGCCTCTTCATAGGCAGAAGGAGTCAAAACCCGGTTATACTCAACTTCTACCCCGGTAATACCCAAAGCCGTGTTGGTGGGGTTGTTCAGCTTTAAGGTAAACACCAGATATTCGAAGCTAAAAGCTACCTGGCCTTCCCCTTCTGCCGACTCGGACAAAGACAGGCCCAGCATAGCCCCCTGTACCATGTAGCCGCGAAAACACAGATGAGGTGCTACCCCGGTGAGCGCCACCTGAGAGAGGCGGAGGACATGGCGGTACCAGGATTGAAAGTTCTCCTTACCCAGATTACTGGAGGTGTCTAAGAGCACTCCCTGCACATTCAGGACTAAAGGAGCTTTTCCAAAGTAGTGGAGGCTGAAATAATCCCCTATATAGGGAGTAAGGTGGTGATGATCCGTGTAAGCAAACGTCACATCGGTAATCAGCAGATCCCCAAGGATATTCCCTGCAGCGTCCAGAGAAGTGGACAGCAGCCGAGCAGGGACTGTGGTGTTCTTCAGAACCTCTGTATCCTCCGAGGTCAAGAGAAAGCCCGCCATCCCGGAAAAATCAGCCGTATCAAGTACCGTGAAGCCTGTTCCCGGAGCCCCGTAGATGTAATTGTTTGCAACCTGGATCTGCATAAGGGCTAGACCTTTATAACTTTGATCTGAAGGGGATCCGCTGCGAGGGCACTGTTTGGTGCTCCCGGATTTTCAGGGGAACCGGTCGCTGCGTTAGCCTGCAGGACCTTCTGAGTAGGAGTAGCTTCAGACCGTACGGCGTCCACACTCTGAGCAGTGTTGGTTTGCTCAGGAGTACTGGCTGCCGACGGGAGTATCTTATAGCGACAAGCAAAACCGGACATGGCGAAGGTTGTGGCCCCCTGCATAAGGGCACTTTCCGACAACTGCAAAACCGTGGGGAAAAAGCGCTCCGTAGTATCCCGCAGAGTAAGATTCATACTAAGTCTGGGATGGGTAGCTTGCAGCTTGCTGCCTCGGAACAGTTTCTCGTACATATATAAGAGGGCCAGCCGATGATCCTCTTTGTTTGTTACCCAAACGTATCCGGAGAACTGCACTTGAATGGGCTCTGCCCCTCCAGAAAAAACGATGAAAGTATCCGCCAGCACGTCTTGTATAGAGGCAGTATCTGCATGTCTTTCTGCATAGGAGGAAATGATCAGCTCCCAAAAACCCTGAGTGATCATACGTTCCGCCAGCTCGGAGGACCCGAGCAGTTGGGTCAGATGCTTACGCGTAACGTCATCCCGGGGGAAACTTAGGTACCCTTTACGCGTAAAGTCACCTTTAGCCGCCCAGGAAGTCTGCCGGCCTTTCCAGGAGGCTTCGTCTACAGGGAACATGGCTTACCTACCCCGATAGGTGGGAAACATGGTGCTCACCAGAGGGTTGCCCCCGCCGCCACCCTCCGTGAAAGTCTTCCCAAGAACGGCGGGATTGCCTCCAGCGACTCCCGCCAGGACGGCAGCCAGCTGCCGGAGGACCTTGACCATCTCCCGATTCATGGCCAACTCCTCTGCCTTCTCTTTAGTGAGCGTACTGGTTTGGCTGGCCTTGTCGTTCTCCAGAGCCTCTTGAGCCGCCTGAGCCTTGTCATGCGTACGTTGTAACGCCAGTGCATTGTTGGTAAGAGCGCCCAACTGGCTGACATTTTTGGATCTGCCATCCTTTCGGCTGGCTTTCAGAACACCGGAAACGCGCTCGTCCTGAGCAGCTTCTTCAGACAGCATCCCTCGCAGAAGCTCATCGACACGGGCCACATCCCCCTCGGCATTGGCAGTCATCAGCTCTTTGATCTGCTCCTCAGACATATGCCCTTTACGGAGGATCTCCTTCAATTTTTCAGGAAGGATCTTCTTCTCTCGTGTATTCAAATCCCCTCCGCTGAGGCGTCCCAGCATGGAGGATGCGGCATACATCAAGCCAATATTCTTCGAGCCCTTTTTCTGCCCGATCCCCAAGATGGCATCCGCACTCTCCATATCATGGAAAAGTGCCCCACGCATCCCGGGAGAGGTGGTCAACCATTTGATGCGCTGTTCATACTGAGCCCGCAGCTCATGGGCCTTCTTACTGTCCATCTGAGCCGCTTTACGATTTTTCTTGGCAAAAGCACCACGTACAGTAGCGGCGGTTCCTTCATCCTCCAGGGCCGCCTGAAACCCGTAGGCTGCCATATTTTGAGAAACATTCAGAGAACCCACCCACTCCGCCGCTTCCTCAAAAGAGGCCCCCTGAGACATGCGGTAATGCTGAAACGCCCTCCTGACTCCAAGTTCTGTAAAATCAGAAGCACTGGTCAAGTGATCCCGCATGTAGCGGCTCACCTCATTGACGTCCAAGCCTGCTGCCAGCAATTCCTTTCTGCCGGCTTCTGCCGACTCCAAGGCTTTCTCATCCTTAAACAGGAGCTTGTTCGCCCTCTCCAGAGAGAGATAATCCTTATCCCTGGAAAGCGCTCCTCGGGAAGAATTTCGCTTGAAATCCGCCTTGCTATAGGCTGCACCCTCCCAAGCAATCAAGCCTGAAGGGCCTCGTCCCATTTTTATGGCCTCAGCACGATCCTTGGCTTTCGCGCTGCTTGAAGCCCAAGACCCATAGAGAGATCCGACACTGTCATAGGCCGTCTTGCGCCACCAGCGTCTCAACCGTCCCAGAGGGTTCGCGTCCCGAATGTATTCTTCCTGCTGGTTGTACAGGATCTCCCCTTCGGTGTGCTCCATCTGGTCCGCCATGACACCCGAAGACTGTCCCATCTCCAGGACAAAACGACGTGCCTGCTCAGGAGACATTTTGCCCGCGATCTGAGCCGCCTGTGTCAAACCTTCCACGTTCATGGGCAAACCTGCCTGTCGGGCATACCCCATGATAAACTGCATTTTTAGAGCCTTCATACCATTAGGCCCCATCATCTCACTCAACTCGGAAAGGCGCTCCGGCATTACCGCCTGCAAGGTTGAGTACTGTCCGGGGGTCTTGGCATGCGATACGCTTTGCAGCAGGGTGTCTCGATAACTGGTCTTCCCACTGAGGATTCCAAGAGCCTTTTGCTTATTCAAGGAACCGTCCTGGTTAAGCATCGCGGGTAGAAAAGCCCAGGAAGTCTCTTTCTGAAACCTGGCGTCATCTTCTGTCATAGTCTGTGCCATCCCAGAGACCCCTCCGAGACGAGCCACTTCCGCAGCAGACACAATACCCGTACGCTTCATGAACTCCACCCGAGCAGCATTGGACATAGCCATCTGAGAGCCATGCACAGGAGTCAGGCCGTACTGGTTATAAACCATGGCCCCTTGCTGCCCATAGGTATCTACCATCTGGCTGATGGTCATGCCTGCCATACGCGCAAAGGTATGCTCATTGGCCATCATCCCCTGGTGAGCCCCCATGTCCGCACCCATAGTCATCAGGCGCTTCATGTGAGTCACGACCTCCTTGTAGTCCTGTGAACCCAACAGGCCCGAGATAACCTTGAGATTCTTCATGCCTCGTGTGATGGCCTGCTTGTACTGCTCGACATCATTACTAAAATCCATAAGCCCAGCAGACATGGCCTCACGGGTAAACCCCTTGTAATCGTCGTATTTATACGCCATGTCCCGAGAAGCACTGCGTCGCATATGCTCATCCACCCGAGAAGCCGCCGACATGGAAAAGCCTTGCCCCAGAGTGGCGGATACGTCGGTACCGGAAAATATTTTGGCCATAGAAGTCATCTGCATTTCACGGGCACCACGCATACGGTCGGTATACCCTTGGGAAATAGCTGGAGCCAGAAACCCGGCACCCAACCCCACCGCTGCACCCACCGGTCCGCCAAAAGCGAGCCCTGCGGCGGCCCCTGTCAAAGCCGAAGCTCCCATGGAAAACCCAGCATCCGCCATGGTCCCCATAAAAGCACTTTTGGCATCGGACATGCGCCGACTGGCCATCGTCCTCTGCAGATGAAAATTCACCCCAGGATTGTAGATATCCACCCAGTACTTACCGGGGATGCCAGGTAACCCACCTTGATTGGCCATCAAGTAAGATTGCCAGAGGGTCTGCTGCTGGTAAGCCTGAGAGTATTGTGTAGTTGGGGCCGGCATGGTACGAAAAGCCCCATACTGCGCTCCGGTAAGAAACTGTGCCTCCGGCATGTACCCCATCTGACCACCGGTCATAAACTGTGTGGCCAAAGGGTCATACGTTGGGAAGGCTGCTCCCTGATTGGAAGGTGTAATCATGCCGTGCTCTTCAGTGTATGAATTCTGTTAAGGAGCCCGGAAACGCGATTCAGCACTTCCGAGAAAGAGGTAGAACCTTCCGTTGCGGAAGACAAAGCCTCCAGGTAGCGGAGTTTGTCTTCATCGGAAGTCTGTTCCTGAGGAGAGTCTTCAAAAAGATCCGGTCCTGGATCCCTAAAAACCAAAGGGCGCTGTCCGAAGTTTTTCAAGGATTGCTGCTGCATAAGACGATTCTGGTTATTGTCCAACGTCCGCAGGAGATTAAAAGCGTACTTACGGTGATTCTCCGGAGCGGTCACCATGTACAGCTCGGACAGCAAAGAATACAGCAGCTGATCCCGGTGCATACTGTTGAGCACCTGACGCTCAAGGCGGACTCGCAGCAATTTGAATTGCACGGAGTCTGCATGGTACATCGCCCCGGTCAGGGCAAGAGCCTCTGCCCTTAGTCTTCCGACCGGGGTGTCGTAAAATTTTCGACCGCCCACTCACTGGTCGCCACGGAGACCACCCGATCAAAGATCGCCAGCTGCTCAATGAGGCGTCCCTGCAGAATGAAGCTGAGGTTACGTACAAAGGTCAGGCAGTCCCGAAACTCATCCTCATTGCTGAGGGCAAACGTCCTGTCCCCATATTTTTCCAGAGACCCCGCCAGATTATACATGCCTACCACAGAGTTAAACTGCGTATACAGTTTCGGACTGGATACCTCCAGCTCCTTGAGCAGCAGAGTGTTTACCCAAGTGGGGCGCACCCGAAACACCACAGGGATTCTCCCCAACAGATCGAATCCCCACTTAACATCCCCTTCGGTAACCAGAGTATCCAGCACGGAAGCAATGTCGTCCTGGCTGATGTCATGCTCTGCGAGAAACTCCAGGTATTCCTGGACTCGAGCATCCTCTGTAGCGGTCTCCAAGGGAAATTCCGTGACCTCGGTGTCCTCCTCAGGGGCTCTATCCGCAGCTTTTACGGGGGCTGTCACTTGGGTTGGTCCCGGAGTGCCCGGGAGACTGGAAGATGTTTTCAGGTGGGGCTTGCTTAAAGAAAGAATGTCAGGGGTTTCCACAAAACGCTCCTTTGGATAAAAAATACAGGCTACAAAATGCTTTCATTGTCACTGGAGGTACGAGCATGCGTCTGAATGTGGTCTACCACTGCTTCTGCAAGGGCATCCGACAGCAGCAATAGCCAAGAGGTGTTGTCTTTGCCTGTTCCGGATAAATTAAACCCGGCATCAGTTAACGCTTGCTGTATCCTGGAGGAGAGCCCCTCCTTGCTCATTGCCATAATTTTTCCTTAGAGTTGGCCTACCCTACGGGAAAGGGTGGGCCAAACTATTTGCTAATCACCACATCCCCACTCCAATCTGAATGGGGATGCCCGGTAAAAGGACAGATGCACTTCTGTGTTACAGCTCCAGAAAGATCCCCGCTACCACCATCAATATCAATGGTGCCCTCACTATGAATGATGGTCTTGCCCTTAGTGTGTACCGTGGTGTTACCTGTTTGAACATCTACGGTAAGGTGCCCAGACTCACTAACAAGCCCGATATTGTTGCCTACCTGCATAGTGGCGTCATGCGTTGCCTGCAGCTTGATATTACCATTCTGATCAAACACCAAATCCACGTACTGATCCTGGGCAACATTGTTTACCAGAAGATGCAAACGCGCATCCACATCGGAAGGATCATGTCCCAGCCATGCCCTTACCGTCCACTCCGCAACCTCTGGGTGTGTCTCTGCAGCGAAATCGGCACCTCCACGAAAACTCAGTCCTACCCGTCCGGCTTCATGTGTGGTTTCCACCTCACCAAAGTCGGTATAGAGCTGAAACCGGCGGGCGACCACCCGGACAAAATCCCTAAATCTCCCCAGTACGATCTGGCAAAGAGGGGAGGCCTTGAGCACAGCTAGGCCTTCGTTGAGCAGATTCAGGAGAACACCGCTGGAAGTCCGGAGTACTTTGTCCTGTGGGAACATATCTACAGGACGGCCTCCACTGTAGTGCTTCTCCGAGGACCGAAGGTAGGTATGCGCCTCGGAGCCCCCGTAGCCGGCCTCTGCCAAAGGAGGCACCTCCTCTGTACTACCGCCAACGCCTTCCACAGGCAGCGTGCCAAAAACAATGGGAGTGCCTCCGATCTTCCCTACCAGGACCCTGGCCCCCCGTAGATCGCGCAGCCATGACACATCCCGGCTGTGGGGAGCCCCATAAACATCCAGGAGGGGCACCCCCGTCAGCAGCCGTAATCCCTCCATCTTGATATCCACGGTGTACGCCTGAGGGTTACAATCCACTACAATGCCTACCTCAAACAAAGGTCCGCTTGCAGCCTGCGCCGGAGTATATGGAGACGTGTAGTTACTTTTCATAAAAGAAAGCCCAATACCTAAAAGTTGATTCCATTAGATATTGGGCTTCAGAGGGGTTTTTATGAACTTATTTTAGCTTTAGAAAATCAGCTTAAGGTATCCAAACTCAGGTCATATCGAAAGGTTATCCCTTTAATCGCCTTCTGAGGATCTCTGGACCAGTCTGTCAGGTTGTGCTTGGGAAAAATCTTATGTCCCAGCTTCAAAGTACCATTAAAGAGGCGCAGATGCAAATTCCAGTAAGGGTGTCTCTTTACTTTATAAAACCGATAAGCATCTGAGCTGGCGAGAGTCACAACCTCTTTGTTTACAAGATTGACTCCAAGTAGGGGGATAAATCGAGAAAAGTTATTGCAAGGGTTTCGCCAGGCCAGCCACCATAGCTGTTTAAGGTAATCTGTCTTCAGCCACTTTGGAGCCTGCTCAAACCAATACAGGCCCCGGATATCCCCCATGGCGCCATCCCTCAGATTATCCCAGGGCCATGCCCACGCTGGGAGCCGAATCAACTTCCAATCCTCCCAGACAAGTTTCCCCAAAGCCCTTTCCATCTGAGGTCGCTGACTCTCCACCTCCCGAGCGAACAGAAGAGCCACTGGAGTCACCAGGAGTCCGGCCAAAGCAACGACCTGCCTAAGTACCAACAAGACAACCCACAGAGGGGTCACATAGAAGAGATCCCTCATAGCAGATCCTCTGCCGGATTTTTAGAACTGAACTTGTTGTTGCCACAGTAGGGGCCCCAAGGCACCACACGGTCTGCCATGAAGGAGACCTGCTCCATGATCATTGTTGCTCCGGTCTGCTGCGCGACATTACGGCTTTGCAGGACTACAGACTCCAGGTAATCAGCGCCCACACCTGTCTTGCCCCCGGCATTCGAAGTGGAAGGAGAAGCATAGATGACCCCGATGCCGATAGGGATCCGGAACAGATCCTCCTCCAGGTTGACAAACCAGGAATCCTCCCCATCGTTATTTTTGGAAAACCGTGTACCGGTAGGGTTGTTGACCATGCTGCCAATCTCGGTTACGGCATACAGGGCCCGAAACAGGTTAGCCCCTAGAATTACCAGACGCCCAATGGAACCCGAAACAGGTGCGTTGCTTTTCGAGAAGATGTGCCGACGGGAACCAATGGCCTTCATCGGAGCAATCTGAGAAGCTTCCGCGTACTGGATCATGTTTACCAGTCCCACGGTATAGAAAGAGGCCTCGCCATTGGCCTGTGCCAATCGCGGAGGTCCGACCACCAGGATGGAGTCGTCCGGGGTGGCCAGGTTCATCAGAGCGTGATCGTGGATAACCTCGATGTTGCGCTCTTTGTAGTTGGACGCCCACTGCTCCAGGGAGGTAGCGGGAGTCACATTGGGGTTTTTCATGATATTGTAGCCACTCATTGTGGTTCCTCCTCAGGAGTTACTGGCTGACGACGTGCAGCCCGATAGTGTTGAGAACGTACGGGAAGTTGACACTGACATACATCTCCACCCGGTCCCGGATGGCTTCCAGCTGTGCCACGCTGTCCACTTTGTAATTCAGTACAGGGGAACCAATCTTGGGCAGGTTGTTAAGACGCAAGGACTCCAGGACGGCTTCTGCAGCGGTCTGCAACAGTGCCAGGGTAGAGGGGACAATGTTGTACTTGCCAAGAAACTGGTCCAGGACCTCTTTCAAAAGAACGCAGACATAATCAAAGTTCTTACAGAACGAGAGTTCCCGAAGTTCCAGGGTAGACATGTCGGTCGTCAATTGGTGCCGAATGTACGGAGGGGACGAGGTATTCTGCTGCAGGAAAATGAATGTGCCACCGTCTGCGATGGTGTCCAGCTGGCTCTGAGTGAAGTAGTCATTGGCATTGTACAGGCCCTCAATGCCGGCTACGCTGATACGGGTCAGTCCTTGGTGGCTGGGCAGTCCGGCAACCATGCCTGCTACGGCACAGCCCAAGTAATACCCGGGTACCTGTTCCCCCTCAACAACCGCGGTATCCGGCCAAATATGACAGACACGCTGGGAGCCGAAGCTCTGGCTGACCAACCGAAGTTCTGCAGCCTGCTGTGTCTTATCCAGGAAGGTCTTGATCTGATAAGCCCCTGCCCAGGAAGTCAGAGCTTCGGCTTCCGCATCGGGGAACACCGAGGTCACTTCCAGCAGGTCGTCTCCGATAACCTCTTCCACAAGAACCGAAAAGGCAACCGAGCCATCCGGATTCAGCAATTCAAGTTGGTCTGCCGCAGAAACCAGATCAGACATGAACGACCCAGATACGTCCCGGAACAGCAGCCGGCCTTCCCCCGACTTGGTTTCAACGGCACCGGTAGTGCCCTCAGACAACACCTTGTCTGTCATCAGTTGGGTACTGACAAAGCAGCGACGCCACAGACCGACTTCAGGCTGACTCATAGCCTCGCAATGCGCCTTGAAGATATTCAAGATAGCGGGATTCTGCGTCAAGGGCACCAGACCGTAGACGTTGTCTACCAGCTCTAAAGTGTCCTTGGCCGCGGTGTACCCGGCGAGACTGTCCTCCGTCACCCCAAGAAACTTCACAGGAGTATCGGTATTGGCGAGGGTCAGCAGCACCCCCAGACCAAGAGGGTTGTCCGAAGTCAGAGTGCCCAGTACAGAGGCAGCCTCTGTAGCAGACTCCACGGTCCCTACCGTGGTCAGATCCGTACGCAGGGCTTTGTATCCCACGTAGACAGAAGCCGTATCCACTGTGTACTCTAAGTAGGTAACCGCCACCAAAGACACGGTGTTATTCTCCGCGTCTACGGTGAGAGCAGCACTCCCTGCGGGAAGGGAGTAAGACTCCACCTGGCGGGTAATCTCCACCTGGAAACCTACCTCGGTGTTGCCTCCCAAAAGGATCGAACGGTTGACCGTGATTTCCTTGGTATCGGGATCAATGCTGATAACACGCAACCCGGAGTCCACCTGCACAGGGGTATCAGTACCAAAGGTGACGGCTACGTAATCTCCAACACTCACGTCAGCAGGGAGGACGCCGTCCGGAAGCACGAAGGTGTTGGCCACAGGCTCGGCAATGGCCCCTGCCGCTACGACAAAGCTCAGATCTTTCAGCAGAACCTGCACGCTGGAAGCAACAACTTCAGCTCCGGCAATACGGCTGGGAAGCGGGACGGCAGAAAAGCCTTCGGCTACGGAGTATACGCCTGCATACGCCAGTTCCTGGTCGTCAACCGGATTGATAACTTGGTAGCAAGGTCCAATAACACACGGATACAGAGTGGCCTGCTGAGTAGAGATACTCTGCGAAGCATACTCCTGATACACCATGACGATAGGGCGGATGTAGGCCATAGAAGCACCTTCCTTGAAAGGAATGTTGTTATACGGGAGTTCCTGAATAGAACCTAAGAGAGGTCTGGAGCGAGGGAACTGATAATATGCATGTTGGAGCCCTCAGGTTCGGTGAGGGTAGCGTCAATACGAGCAAGAAGCTGCTGGGGCTCCAACATGCGCCACTTGTACTGCATGGTATAAGCGAGGCTTACAATGCTGAAGTACTGATCGTCCGCCGATCCTAGGGGAGATACAGTAGAGAGGGACACCCCGTTAACACGCAAAACAGAGGTGAATTGAGGGAGCAACTTGCGACAGGACACCATGAGATTAAAAATCTCATTGCCTAGGATGTCGGTATGGGCGGCTTCCGGGGTAATTATTCGCACCATAACGGAGCTATCCACCAGGGTGGTATTCAGGCTATTGGTCGTGTATTCATTCTGTCCGGCAAAATCGCCAAGAACCTGGGGAGAAGCCATGACATCCCCCCGGGTCACGATGACCAGGGGACGAGTACCTACCGCCCTGGACTCCTTGTTAAAGGAGGTGTCCAGTACCAGCCCGGTAGTCTGGGCATCCGTGGTCATGCGAAAAGGATGTCCATCCCCCAACTCCATGAAGGTTTGCCGGATCAGATGGTAGACCAGCTGATACACCTGCAGCGGAGTGGTCCTTGGAGTGAAGATACTTCCATAAGGCAGAGACATAGCTTACCAATCAATCAGGGCATACTCAGTCGCTCCTGGGGTCAGGAACACCATGTTCACGGTCTGTAAAATGATCTCCCCCTGCACGGCAGCTATCTGAGGTTCCATATTCTCCACCCGATAAATTTCTCGGGTATCCCGCACAATAAGGATGTCTCCCATTTCCAGCTGAGGTAATCCAACCACCAGGAAAGTATCGGTACCTCCAGGGGTAGTTTCCGTGTTGCCAAATTCCCCCTCGGCTTTTACTCGAGCTCCAAATTCAGGGAGCACCCAGCCATCACTATGGTACTGATATCCCGGGATGTGCCCGGTGCCCAAGCAGTCCGGGCAATTGGACAAGACGACGGCCCCGGTCAATGCATCGGTACAAGTCGGGCAGCGAGGAGACTCTTCGGTGAGGTGGTAAAATCGAACCTCTTTACCCAGGTAGAGGCGGATCACCCGAGACAGATCCCGCTGCATCTTCTTCGCCATGCCTCGCAGATAGTAGGCTGTGCGATGCTGATTAAAGCGGTCGTTATGCTTGGGTCTGGGGGGTCCGTAGAGCTCGCTCATGATTTAATCAGTTCTGAAAGTGGTGTTCGTTGATGCCAACATAAGGTGAATAGACTTCACCCCAAGCCTGTTGCATGTTCAAAAACACCTTGTGCTCCCGCGTCTTATCCAAAAAAAGCTGTCTGTAGGTAGCTGCCAACTGTAGATACTGAGGGTGCTTATCATCAATCCCAGCATTTACTCCCTGTGCAGCGAAATTGACTTGGTTACGTAGCTGCCGTTCAGCCTCCGCCAGGGCAAGGTAATGCTGCACTCCGAAAAGCATGGTAGATTCCGAAGGAAAATCCTCTGCAGAAAACTGGGTTGCGGGGGGATAGCTGTTAAAATCACTGACAGTCAGCCGTATGGCACGGGTAATAAGATCGTCAGAAGATTGTGTCTCCCCTTCCAGGAGGATGTTCAACTCCGGAATATCTTTACAAAAAACACGGATGTCTTCGACGGTTAGTGCCATAGGGATATTCCTTATTCAGACTTCTTGGATTTCCGGGTTTTGCGTACCGGAGCTTCTTCTGCCGGAGGTTCTTCTGCCGGAGCTTCTTCTGCCGGAGCTTCTTCGACCGGAGCTTCTTCGACCGGAGCTTCTTCTGCCGGAGCTTCTTCGACCGGGGCTTCGGCCTGAGGTTCGGCCTGGATTTCGACCTGGGCTTCCATCGAGGCCGGAGCAGGGTCCGCTTTTTTGACAGTAGGCAGTTCCCCTTCGAGCATAGTCAGGTAGCCCCGACCCACGAAGTAGTGCAGGGCGGCCAGGGCCTGCGGGCTTCGGGAAATGCCTTCCGTATCGATGACCTCGCCTGGAGCCACGGTGTGACGTCCTACGGCCAGGGGGTCCATGTGAATATTTTTGACCTGAGCCATGTGCTTACTTCTCCTTGTATGGAATAATAAAAAAATTAATATCTGGTAGGGGGAGGAAACTCCCTCTCCCCCTCCCATTCAGTTTCTATTAGCCCGGATCTCCAGTCGGGCCTTTGTCCCCATCAGGGCCTTTGTCCCCAGTGGGGCCTTTGTCCCCAGTGGGGCCTTTGTCCCCAGTCGGGCCTTTGTCCCCAGAGGGGCCTTTGGGGCCTACAAAAGGGGTCAGGACCGTGCCACCCTCATTCACAGTGATCTTTTCGCTGTTGATGAAGTAGTGGATGGCCTTCAGGGTTGCGTCAGTAAGAACCTTGTCGGTTGTATCGAACGTGGCGGAAGGGTTAAGGGTGTAGGGGCCGAAAGACAACGGGTCGGGAGACACGTTGGTAAGAGTCGCTGTTTCGCTCGCCATTTCTTTGCTCCACTAGCTAGAGTTTGGACAACAAAAAGGGGGCAGGGCCTTGCGACCCGGCCCCCTCAGTCTCTAACGGACCTGATCCTTAAAGAGATCAGGCCAGGGTGACACAGAACACACCACGGGTATTACCAATACCCACGCCCGGAGCCTCATAAGTATGGAAGTAGTACATATCTGCTTCCGTCTTCATGAAGAGGGTAGCGTCCTGCAGCAACCAGAACTTGATGAAGTAATCTGCAGGAGCAAAGAAGTACAGCTTACCTTCGGCTACGATGTCGTCCTTGATGGTGGTGACCACCGGGTACCCGAGGAAGCTTTCTTCCTGCTCGACGCCCTCATTGAACCGCTTCTCCTGGGGAGCAAAGCCGATCTCGTCGGTTTTGAGCTTGATGCTCTCCAGGTAGGTATTTTTGTGCATCAGGACTTTGCCCACCGGCAGGCGCAGCCGAGTCATCCCTTTGAGGCCCAGCACGAAGGCGTCCTTGTACGAATCGGTGCCTGCTGCGGTGGTGCGCTGGTCGGCGGCAGCCCCAACGATGTCGTTAATGGTGCCCATGAAATAGGAGTCTTCCTCATTCTGGACCGACTTGACATGCTTGTCCTTCAGCCAATCCATGATCGGCATGCGGATCGACATGAGCTCGAATTTGTTTTTCGCCTCACGGGTGCTTTCCACCTTACCGAAGGGCACACGGAAACGCTTGCCCTCGAAGTACCGGCGATCCCCTGTGCCTTTGAAGTTTACAAAAGTGGCACTGGGGGCATCCGGTTCGATTTCACACAGCTTGGAAGGACGGTCGCTTTCCACTTCCGGATCCAGTTCATCCGAAGTAACCGTGCGCGGTTCGAACAGGCGCCGCAATACACCTTCTTCATAGAGTTTCTGACGAATATAGGCAGTGGCTGCTTCCTCAGCTTCCTTGATCTGACCGTTCTCGATCTTTTCAACAAAAGCTGCGTTGATCAGCTCCGCACTCACCTGAGTAGTTTCTACGTTCATGGGATACAACTCCTCTTAAGATTAACCGAGCCAGATGACGCGGAGTTTGCCGTTGACAGCGTCTTTGCCGACAACCCTTGCGATAGCCTGCTCCGGGGCCCCCGCAGTGAGAGCCGCGAATTTGCCCGTGGTAGCAGTAAGCAGCTCATCAATGGCGTACGTCGATACCGCAGCAGCCAAGTGATCCGCATCCACTTCAGCGATGAACTTGCCGGTAAGACCAGTGAAGGTGCCGGTGAGGGTTTCCTTGCCAATAACGAAGTACGCGGTCTTGTCATCCCCGGCGGCCAGGGACGCTACGACGGCGGCTCCATCGGAATCTTTGGTAATGACCTGCCCTTCCACGATGGTCTGCCCGGTGGCCGCTTTTACGTTCTCGTCGAGAGCGGCATTGGAAGGCCAGCCTTTTACAATCTGATACATGTGAGAATCCTCCTGAAGAGATTACGTTGTGAAGTTGTTCCGAGCCGCGGCTAAGAGTCTCTGCCAAAAAGCGAGGCCAGGAATTTTTGTTCAGCGGAAGCACCTGACGTGACTACGGGGCTTACACTCCCAAAATCGAAACTGAAGTCCACTGCAGAGGCGGTCTTACGGACACCGCCGTTACCGACTTCCTCTGCCAAGGCGTCAAGATTGTCCGCAAGAGACAAAAGCTGTTGCTTGGTGTTGGATAAACTCATCGGGAACTCCTGCATGCGAACTTAAAAAGATTTAAAATATGCTCCGAATCCAACGGAGTAACCTTGGCCAAGGAAGTCCCAACAGGCAGAGTGGAAGCCACCTTTCGGAGGTTGGCCGCGGTTTTACGCAAGACGTCTTGCATTTACGGCCTCCTTAAGCGCGGTAAGGTCTATGGCATGTCCTCCGGAAAGAAAAAGCAGATTCCCGGAGGCGTGCTTCTCCAAGCCCTCTACCGGCAAGTCCTCTGCGGCTTTGCGCAGAAGCGTACTGGCCTGCTTGAGCAGGGCTTGGGCCTGAGCATTAGGGTCGGAGGACATAGGCTTACCCAAGATTTTCGAGGTACTCATTGGTCAGGGAGAATGCTTGATCGAAAGCCTCTTTGGCGATCTCCTCGACGTCGTCATCCTCAGTCTCGGTGTCGATGCCCTCGTCCGCGTCTTCTTCCGTACTGCCTTCACCCACTTCGTCGGTGTCTTCTGCAGCACACTTGGCGAGGTAATCTCCTGTACCGAAGAAAGCCTCTTCATACGCCTGTTTACAGAGAGCCATCAGTTCTGCTGCATCCTTTTCGATCTCCTCGACGTCGTCATCCTCAGTCTCGGTGTCGATGCCCTCGTCCGCGTCTTCTTCCGTACTGCCTTCACCCACTTCGTCGGTGTCTTCTGCAGCACACTTGGCGAGGTAGTCATTGGTCAGGTCAAAGGCCGCTTTGGTGATGCCCGACAAGGCTTCGAAATCCTCTTGTGCTTTACTTGCCAACATCTCCTCCGTGACTTGATAGGCCGTACGCTGAGCGGCTACCTTATCCATCTCCTGCAACAGGCTGTGCGCCATCACCTTGCCATGCAGCATGGCTTCCTTAGCGATCTGAGCGTCATCCACCGAGGCGGCTTCCAACGCCAGTTCCTTCAGTAAAGCCAAAGCTTCTTCCTGAGCCGCGTCCGCTTCCACCACAGTTTTGGCAGCCCCAACCAGAGCTTCTTCCGTGTCTTCCTGTGCCGGAGGGATACCTTCCTGGCCCGGGATCTCATCTTCCGGAACCTCTTGTGCTTCCTCCGGAGAAAGCACATCCTCCTCGGCTACCTTGGTAAAGCTTTCAATAATGCTGGACAAAGAAATGGGGGTTTTCATTATTAAGTGCTCCTGGGAAGGATTGTTCGACTACAGAAAGAACTCGACAAGAAGAGAGGTGTGTGCAGGTACCGAGTCCAAGCGGAGGAAAGAAAATCATTCCTCTATACTAAATAATGAGTAAGCTCAGATTATTTATTAATAAAAAAAATGGTGTAGATTTTGGTATAAGGAAGTATTAAACTAATTCTCACTGAGCCCGGCAATTTCGCCGGGCGAAATCAGTGAGGAGCATGGTATGAAAAAATGGTGGCAAGGGCAGACAGAGGAAGAAGAGGACAAGGGCTGGGAAGGATATACCGGGTACGCCGTAATTGACTTACCTCTATTCACACTTGGTCTGGTAGCAGTAGGAGCAGCTTTCTACTTCCTGCATCCGGATCAGCACCCGGACATGTACTACTGAACTCTGCCCGAAGATAGGGCCCTTGAAAAAGGGCTCTATTTTTTTAGATTACGAAGGGCTTTTAAAAAATCCCTACCTCCGAAGGAAAGCAGAGTCCCTGCGATGCCTCCCGCGGCGAGACTGGTCACCGGATTGTCCGTGACAAACCTCCCACCCTTGTACAGAGCTCTGCGGGTCCTGCCCATTTCGGCTTCCGGCATGGGATGCTGCCGGTACTTGAGATGCCGGTTGTAGAGGTAATCCAACCCCAGGGCTGCGGGAACCGACATACCCATCAACGGGGCAAGGTTGTGCTGCTGTACCGCGGTTTTGGAGAAGACGGTGCTGACCGGAATCTCTCCACCCTCAGCGGTTTCCACCCGGGGATGCGGCGAGCCGTTGAGGAGTTTGTAGGCCAGGAAGCCCAGTGCCGAGGGGGCTACCACTTTGCCAAACAGGGACGGTTCCACCGTGACAGCACCAAGGGCGGCCAGACCCGCCAGGGCGCCGAACAGGCCTGTAACCATTTTGGCGCTGCCGTGGGCTTCCTGGGCGGCGAGGATGCCCTGCCGGGAAGCCACCAGTTCGTGGCCATTCTGGTCCTGCACTCGGAAGGTTTCGTTCATGGGGCGTCCGACGCTGGACCAGCCCCGTTCTGACTTACTGCGCAGAAATGCTGTTGCACCTTCTACTTGGCTGCCAGGCGCTGCCCGAAAATGGGTACTTTGCAGAGCCTGATAAACGTCAGAAGCCAGCTTTGCATATTCCTTAGAAGTACAGGCCTGCTTGATAATCAGAGCCCGGCGTCTGGCGACGGGCTGAATAATCTTTGTGACCCTCACCACCACTTCCGGAGTATCCAATTCTCCTTGATAGTCGCCAAAGATACTCAGAGCCCGAGGCATAAGAGTCCGAGGATGCTGCATCAGTAGGGGTAAGATTGCGGGAAGCAGCCTGAGCATCAAGGGAATATGTTCTGCCGAAAAATCCTCACCAAGGTGATGCCGGCCAGAAGCATAAGCCAATTCCGACAGGGAAGGAGCTACTCCATTACCCAGAATGCTGCGGAGAATCCCTCCAGGAGAAAGTTGCAGAGCCTCCAATTCCTTGCCCCCAAGAACCGGATACTCCAGCTCCGCCTTGGACGTTTCCTTAAGCTTATGCAAAGCTTTCAGCTTGCCATCCCCCAGGTCCCCCTGAATTCCTTCCCCTTCAACCTGTTTGATCATCTGGGAAAGCTTCGTCAACCCCTGCAGGCAGGCCTCTTGAAGTTCAAAATCCTCTCCAAGTTCCGCAGAGGTTTTCATCGATCCCTCTACAAAAAAAGAAGATCCTTGACTGGCGGCTTTTTGTAACGCCCAAGCCACACGGTCCGCCGGACGGTTGACGTCGCTGATGTCGAAGAAATGAAGCGGAGCGGGATTGATGGCATATACCTGGCGACCATCCGGGAGAATTTTGCGCATGTTATAGCGCAGGTGAGAGCAGTACTCCGCACGTGTTTTAGCTTTGTTGCCACAAATCGAGCAAACGTCATGGGAAACCTTGACCCCCATACTGACGTAGATTGCCTCCCCTTTTTTTATCTTCTCCACCACACCCATTGCCATAGGGTTGGTTTTGTCAATCTCAATGATCAACTCCACCCGGGACATGGGCTCGTTGTAGAAGGAAAAAATGGGGCGACCAATGGATTTTTTCGGATCCTTATTCACATGGTGCAAATAAAAATGCGCATTGGAGACAAAGGTCGGGTGGTACTTGCGCAAGTCATCCCCATAGAAGAAATCCCCATTATTGTTGGGACCATACTTCTCCGAATCCGTCATGGCGATCACATGCAGGTAGGCCTTTCCCTCCTCCTTTTTCAAGGTCTCCCACTGTTTCTGAATATCGTTGGAAGCCGTTTTAATCAAACTCCCATTCCCAAGCAGGGAGACGCGGGCTTCCCCGGTTTCCGGAACATCACAGCCCAGCTCAACGATCTTGATCATAGCTTCACGCCTTCCCGTTCCAGGTACTCAATAGCCTGCAGGGCCTTTTGCGCGTCTTTAGTGAAAGCTCGTCGTTGGTACAGGGCTTCCCCTATTTTTTCAAAGGCCTCCCGCAAAGAAGGCTGCTCAGATAAAAAAGCAGAACAAGAATACATACCGCCTCCACTCAACAGGGGCTTAAAATATTTTCGGAAAATTCGGCATAGAGACGGAGTGGATGTCCTTGACGGTCTTCTCTGTATCGGTAAGCATCTTCACCGTCTGCATATCCATACGCCCGAATTTCACCACATGCTGCAGGATTTCCCGGACCAACTGCTTCTCCAGGGCAACTCTCGGAGCGAGGTGGTATATGGTGGCATAGGCCTCCACCACCTGCTCTCGAGGGGCTTGCTTGATAATCGGGTCTGTGGCTATCAAATCCTCGAGAATGGCCTTGTGACGAATGCTGTTCCTAAGCTGTTTTATCTTGGTAGCCAAAGCAAAGCCGGTCAGCAGAGCCAAACTCATCCCAGGGCCTACTCCAGGGTGCAAAGCCTTCATGCCTTGGTTATTTACCTGGAAGGGGGAGAAAGCAACTTTGACGCAGGAGGCGACCTTGTGCAGACCGGTCAAATAAGGGGTCTTCATAAAAGCTCCAATACAGAAGGTTTAATAGTAGAGAGGATATTTTTCCGCCACCTGGCGAGCTACCGGGTTACGATATTCAATACGCGTAGTCGGCCCGATAAGAGGAGACTTGGGGATGCCAAAGAGAGGAGAATTGCGGTACTCGGTGAAACCCATGTTCGGATCCGTATGCAGCAGGTTTTTACGCAACCTTCCAGGTGTCTTGTACCCGGCATACATCCCTGTAGCCAGCAAGGGCAAACCCACCGTGGGGTGCTGGTATACAAAATTGCCTGCTCCTCTGGAAGCAGCTACAGCAGCGCCCGCTGCCGGTTTTGCAACATTCCTGTACAGCCCCGCTCCCGGCTTTCGTATCAGCCAGTTTGCCACCTCGTAGCCTTTACGTACCCCTTTTCCAGCCCAGATCCCTAACTGCTTTAGGGTCTCCGGGAGATTCGCAGCTTCTTTATTAAGATAAACAGCTGCTTCCTTGGTCAGCATCGGGCGGCCTCTCGCAGAGCAGTGCGCTGCTCCTTCAAAGTAAGGGTGGCCTCGGTAAAGTCTTTAGCTACCTTTACCAAGCTCATCAATCCTGAAAGGATGCCTTTGAATTGGGTATGCAGCTCTGTACGATCATCGATAATCGCCGCGGTTTTAGAGAAATCCTGGGGTTCACGCAGCGCCTGAGCCAGACTGGTCAGTACCGGAAGAGCCCCTTTCCCATGAAGAGAGTACGTTTCTGCAGCGAATTTGCCAAAATCCGGGCAACGCACTTTGGAAAATTCTGACAGCAGGTAATCCAGACCTTGCTGAATACGCAACTCACACGCCAGCTTCTCTTGTCGCAGCGATTCTACTTTGTGTGCTGCCTGAAACACCTGCCGCTGCAGGGGTGGAGTATTCTCCTGTGCGGTCTTTTCCAAAATAGGCAGCTGCACTTTATGTTCCTGCACCTGAGCTCTTCGGCGCAGGTTCGGCAGCTCAAGGGGGATTTCACCGGCAGTCTTTACCGAGGTTCCCGTGGAAGTCTTCGACCCTTCCGGTTGCTTTGGATACAGATGAGTCATTACCGGCTTGTACTCCGCCAGCTCAAATTCCACAGAACCGCCATGCTCCGATCCCAGGACTTGCAGAGTGGCTGCCGTGTTCGCCCGTTGTACCAGACGTTCAATCTCCACAGGATTGAGCTTCTCCCGCTTGGCGATCTGCACCACGGCATCCGTCAGAGTTACTCCCGAGCGGTCCATCAACGAAACAGCCTCTTCTCCCAAGCGGTCAAAATTCCGGGAAGTTGCTTCCAGAAACATAGGTCTTCCTTCCACTAAATAATGTCTTCTTTGCTGACAAGAGACTGGGTAGCCACTACCCCGACGGAAGTCTGCTCTTTGTAATTCAAAAGGAAATGCACCAGATCTCCACTGCCAACACCTTCCTGGCTGAGCAGCTTCTCTAGGGCCTCATAGGCCTTCAACATGTTTTTCGACCACTCCAGAGCCTGCTTGCTCACCTGGGAGTTCATCGGATTGAAGTTGGCTTCCATGGCCCGATAAGCACTGCTCATAAACATGCGCTTGACCAGGTCCCGCTGCTTGTCCGTTTTCGGAAGAAGGTTTCCGTACTTGAAATAAACAAACTCCGGGCCCAGGGAAAAAGCCCGCACTTTCAAATCTTTGCCGAAAGCATCTGCGTAATTTTCAATGTAACTGATACGGTCCAGCTTGGTGACAAATGCCTTGGTATCGAAGAACAACTCACGATAAATCTCCATCCCCTCTTTGGGGATATTGAAAGCCTCCTCAATATCCTCTGGAGAAGCTTCCGCCAGGAGCATGGCCTCACAGATTTCTTTCTGAATGGGATCGGAAAAAATCCTCAAAGCAACCCGCATGGGAGTACCAGGAAGCACCCCTACCTTACGGTAGTCAAAATACTCTTTCATGGCCGGGGTGTAGTCTGCGGAGGGCTCATCTCTTTTCCGGAGATCCGCCTGCACTCGCAGTGCCCGCGCCATTAGTGCCTCGGTAATAGTCATAGAGATAGCAAGTGCGGTAGAAAAGGCTCCTTAGTGCATCTGCACGATTTTCTTCAGATCCCACAGAATACGCCCTAACAATTGAAATGCTTTACGCAGGCTGATCACTACTCCGAGGTACTGCTCCCGTCCGTACTGCTCCTGCAGCTCTTTCCTGTGCCCGGAAAACACCAAAATAGCTTTTCCCAGGTGTGTGACGGTATCCTCGAAGTGCGGGGCAAAGTCCAGTAGCAGCTCCTTGATATCCTGATTTCCAGAAAGGGCGGCCAGCATACCGGTATCCAAGAGATCCTCATCTCCAAGATCCGTGAATGGGGAGAGAGCCTCTTCGTCTACCTCGTAGTCAGGAGCCTGTTCCAATCCTTCGGCCTGAGGCTGCTCCAGAGAAGGTTGCCCCTGATCCGGGTAGTAGGTGTAAGGATGCTCCGCGTGCTTCTGCAGCAGCAGGATATCCTTTTCCTTGAGCGCCTGCGCCACCGCTTCTTTGGTCAGTCCTTTTACGGCTACCAGATACTTGACGACTTCTCCTTGATCGGAAAAACGAGCCGTCTTCTCCGTACGGGAATCCAGCAAGGAATAGTCCGGGCCGTCTTTGAGGATGCGCACCCGGTTGCCCAGCAGCATAATCGTTCTATGGACAGCATCCAAGGAAGTCAGGTAGGCCCGATTATCTTCACGCGCAGCCAAAACGCGGGATTCCAGAGGATAAAACCTCTCCGCTTGGAAAGAATAAGAACTCAGTTCTACCTCTGAACAAAGAGCACCTTCAATGCAGGTCCCCTTCAGATAAGGAACAAAACGAAGGATATCCCCCGCGTACTCGATGGACAATTCTCCATTACCGGAGGTAACCTTCGGAGGGTCTGAATAAGAAACAATCGACTGTTTGGCCGCCTTGTAGGTCCCACGCCGTGTCGGATAAAAAGTAATCAGCTTCCTACGCTTGCTTGAGTAGCTGGTTGCGTGTCCTTCTTCTTTAGGCACCCCCTGAGAAGCATACAGGGACGCGGCTTGCTCACAGGGTATAGCCCCAAAATAGCTCAGAACATCCTCGGTAATGCCATCTTCATACCCTGAAAGTACCAGGCCTCTAAGTACAGGGACGGTACCTTTGCGCGTCACTACGTTGGCACCGCAAACCAGGGCAGGTTCCAAAGTCAACGTACTGCCCTCCATTCTGAGCAGATTGGCGACTCCGTACATGGGGGTTTTCGTATCCAGGTTAACCAAGGACAGTCCGTCCACCATTTCTTCTTTAGCGGTCTTGGTAGCCAAAGAGACCTGATCCTGATTAGCAGCCTGCTTGGTAATCAGGTACCCATGCTGCAGGATTTCCTGCTTCTGGTCAGCATCCAGGAAAGCCGCAGTCTCCTGCGTCAGCTCCGAAAGTTTAATCACTTCGGGGAGAATTGAGGAATGCTCTGCCGCTGTCTTGGCTCCGGGCGAAGGCTGCACCAGTTTACGGGCCAGAGCTTCCACTGGGTAAAACGACGCGATCTTGGCCAGCAATTCCGGGCGACTTTCAAAATAAGAAAACAGGGCTTTGCGAGCCGCCTGAGGTACCTCCAGGAAGGCCTCCGCAGAAGCAAACAGCACTTTGGAACGGGTAGGGGGCCGGAACATGGCATCGAAGACAGGCTCCGAACGGTCTACGGTGTATGACTTGGGAGCCATCTTCATCGGAGCTGTCAGATTCTCCGAAAGTAGGGCCTGGACCTCTTCCTTGCTGAGTGGGCGCAGGGTATCCTCCTGCTTGTTGTACACCATCTCACAAGAAACGATCTCTCCTCCATGCAGCAGGACAGGCACATAGGCCAGATCGTTGCCGCGTTGTAGAATAAAGGCTCCGACTGCTTTACCCTCTTCAATATCCGAATCCACGGTCTTGAAGGTGATTACACTTTGAGACAGTTCCGGGTATTTGGCAGAGAAAGTGCGGAAAGCCAGGTCCGAGAAGCGGCGATTGAAAAGCTGCTCTTCACTGGAGGGCTGCTGCACAGGAAGAGGGCCTTGCGGAGGCATGCCTGCACCCATGGACATTGCGGTGGGAGTGAAAGCCATGAAAGAAGCCTTTAGTGGGAGTTAGCTTTGAAAATATCTAGGATAAGCCTGGGGAAGGTAAGCAGCTAGATACTGCTGAGCCTGCTCTGCATCCTTACGTTTGCTGCCAAAGGCCTTGTTGCCAAGGTAGAGTCCGCCTCCCGTGTAAGCGGTGTACTTGCCAGCACGGCCAAGGTTGCGTAGACCCTGTACTTGGTCCCTGCCAAGGCCACGGACAGCGGAATCCTTCAGAGACCGATAAAAGGTGCTCGCCTTATTACGGAAGCCCTGCTGTGTGGTTGCCGCTTGCTGCGCATACTGCCAAGGAGACATTTTGTTGGTAGGCACTCTCAGATTCTTAGCTACACGAGGTAACGCCTTAACCCCTCGGATAGCCGAAGACACAAAGGCCCTGCCGGCTCCGAGAAAAGCCACCTTTTCCATGCCTACGTTATACCAATCCATGCCTGCTCCTTCCCAGAAGCCTTAGGTAAAGGGGAGATACCCAGAGAGAATAGGTCCTCTCCCCGAGTATCTCCCGAATACTTACTGCTTGCGTTTGCGCAGTTTGTTGGCGCCGTAAATACCGCCGCCTGCCAGGCCTACTGTGCCGTAGGTTTTGGCGATCTGCTTAACCCCAGGTTTCAGGGAGCCTTTGGAGACACCGGCCCCCTTGAGGCCTTTGATAATGTCAGCGACGCGGCCCTTGGCATACTCGGCTTTTACTTTGGATTTGCCTTTGCCAAACACCCCGCTGAGAGTGTCATCCAGGTTCTTTTTCTTGGCCGTAAACATCTCATTGAAGGCCTTGTTACCCTTCAGGGTTTGACGCAGTTTCTTTCCCGAGAGGCCTCCTACGAAATCCTTGCCCGCCGCGCCCGCCCGGACACCAGCCGCCCGCAGAGCATCCACCACGCGATTGGCTTCTTTGGCAAAGTCAACTTCCGAGATCTCGCCGGCTTCCTTGGCCAGAGTCAGCTGACCGATGTAAGCCAGTGCTTCCTGCTCATCGACTTCTCCGGCGTCCTTCTCCAGGCCTTCGCCATAGCCGTTGTCATAGAGGTACTCCATGACTTCCGCCGTTTTGGCCAGAACATCGTCCATCCCGTACTGGGTGGGCAGGTCCTCTGCAACAGCATCGACAATGGCGTCGAAATCTTCCGCAGAGGCAATTTTCACGATTTCATTTTCAGCCAGGCTGGCAATAACGCCGGAAACCTCGGCTACCTTGACAAAAGCAAGCTTGTCCATTGGGGGTAACTCCTTATGGGTGTGTTTGATGTAACAAAAAGCCAAATAAGAGGAGAAGCTCCACCTTACGTAGAGCTCGTGCCAAGCAGGTGCTCCTCACTAATAAATAGTGGAAGACCCTGCTTGAATATTGAAGAAATTTTTAAGTGAAGAATAAAATTAGAAAATTTTATTTTAATTGGAGTAAGGGCGCAGGGCCAGGGGCAGCTCCCGCTTGTAACCTTGAGGGAGGCGATTGGTCACTTTATTGGCCAAGGTACTCCCTTTGATGCCGGCCAGAGTCCCCGCCACCAGATTGATGCCTCCCCGCAACCACCCCGGTCCCGGGATTTTGCGAGTCAGACGAGTCGCCGCGTTATAGCCAAGGGTGCCTCCCAGAAACCCTCCTACACTGTTGGTGGCACCATCCATGCCGCTGGCCAAGGTGAGCCCATGGATGCCCATGGAGATAGGAGAAAACGTATCCTTAACCGACTGCTTGCCGAGCTGCTTTAACACCCCGGGAGCTTTACTCAGGGTCTTTGCCGCCCACCCCCAGGCTTCTTTGGTCAGCATTACACTCTCCCTACTAATGTGAGCATTTTTGATACTATCAAAGTGGTCATGGATGCCAACAAAGACGCAATCAAGGAAATCTTGGTTTTAGACCAGTGCGCCAGAGTATCCTTGCCTGGAGCCGCCACGGCATCCGAAATCAGCTGCTCCAGGCGTAAGTCACGCTCACGGCTCTCCCGATCAAAGATAAAGACATTCTCCATGACCTGTTTATCCAGAGCGGACAGAGTAGCCTTGGTTTTTTGCAACTCCTTACCCAGGCAGGAGACGTTGGTATCCACCCGACGCAGATCCGTAGCCATCTGCTGTATATTAAGGTTCGTAACCTTCAATTCCGTCATGTTGTTCACCATGCTCTGCAGCAGTTCACTCTGCTTTTCCATGGTTTGACGAAAGTAGCGGTACTCCTCCTTAACCTCGGTGATCGCCTCTTTGGAAGACTTTTCCCGCTCCAACAACGTAGCGATCACCCCCTCATGCTTACAGGAAGACGCTTGCTGAGGTACGGTCTCACGGTAACTCTGCTCTAAAAGATCTGCCACTTAGCCCCCGAAAAAATGCCACAGGTACGCAAAACAAAAAAAAAAACGCAATCTACTAAAACCTGACCAAATAAACGGGCGTGGTGGCAATCACGTTGCCCTGTTCGTCAAGCACATCCTGTGTGCCGGTTTGGAACAGTTGCTCGACGTAAACCGTTTCCATCTCACCCGTGGAATTGCCGTCTTCATCAAGGACAGGCTGCTCGACGGGCACGCGGTCCTGTCCGTTCCACTCGACGCGCACCAGTTCGGCTATCGGGTTGTCGTAATTGGCCTCGATGTATTCCAGAGCGACGCCATACGCCTTGCCGATCAGCACACGGACATAGCCGTTGGATACTGGCGTATTGCAATAGCCACAGCGGTTTTCAAAACACGCCTCGTCCGGTCTGCCACCCTCCCCGAAATTGTCAAGGGAGAATTGCGCCAGTTCGCGGATAGCTGCATCGGGGTCGGCGTCGTAGGGCGGTTTGAGTTTGAGGATAGCGGTTACTTTGTCTTCCATGTTATATCCTCCCCTTGCTCAGTTGGTCCATCAACCATGCTTGCGGCTCGACCGACGCCGGGATTTTGATAATCTTCGTAAACGGATAATTGGCCGCAAAGTGGTTGGAGTTGTTCCGTGCGCCGATTTGGTATGTTGCAGCTATCGGTGCGTCTTGCGTGTTGGGGTTGGTGGCCCATGTAGACCATGCACCTCCATCTTCTTTCACCATGATACCCATGCCGTGAACACTGTGTTGGTAGGCGATGTATTCAAAGGGGGTATTGGCTGCCTCTACAAAAGGCGTTATCTTTGCGATGATATAGGGTCCTGAGTTGATACGCTTCACAAGCTCGAAATCTGTTTCGGCACCTTTACCCACGTCAATGAAGTTCATCGTAGGGAAGCCTGTTGAAAAAACCTTGACGTTAGTACCACCTCCAGCCTTCGGAATCACCCTGCCATAAATCGCAAAGTTATTTTGAGCAGCTAAAGCCGTCCCTGCCGTGGGGCGGGTCAGGTTGGCAGCGGGGCGGGTGAGAGAGGTTAAAGGGTCTGCCCCGGTGGAGTCCTTGCAAATGGGGCTGGTGAGGAACGCACCTTCTTCGAGTTGGGGGAGGATGAAGTAGACGATTGCTCCTGGTGGAGCCCACACTTGGAGAATAGCTGACGACGACACCTCTGAATAGCCGATAGTTTTACGGATATACCCTGTTGAAACAGACGAATCATACCCCGGCACAGCTGTACCAGCTGAAATTCTAAGAGATGGGTAGTTTGCTTCGCATCCCGTCATGCGAATGTGACAGCCTAGCCAGTGTTGGTTTATGCTACCTGATGCGCCTGAGATATTTACTCGGGCTTCGGTTATTCCCTCGGTATTATCTAACTTATACACCTTGCCACTAGTACAGATATTATCCAGACCAGCAGAAGCCAGAGCGGCCGAGTCATCCACCACCGACAAAACAGCGGCCGCATCGCCAACCTTCGTGATATTCGTCGTATCCACCGGATTACTCTTCCGACACGTTACCTTATTCGTACTCGCCGGTTGAATCAGCGGCCCACGATACGTCTCCGCAAATTTACTCACCGTACCCTTGCGGGTGCGCAGGGGGGTGGCAGTAAACCCATCGTCGTGCCATTCTTTGCCGTCAAATTTAGCACCCTCGATCGGAAGGA